>DBFRXD010000080.1:0-9664 GCA_048502435.1 Collinsella aerofaciens
CGCATTTTAAGCTCCCCGTGCTCAATCTTTCGGTGGATCAGCTGCAGCTCCCCCAAGTAGCCTGCAACGATGCTAATCGCTGCTACCACTGCAAGCACGCCGGCTTTACCGCCATCGTCAACCACGCCAAGTCGCTCGGCTTTCCCACCGTCATCGATGGCAGCAATGCAAGCGATCGCGGTGACTACCGCCCCGGCATGCGTGCGGCAGAAGAGCTCGGCGTACGCTCACCCCTTATGGAGGTCGGCTTTACCAAGGACGAAGAGCGCGAGCTGCTGCGCGCATGGGGCTATCCCGTTTGGAACCTGCCGGCGGGAGCATGTCTTGCCACCCGCGTCCCCACGGGCGAGGAGCTTACGCGCGAGAAGGTCGATTTAATCCGCGCCTGCGAGGATTACCTGCACGATCTTGATCTGGCACAGGTACGCGCGCGCTTGATCGGCGGCTGCATGCATATCGAGGCCGCACCCGCAGATGTCGCCAAGATTGCTGCCCTCGGTGGCAACGCCGTCGATGCCGAGGGCAAAACCCCGCTGCCCGCCGTTATCGAGCCCGCGCTGCGCGAGCTGGGCTGCGACCATATCTCCCCCGAGGTCACCCCCTACATCCACGGCAACATGAACCTTTAGATTGCGCCGTTTTACAAACGGCGTAACTGCTCGGCGCTGCGCGGGCTCCGGGCACGGCAATCTGACGTTCAACTTCACGGGCGCGACCAAAAGGTCAGCGCCCGCTTGTTTCACGTCACCTTACCGCACCCGGAGCCCGCTCGCTCACATATGCTCAACCTGGACTGCGTTAACTGACCTGTCAATAAGGGACAGGTTTGTTTTGGCAGGTTTTATCTTGGGAAAATATCGCGAGGCAGTCGCCCCTCTAGCACCCATCAAACTTCGAGAGACGATAGAGGGGCAATTCGGCTGCATCTACTTCTTCCGATAGCGGCGGTTGCGGCTCGTCGATGAACCCATTACTTCGATGAGTCCTTTATCCGCCATTTTTGGCAGATGGTAACGGACAGACGAAATTCTGACCCCCGATGCAACCGCTATTTCTCGCGCCGTCATATCCACTTCGGCGCTGAGAGCCTCCAGGATCCTATCCGCCGTCGAAGCTGACGATTCTCTGTTCATATCGATAATTTCGAACGTGTCTTTGCCGCATTTTGACAGGACATGTTTATCCACAAGGTCCCCGCAGATCAGGCGAATGTCATCCGAATCCCACTTCAGGGCCTCTCGTATTTTTTGAACATCGCATACGCACCTATGCTCCCGCATAAACATGAGCAGTGTTTCCTCGCGATCCGTCAGCTCGGTGCCCACATGACTCTGAATCCACGTACGGTTTTCAGCAAGCTCCGCCCCGTGCCGGGAAAGCAGCACCGTAAACGAATCGGCCTTAACGATAAATTTCGGCCTGCCAAGCGAACGAGACTCCATCTCGCGAATCATAGCCGGGATACCAGATCCCTGGCTTTCCGCAACGGCCCCCTCGGCATGCTCTAACGGCGTCGCCCCCATTAGGCTCATGAGCTTTGGGTTTCGGCAGCGCGATTCCCCGTCTGCAAGATTGTCCACCGTCTTTCCGCCCCAAAGCCCGCCAGGGTTTTTGATCTCTATTCTGTCTGGATAGATATCGACACTCACGGCCTGCCCCACAAACATGGGCGAATATTCTCGATGGATGCAGGCATTTGCCAAGGCCTCGCGCAAAACCTCCTGGGGAACTTCCCAATCCTCCCTTCTGCCAGCGCCTTGCACTATCGTCGCTTTGCGCAAGTTTCGTCCAATCGCGGCAAGGGCATCTTCGATGCAAGCCGGAATCGGGCCATCGCACAACTGGCGGTCAATAAACCGGGGTTGCCCGGGTGCAGATTTTTCCACATCGGAATGAACGGCGACATCGATCATCAGTTTGGGATAGAACTGCTGGGGGTAAATTCCCGCCGACAGAAGCCCCGCGAGCTTCACGGCACCATCCTTTGTAGTGATATTGAGTCTGACCAGCTGCTTTTCCAGCGTATCGGCCCCGCGCAAAACGCGCGGGGTCTGCAGCCGGCGATTTGCGATAATAGACCGCACGACATCTGGATCCAAATCCTCGACCGTTGCCTCCGAAACCACCGTGCCGTCTGCATCGCTCGGAAGCAACGCACTCTGCAGCTCATATAGCTCAGCGGGTGACATCTTGATATCTTTATCATCCACGCGCTTGTAGCTACCGTTCTGCACGCCGCGCGCGCCGATATAGCAAGGCTTCGCTTTAAGCTCAAGTTCAAAGATGCGCACCAGAAGCACCTGGAGCCCGTCGACCTCGCCTCGATCAAGCTCGTACCGCGGCGCATGGGTCACCACTGCCGCTGAGCCTCCGTCTCCGATACCCGAAACAAACTGATCGCGCACCCTATCGATAGCAAAGTTAGCCGAAGGAACAAATCCTTCGGCCTCGTTCAGGCCCAAAATAATGAGCCCACCCGCAGTGTTCGCAAAAGCGCTCACTGTCTCCCATACGTCTGCGCTCAATTTATTCGTGCAGGCTTTAACTTCTACCGATGCGTCATCAGTCCCCCGCCTGCGAAGGCGCTCAACGATAAGGCCAAGAGGTTCATCCAGCAGCATTGGCATTCCGTCTCTCTAAAACGATAGATTTATCTCTCTAAAGTATAGTATATCTCTCTAACTTTAGAGAGATAGGCATCTTATTTTAGAGAGAAATTTAGAGAGATGCATCAAATTCACTGCTAGATTTCCTAATGTTATCTCTTTAACTGACCTTCTCTTTAAAGAGATATTTAGAGAGACGAGCGTAATCTCTCTAATCAAGGGCTCCACTCTTTAAGGTGCACACTTCCTAACCGTACCCTAAGTTGCGGTGAAATAACTCACGATTAGCCTGCCAAAAAAGGACAGGTTTATTTTGGTAGGTTTTATCTGGGGAAACTCCGAATAGCCCCACATGCATAACCGCTGCAGCTCCATATGGGGCAAATGAACCAGCAGCGTTTGCCCCAAAATCTTGAGTATCTGTTCGACAGAACGGCCCCTGCCGGCTCCTGCTAGACTGGTAGATTCCCAACCGCCCATCCAGGAGCCTCAATGTCGCGCAAGTCCGCCTACAAGCAAGTACTTTCCATCGGCACCGCCGTGGTGCTCGGGTTTGCGCTGTTTACGGGATCGCTCGACGGAGCGCCCAAGTTGCTGTCGCCGCAAAGCGATGAGCAGGCGGTAGCTCTGGCCGAGAAACAAAACGAAAGTCCCAGCCGCACCGACGACGAGGCGGACCTGGTCGCCCGGCTCGAATCGGGAACGGCGAGCTCCTCGGACCCTCAAAACGACCAGGACCCTGGCGATGGCTCCGATTCCGCCGCAACCGACACCGGCGACGGCGCTTCCGCGGACAGCGCCGCCACCCCCATCGACGAGGTCGAAAACCCCGACCTCAACCGCGCCCGCGGTGTTTATCTCAGCAGCATTCCCGACTACGCCGGCAACCCCTACGTTGCCCTTCGCGCCGACAGCACGCACCCGCTCGGCACGCCGTCATTCACACTCGATGAATACGATCGCGCCACCGAAGAGGGCTGCTTTAAGAAATTCTCCAAGCTCGATAGCCTAGGCCGCACCCGCAAGGCGCTCGCCTGCGTAGGCCCCGAGTCGCTCGGACAGGGAAAGCGCGGCGATATCTCGCGCATCCATCCTGCCGGTTGGCACCAGCAGCGCTACGACTTTATTCCGGGCCAGAGCCTCTACAACCGCTGCCACCTCATCGCCTGGTCGCTCTGCGGCGAAAACGCCAACCGCAAAAATCTCCTCACCGGCACGCGCTATCTCAACGAAACGGGCATGCTGCCGTTTGAGGAGCAGATTCTCGGCTACATCCGCGACACGGGCAACCATGTGCTCTACCGCGTCACGCCCATGTATAGCGAAGAGGAACTTGTCTGCCGCGGTGTGCGCCTTGAGGCGCAATCGATCGAGGACCACGGCAAGACCCTCTGCTTCCACGTATATTGCTACAACCTGCAGCCGCACGTGCAAATCGACTACGCCACCGGCCGCAACCAGGCATCTGGCGACTAGTACCGACAGCGCCGCCCGTAACCCAAAAAATGATCCGTTTTCCTCCGTCCCCAAGGGATCAAAAAAAGGCCGCCCTGGATTACCCAGGGTGGCCTTTTCGTCAGCGCCCACATTGCAAGCAAAGCCACACGCTACTTGGCACGGCCCTCCTCATAGCGCTCGACCAGCTTGGCCTGAACGTCATAAGGCACCTGCTCATAGCCAGCGGGCTTCATGGTAAAGTCGCCCGTACCGCGCGTGATAGAGCGCAGACGCGTCGAGTAATCCGTCAGCTCGGCCAGCGGCGCCTGGGCGATGACCACGGTGTCGCCGCGCTCATCGGTCTCCATGCCTGTCACGCGACCGCGCGAGGCCGAGATGTCGCCCATCACGGCGCCGGCGTAGCTCTCGGGGATAGTCACCGTGATTTCCTCGATGGGCTCCAGCACCACCGGGTCGGCATCGGCGCATGCCTTGCGCAGGCCGATGCGAGCCGCCGCGCGGAACGCCATCTCGTTGGAGTCGACGCTGTGATACGAGCCGTCGTACACAGCCACGCGAATGCCCGTGAGCGGGTAGCCGGCAATGATGCCGTCCTTCATGGTCTCCTGGACACCCTTGTCCACGGCGGGGATCAGCGAGCGCGGAATACGGCCGCCTACGACCTCGTCCACAAACTCATAGCCATCGCTCGTGCCGTCGGGCCCAATGAGCGGCTCAACGCGCAGCCAGCAGTCGCCATACTGACCGGCACCACCGGTCTGCTTCTTGTGGCGGCCCTGAGCGCTCGCCGTGCGGCGGATGGTCTCGCGATACGGGATGCGGATCGGCACGCTCTTGGCAACGACCTTGGTGCGGTCCTCCAGACGGTTGAGCAGCACCGAAACCTGCGCCTCACCAACGGCGGAGATAATGGTCTGGCCGGTCTCCTCGTCGCGGT
Source organism: Collinsella aerofaciens (assembly GCA_048502435.1). Lineage (GTDB taxonomy): Bacteria > Actinomycetota > Coriobacteriia > Coriobacteriales > Coriobacteriaceae > Collinsella > Collinsella aerofaciens_CL. The sequence continues at coordinate 5,002 of DBFRXD010000080.1, forward strand.
CGATGCTCATGGTCGGATCGGCCTTGCAGGCCTTCTCGATAAACGTGTAGAGCTTCTCTTCGTCGCCGCGATTCTCGGCCTCGATGGCAATGCGGTACTGCGAGTTGGGGAACTTAAACGCCGCAGCCTCGACCTTGCCGGTAATCGAGAGCGTATCGCCCGTCTCGGCCGCCAATTTGGGCGCCACGATAATGTCGCCGGCATAGGCGTGACCGACCTCGGTCATGTCGCGGCCGCACATCACATACAAGTGAGCCAGACGATCGCTCTTGCGGGTGCGCGCGTTGATTAGTTCAAGGCCCGGCTCAAGCGTACCCGTCAGCACCTTGATAAAGCTGATGCGACCCTGCTGCGGATCGGCCAGGGTCTTAAACACAAACGCCACCGGACGGTCATCGTCGCTCGAAATCTTGAGCGAATCGCCGTCGATAAGCGGCATCTCGCCGTAGTCGGTCGGCGCCGGGAAGTACGTTGCGATGTCATCCATCAGCGAGTTGACGCCCTGCTCCTTAATGCAATCGCCCGCAAAGACCGGCACAAAGATGCGCTCGGCAATCGCCTTCGACAGCAAGCCCTCGAGCTCCTCCTGCGTCAGCGTCTCCTCGCCTTCCAAGTACTTCATCATCAGCTCGTCGTCAGCCTCGGCCACCAGCTCGCACAGATGGTCGTGGGCCTCCTCGGCCTGGGCACGATACTCCTCGGGAATCTCCGACTCAACGGCTTCGGCGCCGTTGCAATGGCGCGCCTTCATGCGCACCAGGTCGATGATGCCATCAAAGTCCTCGCCCTCGCCCCAGGGAAGGGTCACGGCGCCCAGTCGCGTGCCAAAGCGCTCCTGCAGCAGGTCCATCGTGGTCGCAAAGCTGGCCTCGGAGCGCGACAGGCGGTTTACGAACACCGCACGCGCCAAGCGCAGGTCCTCGGCGGCATACCAGAGCTTAACCGTCGTAGGCTGCGGGCCGGCCTCGGCGTCGACCACAAACAGGGCCGTCTCGCAGACGCTCATCGCGGCAAAGGCGTCGCCGATAAAATCGGGGTAACACGGGGCATCGAGCACATTGATGCGCGCGCCCTTCCAGTCGATCGGTGCAATGGTCGTCGAGATGGAAAATGCACGCTTGACCTCTTCGGGGTCATAGTCGAGCGTGGGCTTGGTGCCGTCGTGGCCGCCCAGGCGGGCGGTCTTGCCAGAAAGGTGGAGCATGGCCTCGGCGAGTGAAGTCTTGCCCACCCCGCCTTGGCCTACGAGCACCACGTTCCTTACATTGCCGGTCTTGGGAGCACCCATGATGACCTCCTTGCAGGGCCGCGCGCATTGCGCGACGCCAACGGGGAGAGTTCGCGGTCGGTGCCATCCCGGGAGCAGCATGGTCGGCAGCCGAGCCGACTCACCCTCCAAATGTCCTATGCCACCACCCTACCCTCACGGGCGACCGTCCATGCACACCTTTCGGCACACGTATGAATACAGGCGGCGAGAGGAAGAGACAAGCTTGTGAGGCGATTATTGAACCCCGCCGATGCAAACAAAAAGCCGCCACAGACCGTAAGACCTGCGGCGGCTTCGCCTCAATTAATAGTTGAGCAAATACCTGAGCCTATCCCTCGATACGGCTCAAAAACTCACGCGTGCGCTGCTCGCGCGGATGGTCGATAACCTGCTCGGCCGGACCCTCCTCGACAATGCGGCCTCCGTCCATAAAGACCACGCGATCGGCAACATCGCGCGCAAACTGCATCGCGTGGGTCACGATCACCATCGTCATATTCTGCGCGGCAAGGTCTTTAATGACACGCAGCACCTCGGCCGTTAGCTCGGGATCGAGCGCCGAGGTCGGCTCGTCAAAGAACAAGATTTCCGGGTCGAGCGCCAAGGCGCGGGCGATACTCACGCGCTGTTGCTGACCGCCCGAAAGCTCACACGGAACCTTGTTCTCGTTGCCCGTAAGCCCCATTTGCGCAATCAGCTCGTGAGCGCGGGCTTCCGCCTGTTCGCGCGGACGCTTGAGTACGCGAACCGGGGCATCGGTGATGTTTTTCATCACCGTATAGTGCGGAAACAGATTGTAGTTCTGAAACACCAGACCAAAACGCGAGCGTGCCTGCTTGGGCACGTCGCCTTTCGCATATACCGCACCCGACCCCGCGTCCGTCGCAACGGCAAGGTCGCCAAACGAAAGCGAGCCACCGTCGAGTGTCTCGAGCAGTGTGGCGCAACGCAACAGCGTGGACTTACCGCCGCCTGAAGGCCCGATAATCGCCACAACCTCGCCGCGTTTTACCTCGAGCGAGATATCCTTGAGCACCTCATTGCCGCCAAACGCCTTGCGCGCGTTCGATATATTCATTACCGAATTAATCATGGTAGTAATCCAGTTTTTTCTCGGCGGCGCCCAGCAGCATCTCGACCACAAAGTTAAAGACCCAGTAGATCAGCGCCGCAATTGCAAACGGCACCATACTCACTTGAGAGGCAACCAGCGCCTTGGCCGTCGAGAACATTTCCCCCACGCCGATGGCAAACGCCAGCGACGTGTCTTTGACCAGCGTGATAATCTCGTTGCCCATCGCCGGCAAAATGCGCTTGGCGACCTGCGGCATCACGATGTACAAAAACGTCTGCAGGCGCGAGTAGCCCAGCACCTCGGCGGCCTCATATTGACCGCGCGGAATCGACTGCAGGCCCGAGCGACAGATCTCGGCAAAGTAACCGGCGTAGTTGATAATGAACGCCACAACGCACGCCGTCCACTTGGAATCGGGCGTGAGTGAAATGCCGAACACGTAGTACGGGGCAAAGTAGATGGCAAACATCTGCAGCATGAGCGGCGTACCGCGCATGACCGAAATGTAGATACGCGCGATCCAGCGCAGCGGTGCGACCTTGCTCATGCGCATAAACGCCACGGGAATTCCCAGGGGAATCGACCCAAGCAGCGTCAGCACAAACAGCTGCAAACTGACCAGGAATCCCTGGCCAAGCATCTGCATCATGACCTGAATAGACATTACTTGAGCACCCAATTATCGAAAGACAAACCATAGCTTGAATACTTGTCGCACAGGTCCTTAACCGTGCCGTCCTCGTAGAGCGCCTTGAGCGACTCGGTCACGGCGTCGGCCGACTTGGTGTCGCCCTTCTTAAAGCCGACGGCGTAGTGCTCGCTGGACAGCGGCTCATCAAGCTGCGTATAAGCATCGGGCTTGGCGGCAAGCTGATACTGGGCAATCGAAAGATCGCAAGCCACGGCATCGACCGCGCCGCTCTCGAGCTGCATAAAGGCCGTGTTGTACTCGCCGATCGTGTCGAGCGTGGCAAACGTCGCTGCCAGATCCTTCTGGTCACCCTCAAGCACGTCCTGCGCAGCGGAATCAGTCTGGGTAATCACGGTCTTGCCGGCAAGATCGTCCCAGCCCTTGATGCCCGCATCCTTCTTGACCACCAGCACCTGCTCGTTGAGCATGTACGGCTCGGAGAACGTGTAGTCGTCCTCACGGCCCTCCATGGTAAAGCCGTTCCAGATGCAGTTGATGGCGCCAGAGTTGAGCAGCGTGTCCTTGGCATCCCAATCGATGGCCTCGTAATCGACTTCCCAGCCCTGCTTATCGGCAACGGCCTTGGCAAGGTCGAGGTCAAAGCCCGTGTACTCACCGTCATCGCCCACAAAGCCGTACGGAGGATAGGACTTATCAAAGCCCACCACGAGCTTCTTGGACTCCGCAGCGCCCTTCACATCCTTGGCTGCGGCAGAGCCAGCAGCGGAGCCCTTGCCGGCACCACCGCCGCAACCGACAAGACCAAGGCCAAGCACCGTGGCGAGCGAGCCGGCTAGACCAACAAACTGACGACGAGACATATCGGTATTCATGGTATTCCCCCTTGGTGGCACTTTAGTTAGGTAAAGTGAATCATGTAACGTTCAGAATCATACACTTTAGTGAGATGGAGTACAAGGGAGGGTTTGCCCGGCGCGGGCGGGGAGCGGCGCGTAATTAAGTTTCCTGCTCTACAGTCCTGCGCAAGACGGAAAGCACATTAAGTGCTTTCCTTTGCGTGCGGAACTCGCGACAAACTTAACCGCCCCGCCCGGCAGGCAAGCTGCGGAAACTCGGTCGGCTCAGAGCAATATCGTGTGAACGGAATTCTGGCTGAGGATCTGTTCGCGACAAAGACTCAATGGGCAGTTCCCTCTATGCCCTTCTGGAAGTTGCGGTGAAATAGGGACTGATTTTGCGGTTGAAACGTTTAAACAATCCCTATTTCACCGCACCTTACAGAAGGGAATGAAAAAAGGCGGGGGCTCCGAGTGGAGTCCTCGCCTTTGTTACAGGGGGCGATGGTATTCGCGTGTTGCGGGATTAGACCAGACGGGCGTTGATCGTCTTGGCGATCTCGGCGGCGTCGGTGGAACCCTTGACGGTGGCACGGAAGTCCTCGTCCATGAGCGCCTCGGCGACCTTGGACAGGATCTTGAGGTGCGTAGTGCCGGCCTGGGCACCGGGGATGAGCAGGGCGATAGCCACGTTGACGGGAGCGCCGTCCATGGTGTCCCAACCGGTCACGCCGGACTCGTCCTTGACGACGATGACGGCAGCCTCGGTAATGGCGTCGGACTTGGCATGCGGGATGGCGAAGCCCTCCATCATGCCCGTGGTGCCCTCG
>DBFRXD010000081.1:0-3047 GCA_048502435.1 Collinsella aerofaciens
CGAGGGCATGGATGCCTGGTGCGATTGGCTCATCGGGCAGATCGAGCAAGCAAGGGCGTAAATCGGCCGCCATACGGGCGGGCGTAGCCGCAGAGACACGAGATAGGAGCCTCTTTTGAAGCTCATCATCGCCGAGAAAAACGACGCCGCGCGTCAGATCGCCGAGCGTCTGTCCACGGGTAAACCCAAAAAGGATAAGGTGTACAACACCGCCATCTACCGTTTTGAGTGGAAGGGCGAGGAGTGCGTGACGATCGGCCTTGCCGGTCACATCCTTGCGCCCGATTTTTGCGACAGCGTGCTGTTCGATAAAAAGCTGGGCTGGTATTCGGTCACTGAGGACGGCGAGATGCTGCCGGCCGACATGCCCGATGGCCTGGCACGCCCGCCCTACGACACCAAGCGCAAGCCGTTCCTTGCCGACGGCATCTCCATCAAGGGCTGGAAGCTCGAGAGCCTGCCGTATCTCACCTGGGCACCCGTCATTAAGCTGCCGGCCGAGAAGGAGCTCATCCGCTCGCTCAAGAACCTCGCCAAAAAGTCCGACAGTGTCATCATCGCTACGGACTTCGATCGCGAGGGCGAGCTGATCGGTTCGGACGCCCTCAACAAGGTACGCGAGGTTGCGCCGGACTTGCCGGTCGCCCGCGCCCAGTACTCTTCGTTTACCAAGGCCGAGATCACGCAGGCCTTCGATAACCTCGTCTCGCTTGACCAGAACTTGGCCGATGCCGGCGAGAGCCGTCAGCACATCGACCTCATCTGGGGTGCGGTGCTCACGCGCTACCTGACGCTCGCCAAGTTTGGCGGCTTTGGCAACGTGCGTTCCGCCGGCCGCGTGCAGACGCCGACGCTTGCCCTGGTGGTCGAGCGCGAGCGCGAGCGCATGGTGTTTGTGCCCGAGGACTATTGGCAGATCCGCGGCATGGGCGCCGCACAGGGCGCTGCCGAGGACGACCGCTTTAAGATTGCGCACAAGACGGCACGCTTTACCGACAAGGATGCTGCTGAGACGGCGTACAACCATGTTGACGGCGTCGCGACGGCAACCGTCGCCGCGGTGACCAAGCGCTCCCGCAAGCAGCAGCCGCCCACGCCGTTTGCGACCACCTCGCTGCAGGCCGCCGCCGCTGCCGAGGGCATCTCGCCTGCGCGTACCATGCGCATCGCCGAGTCCCTCTACATGGCGGGCCTTATCAGCTACCCGCGTGTTGACAACACCGTGTATCCCGCGACGCTCGATTTGGGCGCCGTGGTGAGTGACCTGGCAAAGATCAACCCGGCGCTGGCACCCGTGTGCAAAAAGGTACTCGCTGGTCCCATGAAGCCCACGCGCGGTAAAGTCGAGACCACCGACCACCCGCCTATCTACCCCACGGGCGAGGGCGATCCGTCCATGCTCGACGGCGGCCAACGCAAGCTCTATGATCTGATCGCCCGTCGCTTCCTGGCGACGCTTATGGGTCCCGCGACCATCGAGAACACCAAGCTCGAGCTCGACGTGAACGGTGAGCCGTTCGTGGCTTCGGGCGATGTGCTCGTGACTCCGGGCTTCCGCGAGGCGTATCCGTACGGACTTAAGCGCGATGAGCAGATGCCGCCGCTGGAGCAGGGCGATACGGTCGACGTGTTCGACATTAAACTCGAGGCCAAGCAGACCGAGCCGCCCGCGCGCTACAGCCAGGGCAAGCTTGTGCAGGAGATGGAAAAGCGCGGCCTGGGCACCAAGTCCACGCGCGCGAGCATCATCGAGCGCCTATATGCCGTGCGCTATCTCAAAAACGATCCCGTGGAGCCGAGCCAGCTGGGCATTGCCATCATCGACGCGCTGACGCAGTTTGCCCCGCGCATCACGAGCCCCGATATGACCAGCGAGCTCGATGGCGATATGACCCGTGTGGAGCGCGGCGAGGATACCGAAGAGCATGTCGTGACGCACTCGCGCGCGCTGCTGGCTGGCGTGCTCGACGAGCTGCTCAAGCACACGCAGGAGCTGGGCGACGCCATCAGCGACGCCGTCACGGCCGATGCGCGCGTGGGCGCCTGCCCCAAATGCGGCAAGGACCTGGTTATGAAGACGAGCGCCAAGACCCGCGGCAGCTTTATCGGCTGCATGGGTTGGCCCGACTGCGACGTTACCTATCCGGTGCCGAGCGGCGTCAAGGTAAGCCCGCTCGAGGGCGAGGCGGCCGTGTGCCCCGAGTGCGGCGCGCCGCGCATTAAGTGTCAGCCGTTCCGCCAAAAGGCCTTCGAGATTTGCGTGAACCCGACGTGCCCCACCAACTACGAGCCTGACCTTAAGGTGGGCGAGTGCAAAGTGTGCGCCGAGGCCGGGCGTCACGGTGACTTGATTGCGCACAAGAGCGAGAAGAGCGGCAAGCGCTTTATCCGCTGCACCAACTACGACGACTGCGGCGTGAGCTATCCGTTGCCGGCGCGCGGCAAGCTCGAGGCGACGGGTGAGACCTGCCCCGAGTGCGGCGCTCCCATCGTGGTGGTCAACACGGCGCGCGGCCCGTGGCGCATCTGCGTGAACATGGACTGCCCGACCAAGGAGAAGAAGCCCACCCGCGGTCGCAAGACCACGACCAAGGCGAGCACGGCCAAGAAGACGACGGCGGCAAAGAAGACTGCTGCCAAGAAGACGACCGCCAAAAAGACGACGGCCAAGAAGTCGACTACCAAAAAGACCGCTGCCGACAAGTAGCCGCACGGTCGAAACATCACCTAAAACAAAAACGAGCGAGGACCTCAAAATCCTCGCTCGTATTTTATCCGGCAGGTAGGGACGTTCCTTTTCTGCCGGCAGTTTAGGAACGTCCCTAACTGCCGGCTCGGGAACGACAAAGCGCTAGTTCACCTCGACAGGCTTGGCGCCGGGATAGCGCTCCTCAAAGTCTAGGCGGTACTTATTGTCATTGGTGCCCGCCACGTTGTCGCGCGACAGCGGCGCCACGATCTCATTCTTGTGGTCCGCAGGCTTGGCGTATTTCAGGCTGATCTCCCAGGCATCACAGATTGCGTCAATGCGGTGATCCAGGTCGTCG
>DBFRXD010000082.1:0-10057 GCA_048502435.1 Collinsella aerofaciens
GGAACCTTTGTGGTGGTTTTGACGCAGGTGCGGGTCCCTCTCGAATCTGCAGCAGAACTTAAGCCTTCCTAAAAGATTGCGTTCTCATACACTTGCGCCCGCATATTGGGGTACAACTCAACGTGAACAATGATGGCCCGCCACATGTTTGGCGGGCCTTTGGTTATTTGACGAAAGGATCGCAGCCATGAGCGAGAACGATTCCCAGCGCCCCCAGGATGCGGGTCACGCCGGCGAGACCCAGCAGCAGCCGCGTGTGCAGGTGGAGTCGACGCCTGCCGGCAGCAACATTCCCTACGTGCAGGCTTACGACACGCAGACCGGCCAGCCGCTGGGCGGCCAGCAGGTTGTAAACAAGCACACAGTGGTCAAGACCAAGACCAAAAAGCTGCCGATCTTTATTACGGCGCTCGCCGGTTGTGCCTGCGGAGCTCTGCTGGTCATTGCGCTTATCATGAGTGGCACGCTCGATATCGGCGGCGGCAAGAACGCCGTGACGGCGGGTGCTTCGGGTTCGTCGACGCAAAAGATCACCATTGACTCCGAGGATACTACGCTGGCCGAGGCCGTTTCTGCCAAGGCGTTGCCCTCCGTGGTTTCCATCACCGCCACTTCGAGCGGCAGCCAGAATGGCTCGCTTTCGCAGTCTGCTGATGAGTCGGACAGCTCGGGCAGCGTCGGCTCGGGCGTGGTGCTCGATACCGAGGGCCACATCCTCACCAACAACCACGTGGTCGATGGTTACGACCAGTACGTGGTGACCATGGACGACGGCACCACCTATGAGGCCGAGTTCGTGGGCAACGATGCTTCGAGCGACCTCGCCGTCATTAAGCTCAAGGACGCCGACGCCTCCAAGCTCACGCCGATCGAGATCGGCGACTCCTCCAAGCTCAACGTGGGCGAGTGGGTCATGGCGATCGGCTCGCCGTTCGGCAACGAGCAGTCTGTCTCCACGGGTATCGTGTCGGCGCTCTATCGTTCCACGGCCATGAGCTCTACCAGCGGTAACACCATCTATGCCAACATGATTCAGACCGATGCCGCCATCAACCCGGGCAACTCCGGCGGCGCGCTCGTCAACGACAACGGTGAGCTGGTGGGCATCAACTCGCTCATCGAGAGCTACTCGGGCTCCAGCTCGGGCGTGGGCTTTGCTATTCCCGTTAACTACGCCAAGAACATTGCCGACCAGATCATCGGCGGCAAGACGCCGGTGCATCCGTACATGGGCGCTACGCTTTCGAGCGTCAACGCGCTCAACGCCCGCACCAACAAGCTGAGCACCGATAGCGGCGCGTATGTGGCGAGCGTCGTTGAGGACGGTCCTGCCGCCAAGGCCGGCATTCAGGAGGGCGACGTCATCACCAAGTTGGGCGACGACGAGATCACGAGCGCCGATGGCCTGATCATCGCGCTGCGCAGCCACGAGGTGGGCGAGAAGGTCGAGATCACGCTCATGCGCGGCAAGGAAGAGAAGAAGGTCACCGTCGAGCTGGGCTCCGATGAGGAGCTGCAGAACCAGCAGCAGGACGACAGTTCGACCGACACCGGCAACGGCGGTATTACCGACGAGCAGCTGCGCCAGTACCTGGAGGAGCTGCTGGGCCAGCAGGGCCAGGGTCAGGGCTACGGCCAGGGTTACTAACGAGCCATTTCGCACATGCCGAAGCCAGAGGGGCTGTCCCATCAACGCGAGACAGCCCCTCTTTTCGTACCGATCCCTTGGGGACGGAGGAAAACGGATCACTTGTGGCTGGCAAGAGGCCTGGTTCGTAATGGTCTGGACAGTTAGTTCAGATACGTATAAATCTGGGGCAGCTTGGGATGCGTTTTGAGCAATTTTTGATTGGGATGGGGTTTGAATGGGTGTTTGGGAGGGCGAGCGGGACGTTTACATGGTCTCAGGGAGCCCATATTAGTTGAAACAGGGGTGTTCGTGCCTAATCCAGCTCTAGGATTTATACGTATCTGAACTAACTGTCCACCCCAGTCTGGCGGCTGCCGATTCGGTGCGGTTTGAGACCGCTATTCGGCCCCATTGCGACCGGTGGTACTCTTGTATTCGTTTGAAATCGAGCGAAGGAGTGCCGCTATGGAGCAATCGAGCCTGTTTGGTGACGGCGTGGACATCGATACCGAAACACCCGCGACCGCGGAAGCCACCGCACCGACCGACGCCCGTGCCCAGGCGGCAGCGCGTGCGGCCGAGCTGCGCCACGAGCTCGATTACCACGCCTATCGCTACTACATGCTCGATGCGCCCGAGATCACGGACGCAGCCTTTGACAAAATGCTCGTTGAGCTGCAGGAAATCGAGGCGACCTACCCCGACCTGGTGACGTCCGACAGCTATACCCAGCGCGTGGGCGGGTACGTGAGCGAGCAGTTTACGCCGGTCACGCATATGGCACGCATGTATTCCATGGATGATGCCATGGATTTGGATGAACTTGACGCGTGGCTCCAACGCACCGAGGATGCGCTCGGCGCCGGTAGCGTCACCTATACCTGCGAGCTCAAGATCGACGGCCTGGGCGTGGCCCTTACCTACCAAAACGGCACCTTCGTACGTGCGGCCACACGTGGCGATGGCACCACGGGCGAGGACGTGTCGCTCAACGTGCGCACCATCAAGGATGTGCCCATGCACCTGTCCGAGCCGGCGCTCGCTCACATGGGCGCCGACCGCGAGCGCACCATTGAGGTGCGCGGCGAGGTCTATATGCCCAAGGGCAGCTTTGTGCGCCTGAACGACGAGGCCGATGCCGAGGGCCGCGACCCCTTCGCCAACCCGCGCAACGCCGCCGCCGGCAGCCTGCGCCAAAAAGACCCCAAGGTCACGGCGCGCCGCGATCTGGCCACCTTTATCTACGCCATCGCCGATACCGACCCGCTGCACGTCCACAGCCAGCGCGAGTTCCTCGATTGGTTGCGTAGCGCCGGCTTTAGCGTCAACCCCAACGTGGCTCGTTGCGCCACGCCGGCCGAGGTCCACGAGTTCTGTGCCCAGGCGCTCGAGCACCGCGGCGACCTGGACTACGACATCGACGGCGTGGTCGTAAAGGTCGATAGCTTTCAGCAGCAGCTCGACCTGGGCTTTACCGCCCGTGCGCCGCGCTGGGCCATTGCCTTTAAGTTCCCGCCCGAGGAAAAGCAGACCGTCTTGCGCGAAATTCGCATCCAGGTGGGCCGCACCGGTGTACTCACGCCGGTCGCCGAGTTCGACCCGGTGACGGTCGCCGGCTCTACCATCGCGCGCGCCACGCTGCACAACATCGACGAGATCCGCCGCAAAAACGTGCGCGAGGGCGACACCATCATCGTGCACAAGGCAGGCGACGTAATCCCGGAGGTCGTAGGCCCGGTGCTCGACAAGCGCCCGGCCGATTCGGTCGACTGGCACATGCCCGAGGTCTGCCCCGTGTGCGGCAGCCCCGTGGTCCACGAGGATGGCGAGGTCGCCTACCGCTGCGTGTCCATCGACTGCCCCGCGCAGCTCAAGGAGCGCCTGCTCCATTGGGTGAGTCGCGGCTGCATGGACGTCGACGGCCTGGGCGACGAGATCGTCGACAAGATGATCGCCGCCGGCCTGATCCACGATGTCGCGGACTTCTACCAGCTCACGGTCGACGACATCGCCGGCTTGGACACGGGGCGCACCTATGCCAGCTCCAACAGCAAAAAGGGCGTCAAGAAGGGCGACCCCATTCCGGTGGGCCTCAAGACGGCTGAGAAAATCATCGCCGAGCTCAACAAGTCCAAGAGCCAGCCGCTCGGTCGCGTGCTGTTTGCCCTGGGCATCCGCCACGTGGGCAAGAGCGTGGGCGAGGTCATCGCCGAGCGATTCCTGTCGATTGACAAGCTCATCTTGGCGAGCGAAGAGGACATCGCCGAGTGCGAGGGCATCGGTCCCAAGATTGCGGCGAGCGTCAAGCAGTTCCTGGCCGTGCCCGAGAACCTTGCCGTGCTGGAGCGCCTGCGCCAGGCGGGCCTGTCGCTCGAGGTCGACCTGGGCGCCGCGCACGCGCAAGCCGCGGCCGACGCTGGCGTGGCGGGCGAGCTCGCCGACGCACAGCCACTCGCGGGTCTGACCTTCGTGCTCACCGGCACGCTCGTCAACCGCACCCGCGACGAGGCGGGCGCGGCGCTCAAGGTGCTCGGTGCCAAGGTTTCGGGCAGTGTGTCGAAGAAGACGAGCTATCTGGTCGCCGGCGCCAAGGCGGGCTCCAAGCTCACCAAGGCCGAGCAGCTGGGCGTACCCGTGCTGGATGAGGCGGTACTTGAACAGATTTTGGCGACGGGTAGGGTCCCGGAGGCATAATGATTTGTTGAGGAACTGCGCAGAGGCTCAGTTCCTCAACATCTCCTTATAGTGTTTGCCTGTTCAATTTCGATATCGTTTCCCTCGTATGATCCAGATGCGTCTACCGACTCAAAGCGTGAGTAGGAAACTCTTGTCCCAACTTTGATTTGGGAAAGCTTGTCTTTGATTCGGCCAGATGAGGGGAATGTAATCCGGGTTTGCTTTCCAGCGTCGGTGTAGCGGGGACTGTTGTCTGTTTGGATTACGAGTTCCGTTCCCTCAATAGAATGAACGCTGCCGGCTCCAAAGACAAGGTAATCATCTCCTCCGCTATAGCGGGCTCTATCTGTGCATGAAGAAACGGATGCAAACATAGCGAAAATCACCAATATCGTAACCAGGGCAAAGGCCGTGGTGCCATAGCATTTTGATGGTGCCATCCGGTCTACCAAAAGACTGTTCCGTTCAATTTGACCATATTGGGCGTTGCATAGTTAATCGCTCGGGGATAAGTGTTCCATCCGTCGAATACTTCGAGCCACTGCAGTTCGATGCCAGAGCTTCCATTATGCCCAGTAAAATAGCCAGTTACCGTGACCGTATGACCTGATAGCTCGACGGATCCTTCACTGTTTCGGCTGTTGATCCACATATGATACAAGCCGATATTCCCTTGATCGATAGTTGCTCTGTACTGAGCGAATTGAGGCTGATAACCGAAAAATTGAGTATTAAGTGCTCTACCCTTTTGAGCGGCAAGACTTTTAAACGGAACAATTCCATCTGGGATGATCGTGCTTCCGTACTCGACGCCCTGATCATTGGTCTTATACGTTGTTGTGCCAGTGACGTTCCATATTTCTTTATAATAATCGGGATTAAATTGATTAGCGTTTGAACTGGTGAGACCGTAATGCATTGATACAGCGTACAAGGCAGAAACGACGCATGCATACTTATTAGTGCGGGCTTCAACTAATGATTCCGAGACTCCTCGGAACGGTATTCCGTTTAAATCGTCTATTTGGAAATGCAACATCAAGTCATCTTCATTGATAATGACAGCATCCCATGAAGTTGGGTTATTGCTTTGAGGTGCTATACCCTTTTCGGTGACAATCGGGACAGACCGTATATTGTTATAGTTGGTTACACAGTCTCTAGTTCCTGGCACCAAAGTTCCATATTCAATATCGTTGTACGAAATTAGTACGGTTGGGTTTGTGGCCTGTTGGCCGGAATAAGTTGAAATGGCGTTTGATAGAGAAGCTGAAATCGGAAGAATGGTATCGCCGAGGGTTATCTCCTTCAGAAGCCCAGGATATGATGCGTCAAGTATTAAATAACCGTAAGGGCTTCCTTCCCTTGTGACACTGATTTCATAGCCACAGATAAGGCCGATTTGTTGGCATACGGGAACGATTTGCTCGATCTCTAAGTTCGCGGATCCGTCGACGATGGGCAACAGGGAAAGCGCGTAGTCTTGTGCTAGGTCTGATGTAAAAGCGACGGATGAGTTTGAGTCGGCAGCGAATACTCTTGTTGGGCGTGACGCGGATAAGCCGATGATCGAGGCTAGGCCGAGAAGAAACGAGCGACGTGATTGAACTCTGGGCATAATGTCTCCTGCCTATGGGGGGGCAATATGCTGTCATTTTATTTGCTACAAAATACAATCTAATTCGGATTAAGGTAAATGGATGGAATTGCTCGATAAATGGTAGTGATTAGCGGACCGGTATCGCGATCCTCGTCACATACGCTCCCGGGTCGTCGCTGATGATGTCGTCGATGAGGGCGATTTCGCGCGAGGGACCGGCGGGGGACAGGTCGCGCTCGTGCATGTAATCGAGTAAGCGCTCATAGCGCGGGACCGCCTGACCGTGCGTGCCGCGGAAGCTGACCGTCAGACACCGCGCGGCGGGACGTACTTCGACATCGCCCAGGTAGGTAATCGTCCGTGTCATCCAGCAGCAGAAAGACTTCGTCGTAGCCGTCAAAGTCGCCGCCGGCCAGGCGCTCGGCGCTAATCCCGACGCCTAAGTTGCCCAGAAAAACAAAGGTCTCGTGCTGGCCCTTCTGCAGCTGACGAATCTGCCACTCCAGCGCATAGGCGTCGGTAGGGTTGACGCGTTCACGCAGCACAGCGCAGCGGAGCTCGGGCGCATCGATTGTGCAGATGGTATCGAGCTCGGTGTTCAGGGCATCATGCAGCAGCGCAAGCCGGTTATCGATCTTGCGCGACACGCGTTCAAGTTCACGGCGCTTGCGCTCGATGAGCTCCTGCTGCTGAGCTAGCTGCCGCTGCATGAGGTCCACATCGCGCGTGGTCACAAACTCGCGGATTTGCGCCAACGGCAAGTCGAGAACACGCAGGTGGCTGATGGTGTTGAGGGTGGAGAGCTGCCGCGATCCGTAGTAGCGGTACCCACTCGTCGGATCGATGTGCGCCGGGTCCAGCAAGCCCATCTGCTCGTAATGGCGCAGCGTGCCCACACTCAGGTTAAACAGGCGCGCCACCTCGCCAATGCGGAGCAGGCCCTCAGTATGTTCACTTGACGTGTCGGTCACAGGACAGCTCCTTTCAATAGGGTCGGGGAGGGCGCCAGGCTCGCGTCGCCCCGCTACGCTACCAGCTTGTCAAAAGCTCCGCGGCGGTTGAGCACGGTAAACGCGACAACACAGATGACCGCCGACAAAATCGATCCGCACGGCGAAGCGATGCCCATGGGAAACAACGTGTCGGAATAGGCGTTCGACAGCAGCCACGCGCCCGGCACGCGAATGAGCGCCACGGCCAGCACGTTGTGCGCAAAGCCGATATAGCTCTTGCCATACGCAGCGAAAAAGCCACTAAAGCAAATGTGGATGCCGGCAAAAATCGCGTCGAAAATGTAGCTGCGCATATAGCCGGTGCCGGCCGCGACCACCGCGGCGTCTTTGGCAAAAAAGCCGATAAACGCCGGCGCCACCAGCCACATCAGCACCGTGATCAGGCAGCCGTACACTACCGAGATGGTCATGGCGTCCTTGAGCACCTGACGCGCGCGGTCGCCCTTGCCCGCGCCGGCGTTTTGCGCCGTGAGCGCGCTGACGGTGGCACCCATGGAACTCGGCACAATGAACAAAAAGCTGATCATCTTCTCGACCAGGCCCACGGCGGCGGCGTCGACGAGCCCTCGGTGGTTGGCGATGACGGTGATAAACATAAACGCCACCTGGATGCAGCCGTCCTGCACGGCCACAGGCACGCCGATCTTAAGAATGCTGCCGAGCACCTCGGGCCGGGGACGCAGGTCGCTGCGCTTAACGTGGATGTTCGTGCGGCGGCTCTTGAGCCACACGAGCGCGAGGGCAACGCTGGCCGTCTGGGCGGTTACCGTGCCGAGCGCCGCACCCACGGGACCGAGCCCCATGTGCCCGATAAACAGAAAATCGAGCGCGATGTTGATGATGCATGCCACGCCAATCACGTACATGGGCGAGCGCGAATCGCCCAGCCCGCGAAAGATGGCCGAGAGGATGTTGTACGCGGCGATAAACGGAATGCCCATAAAGCAGATACGCAGGTAGGCGGCGGTGCCTTCGACCGCCTCGGCCGGCGTGCCAATGAGCGCCACAATCTGCGGGCACAGTGCGAGCAGGACGGCGGCCAGCACTACCGAGACGCCCATAAAGAGCGTGATGGTGTTGCCGATGGCGGTCTCGGCGCGGTCGAAGCGGCGCGAGCCCACGGCGTGGCCGACGACCACCGTCGTTCCCATGGCCAAGCCCACGAGTGCCACGGTAATCATATAGAGCGTCTGCGCGCCATTTGCCACGGCGGTGATGCCGGCGGCGCCGCTAAACTGCCCCATCATGTACAGGTCGGCCATGCCGTAGAGCATCTGCAAAAAGTACGAGAGCATATAAGGCAGGGCAAAGACCGCGATGGTCTTAAGGACATTGCCGCGTGTGAGGTCGTGTTCCATGGGCGGGGCTTTCTGGCTGGGTTCGTTTAACTACCAGTGTAGTGAAAACCCTACAACGATTGTAGAGTCAAGGTTTATGTTGCCAGTGGGGCGAAATAAGTGAGCCTGTTTTCATTTCCATTCGAATACGGGCATGCGCCGTGTAGGCTTAGTGCCCCTTACCTCGCCTCAAACCATCACAACATTCGACGTTTTTGCCAAAATCAGGAAAAGCATCGAATGTTGTGATGGTTTTTCTGCCACTCGAACGGGTGGAATCGCTTTCTTGCGCACGAAGGTGTGCGGACCCGTGGGCAGGGGAATAAGGTTGGTTATCCGACTCCATTGGAGGGCTCATGGACCTGCCGATCGTCCTGTCCCATAAGACTGCCTGGCTGTACCACAACGTGGCGCGCCCGTCCGAGCCGCTCTCGCGAGCAAGCAGCCTATACGATGAGGACTCGCTTGCTAACGAGGCGGAGCCGACCGCGAGCCTGCCCAAATTGGGACTCGATACCAAGGGGCTGAGGGCTTCACCGGCAGTTGGGATCGTTACCGACTATCTGGTTTCGCTCGGTATTCCACGAGAAGAGCTCGATCATATCGACACGCTCGTCAACTTTGATTTTGAGCGCTCGACGCCGGCTGGATTTAGGTGCCACGTGTTTGGAGCGCCGGTACCTCCAGGCCATCTTATCGAGGTGGCAGAGGGCCTTCTGGTGGTTGATGAGGTCATGTGCTTTGTCCAAGCGGGTTCGTGGATGAGTGAGTCCGAGCAGCTGGAATATGGGTATGAAATCTGCGCCCGATACCATTTGAATCACCTGTCGACAGGCGACTATATCGAGATGGGGCAGAGGTATACCGTTGCCGACTTGATCGCTTATTGCAATGAGAACCGATCTCGTCAGGGGGCTATACGCGCGGCCGCCGCGCTCAAGCGCGTGCACGATGGCGCGCGGTCGCCCATGGAGACGGCCACCGCAATCATGGTTGTAGCAAAACGTTCCCAGGGCGGGCTGGGATACGCCAAGATCGAGCTCAACCATCGGGTCGATGTTCCCAGCGAGTTCAAGTATCTCGCAAAGGCCGGGTATTTCGAGATCGACGTATATGCGCCTGCGAGCGGTACGGGGATTGAATACAACGGCTCGGATCATCTTGATAAACAGCGCAGCGCGTCGGATGCGGAGCGTATGACCGTGCTGAGCGCGCTGGGCTTTAGGATGATCGTCCTCACCGGGACTCAGTTTGCCCACCAGCTGCAATTGCACCGGGCGATGAACGCCATCGCGCTCGCTATGGGTCTCAAGTGCGACCGAAGCGAAGCGTTCCAGAAACGTCAAAATGACCTGCGAGAATTCGTGATTCGGCACTGGGACGGCGGCCTTTAGGGGCGCTTTGGTCCTTCTGCGGGGTGCCGTGGGCAGGCAAACCATCACAACATTCGACGTTTTTTGCCAAAAACGGGAAAAGCATCGAATGTTGTGATGGTCTGTGCTGAGGATGGGCTTGGGAAGCCGGTCTTGCTCGAAGTGACCTGTCCTGTCGTACGGGTGTCGGCATGATTCTCTCGTGGGGTATTATGTTTTCCGAAGAATAAAACGCCGCATGAGGGGAGGGCTGCGTGGACGGACGCGTGCAACATGACGGCTTTGGTCGCGATATCAACTACCTGCGCATTGCCGTTACCGACAAGTGCAATTTCCGCTGCATTTACTGCATGCCGGCCGACGGCGTGGCGCCCCGTGCACACGACGAGCTGCTCAGCGCCGAGGAAATCGCCCGCTTTGTGCGCTTG
>DBFRXD010000083.1:0-4323 GCA_048502435.1 Collinsella aerofaciens
CCTCGAGACCGGCCTCGATCTTCATGGCCAGATCGACCTCTTCGGAGGCGGTCAGCAGGTCGACCTTGCCGATCTCCGTGAGGTACATACGAACCGGATCGCCGGTCAGCATCACCGTAGAGGCATCGATGCCACGCACACGGGAGCGTGAACGGGACGTGCGCACGGTGCGCTTCTTCTTGCTCTTGGAAGAACCCATCTCGGCGTCGGCCTGACGGGCCATCTTGAGCTCATGATCGTCGAGCGAGCCGGAATCGTGCTCGTCGTCATCATCGAAATCGTCGGTATCGGTATCGTTATCATCATCGTCGACGTCCATGGGGGCGTCGTCGTTACCGCTCGCGGAGATAATCTGGATGCCGCTGTTGCGCAGCGCGGAATACACCGCGGTGAGCTGCTCGTCAGAAACATCGATATCCTTCAGGGCGACCTGAATCTCGTCCTCGGTTACCGAAGTCCTGTTTGAGCCGTTGCCCATAAGCTTTGCAACGTAGGATTCCAGCCCAGTACCCGTGCTCTCAGTCTTTTTTGGCACAGATTCTCCCTTCATAGTCCACAGGACTCAATACTTTAGCACACACATTGACGTCTATACCCAAAAAGAGGGCTGGATATAGGCGAGAATACGCTGGTTGACCACAACATCTAGGCTTGTTCGGTGCCTGCGGCCTCCAGGCCAATCAAACGGAACGGGTCCGCCACGCCGCCGATTGACTTTTGCAGTTCGCGCTGACGCTGCGAATCCTGCGCGGCCTGCATGGTTAGCGCGCGACGGGCCTCATCATCGAGCGAACGGTCCTGGCGCAGCTTGGCCTGTGCGGCACGCATGCGGCGTTTGATGGTGTAGAGCTCAAGCGTATCGAGCATAAACACGATGTTCGTCTCGGTGGGGTGCTTGCTCGTCGCCGAGATGCGCCCGGCACTCACAAGCGTTGCCGCCTCGGGACACACCGAGCGCGCCGCATCCATGCAGGCTGCAGGATCGGTTCCCGGCGGCGTTGCCAGAACGGCCCATGCGATGGACTCGTGACGTGGGTCAACCCACTCGATGGAGCAGATGCGATCGGCATACGTGCGGAACAGGTCGGGGTAGCTCGTGAGCATGGTCAGCAGTTCACGCTCCCCCGCCAAGGACTTGCGTTCAAGATCGGTAAGAACCATCGGCGCCGCCGTAGCCGGTGCGTCCGAACCATCAGGCACAGGAACAGAGCCCATACCATCAGGCACATCGATCGGCGGCAGGTCGTCGACAACCTCCACGGGCGCGGCATCGTAGGCATCGAGCGGGACGTAGTCGTACGGCTCTTCTTCGACCGGCGCGGACACCGGCGGCGTCGCGCCCGATGCCCAAGCACCGCGACCGGCATCGCGAGAACCCGACGCCCGACCGCCCGCGCTACCGGACCGCTCAGCCTGTGCCCGCTGGCGCTCATAGTTCTGCTCACGACGTCGTTCCGCATCCTCGCGCTTGGCGACATCGCGAAACACACGGCCCGAGCTCGCGCGCACGGTCTCCAGATCCAAACCCAGCAGGTCGGCAATCTGGATAAAGTACGTGTCGATCATATAGCTATCGCGCAGCGGATAGATGAGCGTCAGCGCATCCTCGAGCGCCTTGGCGCGACCGCCCGGCGTGGTGATGTCGCTCGACTCCTGCAGCGAACGGTAGACAAAGTCCATGAGCGGCTCGGCCGCGTCGATGCGCGCCTGCAGCTCCTGGCCGCCGTGCGCCGTAATAAACTCCATAGGGTCGTTGCCGTCGGGCAGTACCACGCAGCGCAGGTCCATCGAATCCTGCTCGATAAACTGAATCGCGCGGCGGGCGGCCTTCTGGCCCGCGGCATCGCCATCGAACATATACACGATGCGCTTGGCAAAGCGGGTGAGCGTCTTTACATGATGCTCCGTGAGCGCGGTGCCCAGCGTGGCGACAACGTTTTTAATCCCCGCCTCCCAGCAGGCGATGCAATCGGTATAGCCCTCCACCACGATGGCGGTATCCTGCGCGACGATAAACTCCTTGGCCCAATTAAAACCGTAGAGGTTTCGCTTTTTATGAAACACGCTCGTCTCGGCGGTGTTGAGGTACTTAGGCTGGCCGTCGCCCATAATGCGACCGCCAAAGGCAATGTTGTGACCCTGCTCGTCAAAGATGGGGAACATCACACGGTCGTAGAAGCGGTCGGCAAGCTGCCCGCGCCCGCGGCTCACGGCAACATTGGCGTCGATCATCTCCTGCGGGGTAAAACCCGCCTGGGACAGGTGCGACACCAGCGCGTTACGGCCTGGTGCAAAGCCCAGGCAGTAGCGGCGGCAGACGTCGCCACCCATGCCGCGGCTGGCAAAGTACTCGCGCGGACGACCGTCCTTACCGCGCATAAGCATGGTGTGGTAGAACTGGGCGGTCTCGGCGCACAGATCGTAGATGCGGGCACGCTTAGTACCGCGCTCGCGGCGATCTCCGGTGTCGTGCAGCTCAATACCTGCGCGATCGGCCAAATAACGGATTGACTCGGGAAAGCTCAGGTTCTCGCGCTTCATGATATAGGTGAAGACGTCGCCACCCTCGCCGCAGCCAAAGCAATGCCACACCTGCGTGGCGGGAATAATGTGGAAGGACGGCGTCTTTTCGCCATGGAAGGGGCAGCAGCCCCAAAACTCATGGCCGCGGGGCTTGAGCTCAACCGTTTCCTGCACGATGGCAACGAGGTCGGACGCAGCGCGTACCTGGTCTTTTTCCTCATCACTAATCACGGATGCTCACCCCCTGCTCACCCAAGTTATGACGAATGTCCTCGATATTACCCTCGACGGTCGCGATCAACTCATCCAGCGAATCGAACACACGCGAGGGACGCAGCCAGCGCGTAAACGCAAGCGAAACGGAAGCGCCGTACAGGTCGCCCGTATAACCAATTAAGTTAGCCTCAAGATGTGCAGATGCCGCATCGTCGGCATACGTCGGCGGCAGTCCGACGTTCACGGCAGCGGGCCACGCGGTGTCATCGACCAGCACCAGACCCTCATACACGCCATCGGCAGGCACCTGAATACCGTCGGGAACCTGCAGGTTTGCCGTGGGAAAGCCCATGCCAGAACCCTCGTGACGGCCGCGAATAACACCGCCACGCACCATATACGGACGGCCGAGTAACTCAGCAGCAAGCTCCACATGGCCCTGTCTCAGCTCATGACGAATGCGGGTGGCGCAAATGGCCTCACCGCCCTCGCAAAGCAAGTCGTGCCCGTATACGTCAACGCCGCGCTCGGCACCCCAGGCGCGCATCTCGTCAACACCAGAAGCACCGCCACGACCCAGCCTAAAGTCGCTGCCAACGCGAATCGATCGAATGTCGACCAGACGCGACACCAGCGAGAGAAAAGCAACATGGTCAAGCGCCGCAACCTCAGGCGTAAAGGGAACGGCCACCACCGCATCGACCCCAGTTTGAGCCAGGGCATGCAGACGGTCGGCCGTCGTCATCAATTTTTGAGCGGGCGAAGGGCTCACCACGACGTCCGGGTCGGGATCGAAGGTAACTACGACCGCCTTGCAGCCATGGGCACGGGCATCACGGACAAGCGCCGCAATGAGCTCCTGGTGTCCACGGTGAACGCCGTCGAACACGCCGATGGCAATCGATGCGGCACCCAGGTGCTCACACTTATCAAACACATCGGCAGTAACGATGCGAGCCTCGTCCGACTCGCCCGCGAAAAAGATACGCGCGAGCTCGCGAACGGACAACATCATCGAACACCGCCGATTGCCTGCGGAAACACGTGCTCCATGACAAAGCGGCCGCCCTCAATGCGGGCGAGCGCCTTGAGTCCCCCATCGAGCACCAACGCAAACGGCGCCTTCGAGGCATCGAAATCGGCAAGCGCACGCTCAACGGGAATGCGTCGGCCGCAGAGCAGGTCGTCGGCAAGATTGCCCGGCAAGTCAACACGTGTGGCGCCCAGGGCCGCAATGGGATCCAGGGCAAAGCCAGCCGCGGACTCGGGAGAAAGCTCCTCGACCGCATGACAAGCGCCAATGGAAACAACACCGGAGGCCGTGCGGCGCAGCGCGGAAATGTGCGCGGCGCTCTCGCAGGCGCGGCCCAAGTCGCGAGCGAGCGCACGGATATAGGTGCCCTTGCTTACCGAAAACGCCACGGTCCACACACACGTATCACCCTCGCCGCCCACGGCGATCAGGTCGGCGGCATAGACCTCGACGGGGCGCGGAGGTAGGTCCACCGCATTGCCCTCGCGAGCAGACTTGTAGGCGCGAACGCCATTGACCGAGATAGCCGAAAACGCCGGCGGCACCTGCAT
>DBFRXD010000084.1:0-2896 GCA_048502435.1 Collinsella aerofaciens
CACTACGTGCGGCGGGGGTTCTTTCGTCCTGCGGAATGTCCGCGAAGGTCAGCCCTCAGATCCTGCTACGACTACGTCCTCGGATTGTGTGGGCGGATGAAGCACGCGGTTGGTCGGGTATTCTGTCCCCTTCGCTGTTTCGCGGCTTTGCCGCGAAACCTCGCGCCACTTTGGGGACGGATGGGGGACGCGGTTGTTGCGGTGTCTTATCCCTTTGCTGTTTCGCGCCTTTGGCGCGAAACACGCAGCACTATGGAGAGGGCTGGGGACGCTGCTGTTGGCGTCTCCAGCCCTCTGATTCTTACTTTGGGTTCCGCGATGGAACTTTGTTGGTCTGTCTGGTCGGTTTACCTTGTCTCGCCGGTTTCGGTGCGCAGGCGGTAGCCGTGGACCAGGTCGCTGATGGCCGGCCAGGGAATCTGGCGATCGACCCAAAACTGCAGCTGTACCAGATAGCGCTCGGTGGCGCGGGTGAGGGCGGCAAACTGCTCGTGGGTTTCGACCTGGGCGTAGAGATCGCGGCTGCGAGCAAGGATGGCGGTTGTATCGTCCATCTTGCCGGTAACGTCGAAGGCGCCCGAGAACCAGTCGCATAGGCGCGCGGCGCTGTTGTTGAGGGTTGCCAGGTCGGCGGTGTCGCCGTTGACGTTTTCGGTTGCCTGGGCACGCAAGAGGGAGAGGGCGTCGGCCGCGTTCATACAGTAGCCGACGGTGAAGTTCCAGACTGCGAACTCGCGGCCGGTGTCGAGCTTGCGGCGGCGCATGTAGTCGATGTCGCGGGGCTCCTCGAGCATCATTTGATCGGCGAGGGCTTCAAGCGAAGTGGTGTACTCTGCAAGATCGAGCCCAAGCAGGGTGTCGATATCCATCATCTTTAGGCCTCCGCTTCGATCTCGACGATTTCGTTTTTGATGTACATGCCCTGGTTGTCCCAGACGTTGCGGCAAGCGGCTGCAAAGCGCTCGCGGTCGGCCTCGCAGATGCGGGCAAACATGTTGCAGGTTCCAAAGGGCTCGCAAATATCAAAGAAGATGCAGATCGAAGACCAGCCGCCGTACCAGCTCACCGCGCCTGCCGGCTCGTGAAAGACGGGATTCTCGATGTGCTCGTAGTTGGCGATGGGGCCCGATACGGGATAGGTCACCTCGGTATCGCAGATCTTGGCCGAGAAGATGCGCGACTCGACCGGACATGA
Source organism: Collinsella aerofaciens (assembly GCA_048502435.1). Taxonomy (GTDB): domain Bacteria; phylum Actinomycetota; class Coriobacteriia; order Coriobacteriales; family Coriobacteriaceae; genus Collinsella; species Collinsella aerofaciens_CL. The sequence continues at coordinate 1,196 of DBFRXD010000084.1, forward strand.
CGATTCGAACAGCCTGCATGTCTCGGGTGCCTCGTCCCAGAGCATGTCGGCGAGAAACGTCTCGTCATTCAGCGTGATCTTGAGCATTTTTGTCATGGTAAGGACCTCCTCAATCCGTCGCTCAAGGGGCTCGCTGGCGGATAAAGGAGAAGACAGCTACGGGGTCGCCGAGCCCAAACTTCACGACAGATACCTGTCGCCCCAGCCCGTGCTGTACTTGGCTAAAGTATCACGCCTTGGGAGCGGAAGCAATATCCCTCTTTTGTTTTTTGGACACTCGATCAACCCTGCTGGCCAAAACGCAGTTCGCATTCGGTCGCTTCTTGCAGGGTGAGGCGCGACTGGTTATTCCTTATGCTGGATGAAAAGCCCCATGTTTTTGCAGGGGTGCATACTCGTCTTATAAGTGCATAGAATCTCGTATAGTGCGAGTAAGATTTTGCGCTGTCCGTTTTGTGTTTAGCAAAGATATAGTTTGCATAATCCGGTCTAATCCCTGCTCTATTTAAATAAAGTTGCACGTAAATGGCGTAGATATGCGTGAGCTGGAGTTCTTTACGCTGAGCGGGTAAAAACGACCGTTCACCGTTCCGCTATTTTCAAAATGAATAAAATGAGCGATAAAGAGAATATAAACCTTAATAAACTCGCGTATCGCACGGACACGGGTTATTAATGGGTTGTAGGCCTTTTACAGAAAGGATTCCAGCAATGTCTAAGCCTCTTGGCAAGCCCGATCGTATTGTCGTCGCCCTTGGCGGCAACGCCCTCGGCAACAACCCCGTCGAGCAGATCGAGGCCGTGGGCAACACCGCCCACGCTCTCCTCGGTCTCATCGAGCAGGGCAACGAGATCATCATCACCCACGGCAACGGCCCGCAGGTCGGCATGATCCAGAACGCCTTCGCCGCTGCCCACGATGCCATCGGTACCCCCGAGATGCCGCTGCCCGAGTGCGGCGCCATGTCCCAGGGCTACATTGGTTATCACCTGCAGCAGGGCATCGGCCGCGAGATGCACAAGCGCTATAAGCGTTGGCACGCCGCCACCGTCGTCACCCAGATCGAGTGCGACCCCGACGATCCCGCGTTCAAGAACCCGACCAAGCCGATCGGCCCCTTCTACACCGAGGAGCAGGCCAAGGAGTTCATGGCCGAGGATCCCTCCAAGGTCTTCGTCGAGGATTCCGGCCGCGGCTGGCGTCGCGTCGTCGCCTCCCCCGATCCCAAGAAGATCGTCGAGGCTGACTCCATCCTCAACCTGCTCGACAACGAGTTCATCGTCATCGCCTGCGGTGGCGGCGGCATCCCCGTCGTCCGCGACTACGAGAACAAGGGCTGCTACAAGGGCGTTCCCGCCGTCATCGACAAGGACCTGGGCGGCGAGCTGCTGGCCGAGGACTGCGACGCCGACGTTCTGTTCCTGCTGACCGCCGTTGAGCATGTCGCCATCAACTTCGGCAAGCCCAACCAGGAGGAGCTCGAGGACCTCACCGCCGACGAGGCCGAGCGCCTGGCCGACGAGGGCCAGTTCGGCAAGGGTTCCATGGAGCCCAAGGTCCGCGCTGCCATCAAGTTCGCCCGTTCCCGCAAGGGCCGCACCTGCATCATCGGCGCTCTGGACAAGGCCGCCGAGACCATGGCCGGCCTCTCCGGTACCCGCATCCACGAGTAGTCTCTACTCTGTTGCCTCTCTCGTGGG
>DBFRXD010000085.1:0-3841 GCA_048502435.1 Collinsella aerofaciens
CATGTCGATGAGGCAGGGGTCAAAGGAGCAATCGGCAATCTGCTGCTCGAGCGTTCGGCTGGTGGTGCGGAACATGATATTGGCAGGCGACAGGTCGCGATGGATGACCGGATTCACGAGGCCTTGGGTCATCAAGAGCGCACGAAGCACGGCGTTTCCGACGGCGGCGACCATCTGGGTGGTCAGCCCGCCCGAGGCGTCGTGCGGAAGCAGGGGCAGCGCCTGCTTGAGCGAGGTGCCCTCGACCCACTCCATGAGGATGAGCGGGTCATCCTCACACGAGCCATAGCCATAGACGCGCGGAAATCCGCGCAGGTGCGAGACGGTACACAGATGACGGTACTCCTCGAACAGCGCAGCGGTGTTGGCCAGGTGCGCTGCCGATTGCTCGGCGGAGCGGTCGGGGGCTTGGCCAGAGAGAAAGGCGTTGTCCTTGAGTAGCTTGACGGCAAAGACCTCGCCGCTTGTGTTGGTCGCGCGAAGCACGTGCCCGATGTTGCCGTTGTTGCGGTGGGCCGTCTGGAGAATAAGCGTCATAAACCGACGCTTGGCGTCGTCCTCGGCACTGGGGTTGACCGCCACGGCGGTGTCGAACGTATCGAGACGGATGAGTTTGTCGCCATAGGCGCTATCGGTAGTATCCATGGCGTTCCTTTGTCTGGCATGGGTTGCCGCGCGTACACGTGAGCAGTGCGGATATCGGTAAAGTACCATGATAGCCGCACTGCTCACGTGTACCGCTGAGTATTGTCGTTTACGACGCAGAAGGTAGAAGACGAAAGACGGACGGCGACCGTCTTCCGATCGCTGTCCGTGCTAGTCCACAATGACAAGGAATGTCGTGTAGAGACCCAGATGGAGCCTGTCGCTGTTGGCGATTTCCACGGGGGGATAGACTTTGCCGGGTTCGCGTTGGTCGCGCGGCGGCTCAATCACAATATCGCCGTCGCCCGCGCCCGATTCGAGCACTGTGCCGTTGGTCGATCCAAGGCCCTGGGCGTACCAGTGCTCACCCTCGAGCCAAATACGAAGATGCTCGCGCGAGGCGTCGGCGCCTACATCGGTGATGCTGGGCGAGGTTTTGGGCAAAGAACCAATCACGGTGCCGCGCGGATCGCGTGTGAGGGGATGGATTTGCATGTCGGCGCAGTTGTCGGCATGGGTTCTGAGCAGACCGAGGTTGGGAGCGACGGTGTGCGGCTGCTCCAGGCTGCTCATAAAGCCACGTCCGACGGTAGTTTCGGTGGTGCCAAAGTGCCCGCCCGTCTTGCTGTCGCAAAAGCGCTCGACGGTGGCCACGCCCTGAACGGGATCGGCGAGCGCCCCCGTTGCCACAAAGAGCATAAGGTAAAGCGTGCTTTTCTCGCGCACGGCATTGCCGTCAAAGTTGTCGATGCGATTGAGGGCATTTGCATATAGGCGGCTGTCCAGCTTGTAGCTGGCGAGAGCCGACATCATTTCGTTGGCGGCCGGACCGCGATAGTGCTCGGCGATTGCCTGATAGGCGGACTCGCCGCCGCCGAGCTTGCTGCAGATTGCCGCGGAAAGGTTGAGCGTGGTGACGGTAAAGTCGCTGTAGATGGCGGGCGCGCACTGGTCAGGCTTGCGATGGACGATGTAACGGGTGAGATACGAGCGGTTGGAAGAGCATTTCTCGAGCAGGGTACTGCCGAGATAGGAGTTTCCATTGATGAGCATTCGGGCGATCTCGAGATGTTTAAGACCGCCGAACGAGCGAATATCGTTATAGAGGACCGAGCAAGGCGTCTCTGCTGCCACGGATACCTCCTTTGATTGTTTCCTAGCCAATATGGCGATAGGAATTAATGGCCCCCGGTGGGCGACGTATTAAATGGTTGCGCAATATATAGCGTAACCAAAGCAACATTATAGGCCACATGTTCGAAATTGCAGGAAGACTGAGAGATTTGGTTTGGACTGGACGGAAATCCCCCTCTGTCTTGATCTATAACAATTAGGGCCGATTTTACTCGTTAACTGTTACAGATTGAGACGTTTGTGAGCCGTGTCGACCGTTTGTCTCGATCTGTAACACGTAGAGGAAGATTCGCCCTGTAGATGTTACAGATTGAGACAATCAGCCGGGCCCACCTCGTCCGCCTCGTCATCTGTGGTTTACGTGGGGGCATGCGAAGCACGGGTATACTAACCGGCGGCGAATCTGCTCCATCGCTTAGAGCTGCTGCGTCTGGACGGCGCGTGATAGGGCTGCCAAAGCGATCGCCAGCGTGCTGAGCAACGTCCTCTCTGTGCGCACCTGTTTTTGTATGTATTAGCGCACTACCAAGCACGCCCGCGCGGCCGCATGCCGTGCCCATTGCGCGTGCAGATAAGGAACAACAACATATGCGTAATTCTGTATCTGACGTCACCGACGCCGAGATTCTGGACGAGACCCGCGAGGCCATGACCCAGGCTGCCTTCGATGCCGCCGATGAGGCCAATGCCGCCCAGGCCGTCGAGTCCGCTACCGAGAGCCTGCCCGCCTTTGACGAGCTGGGGCTCTCCGACGAGATGCTTCGTGCTATCGAGAACCTGGGCTACACGGCGCCCACGCCCGTGCAGGCCGGCTCGATCCCCGTAGTGCTCGAGGGCCGTGACCTGCTTGCCGCCGCTCAGACCGGCACCGGCAAGACGGCCGCCTTTTTGCTGCCGACTATGAACAATCTGGAGCACATCGCTCCTCCCAAACCCGTGCGCGAGCGCGGCGGCCGCAACCGCCGTCGCGGTGCTAAAAAGCCCGAGGGCAACGGCCGTGGCCCCGTGATGCTCGTCATCACCCCCACGCGCGAGCTTGCCCAGCAGATCGACGAGGTCGCAAGCAAAATCGCCGACGTCACCGGCCATGTCGCCGTGACCGTCGTGGGCGGTGTGAGCTACAAGCCGCAGACCGCGGCACTCAAGTACGGCTGCGACATCCTGGTCGCCACGCCGGGCCGTCTGGTCGATCTGATCGAGCAGGGTGCCTGCCACCTGAACGAGGTCAAGGTCCTGGTGCTCGACGAGGCCGACCGCATGCTCGACATGGGCTTTTGGCCCAGCGTGCGCAAGATCATCGCCAAGCTGCCCCGCGAGCGCCAGACCCTGCTCTTCTCGGCCACCATCAGCGGCGACATCCAAACGAGCATGCCCACCATGCTCAAAGACCCCGCCCAGGTCGAGATCTCGCGCTCGGGCCAGACGGCCGAGACCGTGGAGCAGCGCCTGGTGCCGGTAGTCCAAGGTCAGAAGGTCGCGCTGCTCACCCACCTCATCGAGCAGCACCGCCCCAAACGCGTGCTCATCTTCTGCCGCACCAAGCAGCGCGTCGACTCCGTGGCGGCCGCCCTCGAGCGCGCCGGCTTCAAGGTCGACGTCATGCACGCCGACCGTCGCCAAAAGGAGCGCGAGCGTGCCCTCAAAGGGTTCCGCGAAGGCGGGCTCGAGGCGCTGGTGGCCACCGACGTCATGAGCCGCGGCATCGACGTGAGCGACATCGACTGGGTGGTGAACTTCGACGTGCCGCTCGACCCCGAGGACTACGTGCACCGCATCGGGCGCACCGGCCGCGCGGGCGAGACGGGCATCGCCTTTACCTTCATGGCCCCCGACGAGGTGGGCCCCCTGCGCGAGATCGAGTACTTCACCAAGGAGCTCGTGCCCCTCTGGGAGCCCGAGGGGTTCACCTTTGCCCAAGGACGCATCGTGCCCAACGCCAAGCGCGCCACGTCGCGCTCGCAGCGCGCGCTCTTCAGCGGGAGCAGGGGGCGTGGTCGGGGACCCACCGCCGGCCGCTTCGGCCGCCACAGCTAGTTTGCGGGTGAATCGCCGCTCGCCGCGT
>DBFRXD010000086.1:0-3975 GCA_048502435.1 Collinsella aerofaciens
AGCGCTTGAGCGCGGTCTTGCGTGCGAGGAGGCCGCCCGCGGCTACAACATCGACCTCGGCGATTTCCTTGTCGCCGCTAACGAACTCGCCGAACTTCGCCGTCGTATTCGTCGCGCCCGCGGCTCAGTCGATTTTGACACAGCCGAGATTCGCGCTCTATTGGATGAGGACGGAGTGCCCGTGCAGATTGTGGCGCGTGAGCGTTCGTGTGCCACGTCGCTTATCGAGGAAGCCATGCTGCTCGCCAACGAGTGCGTTGCAGAGTGGCTGGCAGACCGTGATATCGAGGCCTGCTATCGTGTGCATGAGGATCCGAGCCCCGATAGCCTGCACGGTGCTGCCGTTGCGCTGGCGCAGCTAGGCATCATCGACGATCGCCGTGCTGCCGGTATTGCCCTGGGGAGCCCCGATGAGCTGCAGGCTGCAGTTGATGCTGCCGCCGGTACGGCCAACGCACCGCTCGTCAACACGCTGCTTCTGCGCAGCATGCAGCGCGCGCTGTACAAGCCGCGCAACGAGGGCCACTTTGCGCTCGCCGCGCCGTGCTACTGTCACTTTACGAGTCCCATCCGTCGCTACCCCGATCTGGTGGTGCACCGCGTGCTCAAACTGCAGTTGGCCTATGAGCAGCTCGGCGGCAAGGACGCCTTGGTCCGTACGCCGCGGCTGATCGGCAAGGGGCGCGAGTCGCTGCCGCGCATTCTGCCGCAGATCTGCCGCGCATGTAGCGATGCCGAGCGCGCGGCAGATGCCGCCAGCCATGCGACGCAAAAGATCAGGATTGCCCAGTACTATGAGGACCGTCTGGGCGAGCGCTATGCCGGAACCGTCTCGTGGGTTAGCAACATGGGCCTCTTTGTGCGCTTGGACCTGACGCAGGTCGAAGGCTTGGTTTCGATCAAGAGCCTGGGCAACGAGTGGTTCGAGTTCGACGAGGACGCGCTTACGCTGACGGGCGCCGACACGGGCGCCCGTTACGAGCTGGGGCAGCGCGTGATTATCGAGGTCTCGCGCGTCAATACCACGCGTGGACACTTGGACTTTAAGCTTATCCATTAGCTAAATCCCGACTCGTGGCGAGAGAGCGGAGGGCGGCCTTTCGGGACCGCCCTTCGCATTTGAATCGTGGCTACCTTGCCGTCTGCTCGGCCGCCCGCTTACCTGCTATTTGAGAGGTAAAACCTACCAAAATAAACCTGTCCCTTTTTGGCAGGTTTACAAGAAAGCGGGGATGAGATGGCGACGGTGTACGGGTATGCGCGGGTGAGTTCGCGCGATCAGAATCTGAATCGGCAGCTGGATGCGCTGGGCGCCTATGGCGTGGGCTCGGCGAATATTTATGCCGACCATGCGAGTGGCAAGGACTTCGATCGACCGCGTTATCGCGAGCTGCTAAACGTCCTGGGGGACGGGGACGTGCTGGTGGTGCTTTCTATCGACCGACTCGGTCGTAATTACTCCGAGATTCTTGAGGAATGGCGACGCATTACCAAGGAGCTCGGGGTTGCCATTGTGGTGTTGGACATGCCATTGCTTGACACGCGCGCTAGGGCCAGCGGCGCGCCGGATGTGACCAACGTCCTGATTGCCGATATTGTGCTGCAACTGCTGAGCTACGTGGCGCAGGTGGAGCGCGAGAATATCCATCGGCGCCAGGCGGAGGGAATTGCAGCGGCGCGAGCGCGAGGGGTCCGTTTCGGTCGACCTCGCAAGCCGTGCCCTCCTCAGTTTGAGCTGGTGCGCGATAGCTATGAGGCAGGCGATATTACCCGCAGCCAGGCAGCAAAATGCCTGGGCGTGTGCGTGGGGACGTTCGATCGCTGGATGCGCGAGGCGGGGTAGGGGTTTGCGTCGCTTTGTCGCTTCCTGTTGCGATTCAAATTTAGATACGGTGACGATGCCATTTGGGGCTACACTCGCTGATATTCAAAAAAGGAGGTTGGCCCTTGGCTCGCGTAAAACAAATAATCGGATGGACCGCGATCGTTCTGTTCGCTGCAACGCTGGCGGGCATCTGGGTGCTGACGGAGCAAAACGCGGTGCAGACGTCGTTGCTGAGCGAGTCCACCGCGCGTGTGGTGGAGGGTCAGGCTACGGGCGTTCAGGCTGCCGATGCCACGGGTGAAGCCCAGACGGAGAACGGAATGACCGGGGGCGCCGATTCGGCTGCCTCGAATGTCCGGTCTGGCCGACTTGCTTCCATTCGCATGTGGGTGGGCACAAACGTCCGTCGCGTTGCCCATACCGTAGAGTTTTTCTTCGTCGGATTATTCGCCTCCGTGGTCGTGGTTTGCTTTTCCAGGCGTCCGTGGAGCGTATGCTCCCGTTGCGTGCCCGTATTGCTCTTTTGCGCCGCCTGCTCCGTCGGCGATCAGGTGCATAAGATTTTTGTTCCCGGAAGGCATTTCGACGTTATCGATTTAGGATTCGATGCTGCGGGCTATGTCATCGCCATGCTGTTGGTATTGCTGGCGGCGGCGTTGGTGCGCCACGCGACTCGGCCGATCGGCGCCCATGCGAGGCGCTAGCCTTAAGACGAGACATCGCGACTGCCTATGCTTCGACATTGACTACAATAACGGCTGCAATCGCGAGTGGTCGTCGATGTGCAGTTTTCCAGACACCTGTTTTCTCTAAGAAAGGAAATCCCATGGCGGTATTGTTTGTTGAATATCCCAAGTGCTCGACCTGTAAGAAGGCCAAGGCATGGCTGGACGAACATGGGGTAGAGTATATCGATCGCGATATCGTTTTGGACAATCCCACGGCTGATGAGCTTGCGACCTGGATCGCTCGTTCGGGGCTGCCGGTGCGGCGCTTCTTTAATTCGTCGGGCATGAAATATCGAGAGCTGGGCCTGAAGGCGCGTCTGGATGCGGGCATGACGGATCAGGAGTGCTACGAGCTGCTGGCGACCGACGGCATGCTGGTCAAGCGTCCGCTGCTGGTGGGCGACGACTTTGCGATTCCCGGCTTTAGGGAAGCGGCTTGGGCCGAGGCGTTGCTGTAGCGGCTGCGGAAAGTGCGACCCGTTTTAAGCTCGGATTCCGGGACGCAGTTTCCGGTTGAAGGGGCTAGCGGAAACCGTATCCCAGTTTGAGCGCGAAATCTGGGATACGGTTTCCGTTTGGGGCCTCTAGGGGAAAGCGCGTCCCGTTCTGGACGTAAATTCCGGGATGAGCTTTCCGGTTGGCGGGCATATGCGCTAATCCTCAAGCTGTGCCCATTCGTGCGGATCGTAGACCTTTACGTGTTTGTTGGGCTTGCCGCTCCAGTACTCCTCGTCCATAAAGGGCAGATATGCCTGAACGCCGGGGCAGATAAAGGGAATCCGCTGCTGTTGCAGTCGCTCGCGCTGGCGCTGCTCCAGGTGCGCCTCGGATATGACGGTCGGCATGCCGGACAACTCGACGAGGCTTGCCTGGATTCGCTTAAGGTCGGGGAGTCCCGCGTGCCATGACATCCGCATGATCAAAAAGGATGCACGGCGGTATTTTGCCTGCACCACAGTAATGGCGGGGCGCAGTGTGGGATGGATTTTGTCCCGTTCGGGCCAAAGGTCGGCAGTGATCTCAAGGCCCAGGGTCTCCCATAGGTAATCAAGCTCTTCGTCCATGGCGCCTCGATATCTACGTGATCATTGATACTTCGATTGTGTTGCCTGGTGCTATCGTTTTCACGGTAGAATCTGCCAACGGTTGACGGCTACCGCTCGCGGCGTTTTGCCCTTCGTGTACAGCGGTCGGCTTCACAGGTCCTTCACGGGTTGGACTAAATTAGGCCAATTTGACTGAATTTCAAAAAAGTCAAAATTGGGGCTTGCGTCACGGCGAGACTTCCCGTATATTTCTTTCTTGCGCAAAGGCACAGCCGAGCGCAGCGATGCAGTCATTGGGATGTCGTCTAATGGCAGGACAGCGGATTCTGGTTCCGTCAATGGGGGTTCGACTCCCTCCATCCCAGCCATTGCATTT
>DBFRXD010000087.1:0-11302 GCA_048502435.1 Collinsella aerofaciens
ACGTCGAGTTCTTGCGCGATCTGGATAAAGCTCGGGTCCTTTTTGAGCACGGCGCGCAGGCCGTTGACGTTCCACGAGGCGAAAGTGTAAGTCTGAGGCATGGTGTCCTTTCGACGGGGTTGGCAGGCTTAAGATTAGCGCAACAGGGGCGGTGGTGGGCACCGCGCGTGCTGACCCAAAGGCCGCATGCTGGGACATCGCCCGACGCTGCCCGACCAACAAGGACGGAGGACTCATATGACGCAGGCGATAACGGACTCCAAACAGGCCTCCGCCGCGCTGGCGGAGCTGTTCGGCACCCACAAGCGCGTGGTCTTCTTTGGCGGCGCGGGCGTTTCCACGGCGAGTGGCATCCCCGATTTCCGCAGCGTGGACGGCCTATATCACCAACAGTTTGCCTACCCGCCCGAGACCATGCTCTCGCATAGCTTTTACGAGGTGCACCCGGCCGAGTTCTTCGACTTCTACCGCACCAAGATGATCGCGCTTGGCGCCAAGCCCAACCGCTGCCACACCAAGCTGGCCGAGCTGGAGCGCGCCGGCAAGCTAAATGCCGTGGTGACGCAAAACATTGACGGCCTGCATCAGATGGCCGGCTCACAGCGCGTGTTCGAGCTGCACGGATCGGTCCATCGCAACATTTGCCAGTCGTGCGGCGCGGTCTATAGCGCCGAGTGGATTTGCTCGCGCGAGCACGAGGACGCCGCGGGCGTGCCCGTGTGCCCCGCGTGTGGCGTGCGCATTAAGCCCGATGTGGTGCTCTACGAGGAGCCGCTCGATGAGCACGTGCTGACCGGCGCCGTTGCCGCCATCGCCGCGGCCGATGCCCTCATTGTGGGCGGGACCTCGCTCGTGGTGTATCCGGCGGCGGGCCTTACGCGTTACTTTACCGGCGATACGCTGGCCATTTGCAATCTTGCTCCCACCGATCAGGATGCAAATGCCGACCTGCTGATTTCTTGCGACATCGCTGCCGCGTTTGCGTTCTAGCCCGCGCGCGCGGATACAATAGAAAGACTGAGTGCAAAGCGACCCCGCCGCCAGCTCCCCAAGCTCGGCGGCGTGGGCATTTTAGGAGGATGTTCATGGCGAACGACAGCAAGACATGGCGGTGCGGAAAGTATGAGCTCAGCTTTGACCGTCCGCGCATCATGGGCGTCCTCAACGTGACGCCCGATTCGTTTAGCGATGGCGGGGAGCACTTCGACCCCGATGCCGCCATCGAGTACGGCCTGGCGATGCTCGACGCCGGCGCCGACATCATCGACGTGGGCGGCGAGTCCACGCGCCCCGGCTTTACCCCGGTCAACCCCGACGAGGAGGCTCGCCGCGTGCTGCCCGTGGTGCGTGCGCTGGCCAAGGAGGGCGCCATCGTCTCGATCGACACGCGTCATGTGGCGGTTGCCAAGGCGGCCGTGCGCTGCGGCGCCTCGATCGTCAACGACGTGACGGGCTTCACTGATCCCAAGATGGTCGAGTTCGTTAAGACGAGCACCTGCGGCGTCATCGTGATGCATGCCGGCGAGGTCGCCGCGCCCGCACGCACACACGCAACGGTGCAGCTCGATACCTCGGCAGCGGCGTTTGTTGCCGAGAAGGCGCGCGAGGCGGCTGCCGAGGCCGCGCGTGAGGCCGAGAAGCCGGCTCGCCGCCGTCGCGGCAAGTTGCTGGGCGAGCCTAAGCCGGAGGCCAAGCTTCCGGGCGGCGTGGTGCAGCCCTCGTTGCCGTTTGGCGAACCGGAGCCCACGTCCGAGCCTTCAAGCGAGCAGGAGACGCCGGCCGCCGAGCAGGCTACTGCCGCCGAGACCGTCGCGCCCGCGCCCGAGGCCACTCCCGCAGCCACCGAGGCCGCATCGGAGTCCAATGACCGCCTGGCCGCCATGATGCGCCGCAGCGCCCGCCGCGAGGAAGCCTACGTGCCCACCTCGCAGCTCCGCCGCTTCACCCTGCCCGATTCGGCGCCCATCATGCGTCGCGTCATGGGCTTTCTGTCCGACCAGGCCCGCACGCTCATCCATGCCGGCGTGTCGCGCGACCGCATCTGCATTGATCCTGGCCCGGGCTTTGGTAAGTCGGCTAACGAGGACATCGTCATCCAGCGCGAGACTGCCAAGATGGCGTCACTGGGCTATCCGCTCATGTGCGCCGTGTCGCGCAAGCGCTTTGTGGGCGCCGTCTCGGGTGTGACCGAGGCCGCCGAGCGCGATGCCGCCACGTTTGGCGTGTGCCTGGGCGCCATCCAGGCCGGTGCCAACATCGTGCGCGTGCACGACGCCGCGGGTTTTGCGCAGTTCCTGAACGGTTACTGGGCCGTCGCCAAGCCGCAGCCGCGCCGTGCGTTTGTGGCCGTGGGCTCCAACCTGGGGCATCGTTGCGACAACATCCGCGCCGCGCGCGACATGATCGCCGAGATTCCGCTCACCTGCGTGTCCAACTCCTCCAAGATCTACGAGAGCGAGCCGGCCTACGAGACGCGCCAGGACGCGTTTGCCAACGCCGTCATCGAGATTAAGACCGAGCTGGCGCCGTTGGTGCTGCTCGACGAGCTCATGAAGATCGAGGCTGAGCTGGGCCGCGACCGTTCCAAAAAGGCCAAGGCCAACGGCCCGCGCACCATCGACCTGGACCTGCTGTGGATGGACGGCGAGACCCACGGCGGCAAAAAGCTGCGCCTGCCGCATCCGCTCATTGGCGAGCGCGACTTTGTGCTGGTGCCGCTCGAGGACCTGATGCACGACCCGGCGCGGTTCTTCCGCTTCAACGGCGTCGAGGTCAAGGAGCCCGAGGACCGCGTGGGTCATATCGTGGGCGAATTGGGGCGTATGTAGATGATCGAGATGAATGCCGCCGCCGCCGGCACCGAGCTCGACGCGGCGCGCGACGCGGGCCGCGAGGGCATGTCCGCGGGCTGGTGCGCGTGGAGCGCGGGCGATGCATCGCTGATGTTTTCGCTGGTCGTGCGCCCCGATGTGAACATGCACGCCTTCCACGGCCTGCCGTTTGTGGCCGCAATGGGTATGATGGACGCGCTCGCGGGCACGGCCGCAACGCCGGGCCTGGGGCTTGCCGGCAAAGTGGGCATCCAGTGGCCGAGTGACATCGTGTGCGGCGCGCCCGCGTTTGAGACGTCGCTCGCGCGCGTCGCCGTCAACGGCGGTGCCGGTGCCGCGGGCATGTTCGGTGCCGTGACGGTGGATATTGAGCGTTCGGCACTGAGCGAGCTTGGCGTGGATGTGGCTGACGAAGCGCTGGTCGAGGCGCTGGCCGCCGCCGTGTTGACCCGCGTGGATGCCTGGGCGGTTGTCGCCAACACGCCACAGGGTGCTGCCGGTCCGCTGGCCCCCGTGCTGGGCGAGTACTTCGACATGGTGCCGCTGCTCGGTCGCCAAGTTGCGGCGGTGTCGCCCAACGGCTTGCCGCTTGCGGTCGGTGTGTTTGCGGGCCTGGATATCTGGGGTCGTGCGACTATCAAGACCGATGCCGGCGAGCAGGAGTTTCCGCCCGAGGCCGTACGAATTCGCGGACTGTAACGCGTGGCGCCCGCGCTCAAAGATAACGATGACAACAAGACCCTTCTCGGCCTGTGCCGGGGAGGGTTTCGCCTGTCTGGGGAATGGGCTTGGCGAACGTTTGCGGGGACTGTGGCATCGGGCGTGCTTGACTTAAGCCCCTGCTCTATCCCAGCTCCTGCATGCGGCGGTAGATTTCGCAGATGCCTTTGATGGTGAGTTGTCTGTCGACCACGTCGAAGGCATCGGTCGAATCGGCGACGATGCCGGCGAGACCGCCCGTGGCGATAACGGTGACGTCCTCACGACCCAGCTCGCGCTTCATGCGTGTGACCAGGCCCTCGGCCATGGCGGCAGCGCCCACCACGGCGCCGACCTTGATGCATTCCTCGGTGTCACGGCCGATGGCGTGCTCGGGCGCCTCGAGCGGCACGCTGGCGAGCTTGGCGGCACGGGCAGCAAGCGCGTCCATGGAGATACGGATGCCCGGCGCAATCGCTCCGCCAATGTAATAGCCGTCCTCATCAATGACGTCGATATTGGTTGCGGTGCCAAAGTCCACCACGATCGCCGGCGCGTCGTAGAAGGTCTCGGCAGCGACGGCGTTGGCGATGCGGTCGGCACCAACGGCCTGGGGGCGCGCCGCCCGCAGCTTGGTCACGGCGGCCGTCTGCGGCCCGATGACGATGGCGTCCGCGGCAATGCGGTCGGCCACGGCGTGCCACTCGCGCGAGAGCTGCGGCACCACGCCGGCAAAGGCGATCGCGTCGACCGCGCCGAGCGAGAGGTCATACATCTTAAAGAAGCCCATCAGGCGCACGTGGATCTCGTCGGCGGTATAGGAGCGGTCGGTGGGCATACGCCACGACTGCACCAGCTCGTCTCCGTCAAACAGCCCCATGGCCGTCTGCGTGTTTCCCATATCGATAGCGAGCAGCATGTCTACTCCCGGTGTTGGCATAAAAGGACGCGCACCATTGTATACGTGCCGTCGACGGCGCTCGGCTGCGATTCGTTTACGGTGATAGGGGCTGAGGGGTTTAAATATGAAGGAATTATGCTCTACGAGATTTTCCTTGCCGTTTACCGAACTCCCGCGTAATATTCTTTCTTGCGCACATGAGGCGCCCAGACATTGCGGGGTGGAGCAGTCTGGTAGCTCGCCGGGCTCATAACCCGGAGGTCGTAGGTTCAAATCCTGCCCCCGCGACCAAGAACTTGCAGCTCGTCGGCCTAGCCGGCGAGCTTTTTTGTTATCCCGGGACTGTGTTTTCGGTCCAATTCTTGGCCTCTCAAACAAAATCTCGATCTGTAACATCTAGACCCGATTTGGGCGGCTAAGTGTTACAGATCGAGATGTTTCGGCAGGACGGTCTTCGTTTGTCTAAATCTGTAACACGAGGGACGGATTTTGCCGAGTTGTTGTTACAGATTGAGATTTTCTAGCAGGCGGGTTTGGTTTGTCTCGATCTGTAACAGATAGGGGCCAAAAGTGGGCCTAGCTGTTACAGATCTAGATTGTTGAGGATGGGCCGAGAGGAATGTCTCGATCTGTAACAGTAAGACCCGGTTTTGCCGCGTAACTGTTACAGATTGAGATAAACCGACGGGCCGCCCCGTCCATCCCCATCCACCTGCCGCTACCTGCTGTCCGCCGATTTCCGTTGCGCTGCTGTATTCCCATGCCATATCCTCTAGACAACTACGCGGCATCATCGCCGCCGCGCCTACAAGAGAGGAATGTCCATGACCGCACCTGCACCCAAGCTGCTCCAGCCCATTACGGTTGGCCCCCTTGAGCTCAAAAACCGCATTATGTTCCCGCCGCTGACCACCGGCTACGAGGAGCGCGACGGTTCCATTGGCGAGCGCAGCTTGGCTTTTTACGAGCGTCTGGCTCGTGGCGGCGTGAGCTACATCGTCATCGGCGACGTCGCTCCCGTCATGACCGCAAGCCCCACGCCCAAGCTGGCGACCGACGCCCAGATCCCCACGTTTAAGGCCCTGGCCGACGCCGTCCACAAGCACGGCGCCAAGGTCGCGCTGCAGCTGTTCCACCCCGAGTACGACGTGCCCGGTGTCGGCCGCATGGTCATGGGATCCATGGCTGCCGCCAAGGCCGCGCAGGAGGCCAAGGCCGCCGGTGACGAGGAGACCTTTGCCGCCAAGATGGCCGAGTCCAACGAGATTCGCAACCAGGCCTACGCCAAGCTGCACCACGATATGCAGCACTTTGTGAACGAGGCGAGCGTAGAGCAGCTCACCCAGATCAAGGAGGCCATTGCTGCCTCGGCCGCTCGCGCGCAGCAGGCCGGCATCGATGCCATCGAGGTCCACGGCGACCGCTTGGTGGGTTCGCTGTGCTCGGCCATCCTCAACCAGCGCACCGACGAGTACGGTGGTTCGTTCGAGAACCGCGTCCGCTACGCGCTGGAGGTTGTCGCTGCCATTAAGGAAGCCGCGCCGCAGCTGACGGTGGAGTACAAGCTCCCCGTGATCATGGAGAACCCCGACGGCACGCCGCGCGGCAAGGGCGGCCTGCGGCCCGACGAGGCCTGCGAGTTCGCCAAGCTGCTCGAGGGCGCGGGCATCGATATGATCCAGATCGCACAGGCCAACCACACCGGCAACATGGGCGACACCATTCCGCCCATGGGCGCCATGCCCTACAACTGGACGCTGCCCGTGGCCGAGCGCGTCAAGGCCTTGGTCTCCGTGCCGGTGGCAACCGTCGGCCGCGTTGTCTCGGTCGAGGCCGGCGAGAAGATTCTGGAAGACGGCGCGGCCGACATCATCGCGTACGGCCGTTCGCTCATGTGCGACCCCGACATTGCGCTGAAGGCCGCCACGGGCGAGCCCATTCGCGAGTGCCTCAACTGCAACAAGGGCTGCGTCGACGCGATTCAAAACCGCAAGTACATCTCGTGCGTGCTCAACGCCGAGAACGGCGACGAGGCGACCATCGCCATCAAGCCGGGCGAGGGCGACAAGAAGATCGCCGTGGTGGGCGGCGGCATCGCCGGCCTGGAGGCCGCGCGCGTGGCGGCCAAGCGCGGCTACGACGTGACCGTCTACGAGGCGAGCGATCATCTGGGCGGCCAGATTGTGCTGGCGGCTGCGCCTCCGCGCAAGGACGAGATTATGCGCTCGGTCGAGTACTACGAGAAGATTCTGCCTGGCCTGGGCGTGAAGGTTGAGCTCAGTCATGCCGCTACCGCTGAGGACCTCAACGCCGCCGACGCTGCGATTGTGGCCGTAGGCGCACACGACGTGGTCATCCCCGTTCCGGGTGCCGATTCGGAGAAGGTCGTCTCGAGCTGGGACGTACTGGCCGGCAAGGTGGAGCTCAGCGGTCGCGTCGCCGTCATTGGCGGTGGCCTGGTGGGCACCGAGACTGCCGAGTATCTGCTGCAGCACGGCTGCGAGGTGGCGATCGTCGAGATGCTCGACAAGATTGCCGCGGGCGAGTCCGAGACCATTCTGCCGCTGATTATGAGCGACTTTGCAGAGCACAACGTGGAGCAGCACGTGAAGACCCGCCTGACCGCCATTACCGACGAGGGCGTGGAGGCTGTTCGCACCACCGAGGACGGCGCCGAGGAGCCGGTGAAGATCGCCTGCGATTACGTGGTGATGGCCGTGGGCTCCAAGGCCAACGCGTTTGACCTGGATGGCGTGACGGTGCCCGTGACCTGCGTGGGCGACTGCTCGGGTGAGCGCACCGCCGACATCGCGAGCGCCATTCGCACGGCGTATCACGCGGCCAACGAGCTGTAGTTGAACATCGCGGCCAGGCGGGGCGGTAGCACGGATCCGTCTCGCCCGGCTGTGTCCCGTCGGGTGTCAACCGGTGCGGGGCCTGCAAGCGCAGCAGGTCCCGCCCTTTTTGTTTTGCTCCGGTGGACGGCAATGCGCGGTAATCATGAGGAGTGAGGACGTCTACTGTCTTGCAGATCACTCAAAATTATTGAGGGAGGGGTTAATAACTATATCCTCTATACCAAAGGACATAAAGAGATGCCAATTTTGTTGACAAGCGAATGACGATTAGCTGCGAGTCAGCTACCAGCGTAAATAATCGATAAAGAAATGTCGTAATTTGGTGCCAAATGCCCAGATAACGCCGCGTCTATTTTAATTAACTGCTTTGAGCAAACGGTAAAATGCTACTATCTAACTTGCACGTAAGAAAGCAGATTAACGGTTAAGGCTAAGAAGTGGCAGGTATGTCGGAAGCAACTAGGACTCGCACGCATGCGCCCGAGGTTAGGCAGCGCGCCGTCGAGGCCCTCCAAGAGGGGGTCGGTCATCGCGCCCTCGCCGCGGAGCTTGGCATTCCCCAGGCCACGGCTCGTCAGCGGGCCCGCGCGTATGCCGTGGGCGGTGCCGACGCCGTTCTCAATGCCGGTTCGCATCATCACACCTATTCGTACGACGTAAAGCTCGCTGTGGTTAAGGACCGCCTGGAAAACGGCTTGACGGTTCGCGAGGCCATGATCAAGCACAAGATTCCCAGCGAGTCTTCGGTCAAGGCTTGGTGCCGTCAGTACCGCGAGAGCGGTGAGTCCGCACTGGTCGATAAGCCGCGCGGTCGCAAGCCGCGCGTTAAAAAGGCGGAATAGCAAACGGGATGGTGCGCCCACAGGGGCGCATTTTTCTTGCCGCCCCTCTACTCCAATGCGGACAGGCTCCTTGCCCCGTACGCCTAAAACTCCCCAGTTGACCGAAAACCTGCCACCGCAACCCCGTAATTGAGCTATAACGTTAAACAATTGCAGCGTTTTTGCATGGGGGAGTGATGGTATGACGCTACTGTATTTCCTTACCCTGTTTCCGCTGGTACCGGCGCTGGGCATGCTGCTCGC
This sequence comes from Collinsella aerofaciens, assembly GCA_048502435.1. Classification (GTDB taxonomy): domain Bacteria; phylum Actinomycetota; class Coriobacteriia; order Coriobacteriales; family Coriobacteriaceae; genus Collinsella; species Collinsella aerofaciens_CL. The sequence continues at coordinate 8,375 of DBFRXD010000087.1, forward strand.
GCGCGGTGACCGCGCTCGCGATGCGGTGGGGCTCATAGGCTCCGGCATTATTATGGCGGTGACAGTTGTAGTCGCCGTCATGTTTTTTGGCACGGGTCCGCAGAGCTTTGAGGTTGCCCCCGGCACCTCGCATGTGCTCTCGATCATCAGCTCCGTCATCGACGTCATCCTGTGCGCCGTCATCCTGTACAACGCGTACAAATACAGGAACGCGCTCACCACGGTGCTCGGCATAGTCCAGCTGGTGGGCTCGCTCGCCTTTGCAGCCATGACGCTGCCCGCGGCCGAAGCCGTCACGGCGACGCCGCTCTACCTGGACTACATGAGTGTGATCATGGTCCTCGCCGTCGGTATCGTCGGCAGCCTAATCTGCGTGTATGCCCTGGGCTACATGAAGGACTTCCAGGCCCATGACGAGCACGAGGCTGCGCTGCGCGGGCAGACCGCGCCCGACCGTCGCCCGCAGTTCCTGGCGCTTATGTTCCTGTTCCTCTCAGCCATGTTCGTCATCGTGACGAGCGACAACCTTGAGTGGCTGTTCTGCGGCTGGGAAATCACCACCGTGTGCTCGTTCCTTATGATTGGCTACACGCGCACGCCCGAGGCCATCAAGAACGCCTTTACCCAGATCATCCTCAACATGCTGGGCGGCATCGCGTTTTTGGCGGGCCTTATGTTCCTGCACGTCAACGGCATGCCGTTGACCATCTCGGGCATGATCGAGCTTTCCGGCGCCGGAACCGCGCAATCCGCGCTGCTGGTGATGCCGGTCGTTCTGCTGTCGCTCGCCGCACTCACCAAGGCCGCACAGATGCCGTTCCACACTTGGCTGTTGGGTGCCATGGTTGCCCCCACGCCCACGAGCGCCCTGCTGCATTCGTCCACCATGGTCAAAGCCGGCGTGTTCCTGATGGTCAAGCTGAGCCCGCTCTATGCCATCTATCCCGTGACCGGCTTTATGGTCACGAGTGTGGGTGCCATCACGTTTTTGCTTGCTGCCCTTATGGCCATCTCGCAGAGCAACGCCAAACGCGTGCTCGCGTACTCCACCATTTCCAACTTGGGCCTCATCAGTGCCTGCCTGGGTGTCGGCGCGCCCGAGGCCGTATGGGCGGCCATCTTCCTGATCCTGTTCCACACGGTGGCCAAGTCGCTGCTGTTCCTGTGCGTGGGCACGGCCGAGCATCATATCGGCAGCCGCGATATCGAGGACATGGACGGTATGTTCAGCCGCATGCCGCACCTGACGCGTCTGATGATGCTGGGCATCATGGGCATGTTTGTGGCGCCGTTTGGCATGCTCGTGTCCAAGTGGGGCGCCCTGGTGGCGTTTGCCCAGACCGGCAACGTGCTCATGATCATGGTGCTTGCCTTTGGCTCGGCCGCGACGTTTTACTTCTGGGGCAAGTGGCTTGCCAAGCTTTCGGGCGTCGACCCCACGGCTCAAAACGTTGAGGTCAATGTCCATAAGACCGAATGGATGGCGCTCAACACCATCGCCGCGTTGCTGATTCTGTGCTGCGTGGCGTTTCCGATTATCTCGAGCGGTCTGGTGTCGCCTTACTTGGCCATGGTGTTTGGCCGCGTGCCGTACGTTATCGGCAAGGACGCTATGTATCTGATGGTGGTTATCGTGGCGTTTATCGCCGTGGTGCTGCTGACTTCATTCCGCGTGAGCAACAAGCCGCACGTCAACGTGTACCTTTCGGGTGTGGGAACCGACAAATATCGCCATTTCCGCGGCTCGATGGGACACGAGGTGAAGGCCGAAAAGCGCAATTGGTACTCGGAGGACGCCCTTGGCGAGAAGCGTATTGGCCCCGCGGGTAGCGTCGTGTGCTGCAGCATTATCTTGTTTGCGCTGCTGTGTTGCGCGTGGATTGGGCCCGAGCGGCTTGCCATGAGCGCGCCCTCGGTGCTGCGCGGCAAGTATTTTGAAGGTTCGGGCGTCGTGGGCATTTTTATTGGCACCGTGGCGTTTGCCTTGCTGGCGCCGCTTGTGGGCGGTCTGATCGACGGTCTTGACCGTAAGCTTTCGGCCCGCATGCAGGGCCGCGTGGGCCCGCGCCTGCTGCAGCCCTTCTACGACGTTGCCAAGCTCCTGCGCAAAGCTCCTGCCAGCGTAAACACCATGGACGATACCTACATGGCGTGCGCGCTCATCTTTACCGTCGTGGGCGGCGGCATCTTTGTGTCGGGCTCCAACACGCTGCTGTGCGCTTTTATGGTGACGCTCGCCGCGATCTTTGTGGTGCTGGCGTCCGCCTCGACGCAAAGTCCGTTTGCCCAGGTCGGCGCCGACCGCGAGCTGCTGCAGGTCATGAGTTACGAGCCCGCCGTTCTGCTGATGAGCGTGGGCCTGTACCTTGCCACCGACAGCTTCGATTCCATTGCCGTGACGGGGCAGTCGGCCCCCATCGTCGTGTACAGCGCGCCCATTTTCCTCGCGCTGCTCGCGGTGCTTACCATCAAGCTGCGCAAGTCGCCGTTTGACCTTTCGTACTCGCATCATGCGCATCAGGAGATCGTCCAGGGCGTCGCCACCGAGATGAGCGGCGGCACGCTGGCCAAGATGACCCTTATGCACTGGTGCGAGACCGTGCTGTTTTTGATGTGGGTGGGCATGTTCTTTGTCTGGGACAACCCCGTGAGCTGGGTTGTAGCCCTGGTCGTGATGGCCGCGACGTATTTTGTCGAGGTCCTGATCGACAACACCTTCGCACGCAGCACCTGGCGCAGCTGCTTTAGGCTCGGATGGGGCGTGGCGCTGGTGTTTGGCCTGCTCAACCTTATGCCCATCCTCGTCGACGTGTTTATTTAGGAGGCGGCATCCATGGATCATAAAATGTCGCGCTCGCCGTGGGTTATTCATTACGACGGCTCGAGCTGCAACGGATGCGATATCGAGGTGCTGGCCTCGCTCACGCC
>DBFRXD010000088.1:0-21153 GCA_048502435.1 Collinsella aerofaciens
GCACAGGAACATGGCGCTGCCGTCCTCGCCCGCCAACGGCTTGGGCATAAAGGAGGCGTGGCAACCGCTCTCGTAGGCCTGCTGCTTAATGATGAGTTTGGCCGTGGTGATGGCGTCGGACATGCTCAGGGCCTCGGCGTGGCGCAGGCTCATGCCGTGCTGCGAGCGACCGGCGGCGTGGAAGGTGTACTCCACGGGCACGGACATCTTCTCGAGCGTGAGGACCGTGTTGCGGCGCAGGTCGCGGGCGGCATCGCTCACCGAAAGATCGAAGTAGCCCACGTTGTCGAGCGGCTCGGGGGTGTGCTCGTCGGGGAAGTAGTAATACTCCAGCTCGGCGCCCACGTTGAGCAGGTAGCCAGCCTTCTCGGCCTTGCGGAACATGCGGCGCAGGGCATCGCGCGGATCGCCGGCGAAGGGCTTACGGTCGGGGGTGCACACGTCGCAGAACACGCGGGCGACGCCGTTGTGGCTCGGGCGCCACGGCAGAATCTGGAAGGTCGAAGCATCGGGGAATGCGAGCATGTCGGCTTCCTCGGGCGTGGCAAAGCCCTCGATGGCCGAGCCGTCAAAGCCAATACCCTCCTCAAAAGCGACCTCGAGGTCCTCGGGGCTAATGGCAAAGTTCTTGAGGCGGCCGAGAATGTCGACAAACCACAGACGCACAAAGCGGATGTCACGCTGCTCTACAGAGCGGAGTACGTAATCGATGTTCTGCTGGTTCATGTCGCTCCCCTTTCTTTCGGGCGGGTTTCGACTGGTCTATATCGCAGATACTATCGCAGAAAAATGTTTCCGCAGGGTTAAAGCGTATCAAGCGCTCAAAAAACGTGTGCGAACAGGCAGTTGCGAACGAGCGGCTAGCGCGAGGTCGAGGCGCGGTGTTCGATGTGGCCGGGAATCTCGATGCGCTTGGGGGCGAGCTTTGCGGCCTCGCCCACGGTGGTGGTGACGACGTCGATGCGCTCGGACAGACGCTCGACCACGCGCTCGGCAATGGTGAGGGTGTCCTGCGTGGCCGTGGTCACGCCACCAAAGAGCACGTGGTTCCAGGGGTAGTCGTCAAACGTCGCGATCTTGAGCCCCGCCGGCAGCGAGGGTCCCAACTGCGCTAGCGCCTCGGTCAGACGCGAGAAAACCAAGCCGTTGACAGCAATGAGGCCGAGCTTTTTACCTGCATAGCCGCGGATGGCCTCGTCCAAGCGGCCAACGCCCGTGGCACCGCCGTCGGCCAGAGTGACGACCTCACCCGCAAGGCCGCGTCGCGAAAGTTCGTCGGCAAAGGCCTCGGCACGCTCGCGACGCACGGGGCTGTCGTCGCTTGCCTCGGTGAGCAGGCACAGGCGCTCGCTGCCTGCAGCGGCCAAGGCGTCTACCAGACCGGCGACCAGCTCACGGTTGTTAGATGTCACTAGATCGACACCGCCGTCGGCAACGTCGCGGTCGAGCAGCACAACAGGCAGACGTCCCGCTGCCGCGGCGATCGCCTCGTCATTGCCTCCGCAGGTGTTGACGACCAGGCCGTCCACGCCGGCATCGATAAGCCTGGTGAGCGACTCTGCCTCCTTGGCGGGGTCGCTGCCGCTAATGGCCGTCATGAGCGAGCAGCCGCGCGCAGCGGCGCTGGCGGAAAGTCCTTCGAGCATGGCGCTGGAGAACGGGTTGGCGATGTCGGCCAGGATCACGCCGATGAGGTTGGTGCGCGAGCTCCGCAGATTGCGCGCGGCGGCACGTGGGCGATAGCCAGTGCGCTCGATAACCGCCGCGATGCGGGCACGGGTCTCCTCGGTCATTTGCCCGGGACGGTTGTTGAGATAGCGCGAGACCGTGGCCGGGCTCACGCCCGCCTCGGCGGCAATGTCCTTGATTCTCATCTGCGCCATAACGCACCCCGTTTCCCAATTGTCGGCGGTCTGAGCCATTTTAGGCATTTTTTTAAAAATCTCGGTTGCAAAACGCTGTAGGTGAGCAGCGTCGTTTTTGCGTCTCGAGCAGATGCGATGATGGGCTAGTTATTCGAGTCTTTAGGCAGCTCAAAATAGTCGGGATGTAAGGCGATAACCGGGCCCTGCTCCTCGGGCATCAGGTGCAAGTGCGTCTCTGCCAGATAACTCGCCGCATCGGTATCGCCCCTCTTAATGGCCTCGAGAATCCGGCGATGCTGCCGACGAATGGGCTCCCAATCCAGATCCTGCGACACCATACGCAACCAGTTGTATCGCTCAAAATGCGTGTTGACGCTCTTCATCCAATCCCACAACATGTGACGACCGGCAATCTCAAAACACGTCTCATGAAACAGGTTGTCCAGATCGAAAAAGCGACGCGTTTCGCCATGGTCGAGTGACTCAGACTCGGCAAGAATCTGCTCGAGCCGATGCTTTTGCTCAGGCGAGGCGGCCGAACAGCATTTAATAAGCACGCTTCTCTCGAGTTTCTCGCGCAAGAAACAGGCGTTCTCGGCGCGCTCCATGCTGATTTTTGAGACATAGGTGCCGCTTTTGGGACGCGTTTCCACCAGCTCCTGCTCACGCAGGCGCACAAAGGACTCGCGAATGGGCGTGCGCCCGATTCCCGTCTCCTTTTCCAGACCAATCGCCGAAAGACGCGTGCCGGGTTTGAGCTCGGCATAGATAATCTTGGAGCGCAATGCGTTGTATGCCTGGTCTTGCAGGCTCTGATTATGCTGGCGTTGTTCCATAAAGCCCTCGGATGAAGCTCACGGTTTGTCGAATATCACCCGTAATACTATCGCATCCCCTATCTCCTCAGTTGCGGTGAAATAGGGCGCGCTCGCGTCGCCAGAATCACAAGAGCAAGCGGCGGCATCCCGAAACCCGGGACGCCGTCGCTGTTTTGCTATCGGATGGCACAGAGACACCTGTCCCCATGCACCAAGGGATTAACTAGAGCTCGCAGGCAATCTTGTAGCCGTCGCCGATGGCATCGCGGATGTTGCCGCACTTGTTGGCATCGCCCAACACGTGGGTGGTAACGCCGGCTGCAGCAAGGTCGTCGGCCAGCTTGGTATTGGGACGATAGCCCATGGCAAGCACCAGCGTATCGGCACCGGCGATGGTGTGGACCTCGCCGTCCTTCTCGTAGCTGATGGTGTCCTCGGTGATCTCGGTCACCTTGGCCTCGGTCAGCACGTGGACGCCCTTGGAGAGCATGCGCGTGATGAGCACCGCGCGGCCGGCGCCGCCCTCGTTGGCGGCGAGCGTCTTGGTCATCTCGATAACGGTGACGTCGCGGTTGGCCGGCGACAGGTCGTTGACCAACGGGGCCAGGTAATCGGCCGTCTCGCAGCCAACGGTGCCGCCGCCCACGACGACGATCTTCTTGCCCGGGAAAGCCTTGCCACCCAGCAGGTCGTCAGCCGTCATAACCTGCTTAAAGCCCTGCATGAAGACCGGGGCGATAGGCTCGGCGCCATAAGCCAGGACGACCTCGTAGCCCGCGTAGTCGCGCTGAATGTCCTCGGCCGAAAGCTCGGTACCAAAGACGCACTTCACGCCCGCCTCAGCAAGACGGCGATACTGGTACTTGATCACGCGGGTAAGTTCCTGCTTTGCCGGCGGAACGGCCGCGATGCGCATCTCGCCGCCCGGTTCGTCCTGCCTATCCACGAGCACCACGTTGTGGCCGCGCTTGGCAGCAATGTAGGCAGCCTCCATGCCCGCAGGACCAGCGCCCACAACGAGCACGTTCTTGGCCTCGGCGGCAGGCTCGTAGCCAGCCTCGTCGCGCTCCACGTCCGGGTTGACGGTGCAGGAGATGCGCTTGCCGAACATAATGCCGTTCAGGCAGCGCAGGCAGCCGATGCAGGGGCGGATGTCGTCGGCGTTGCCGGCAGCGGCCTTGTTGCAGAACTCGGCATCGCACAGATTGGCGCGGCCCATCATGCAAATGTCGGCAGCGCCGTCCTCGATCAGCTCCTCGGCGATCCAGGCCTCGTTAATGCGGCCGACGGTGGCGACGGGAATGTTCACGTGCTTCTTAATCTCACGCGAGCAAGCGGCGTGCGAGGCCTGCTGCGTACCGGCGGCGGGAATCGCAGAGCCGCGCTTGATGGTGGTGCCGCCCGACACATGAATCATGTCGACGCCGGCCTTCTCCAGACGACGCGAGACGTAGATCATGTCGTTGAGGGTCAGGCCGCCATCGGTGTACTCATCGCCCGAGATGCGGACGTCGATGATAAAGTCCTTGCCGCAGCGCTCGCGAATCTCGGCGATGACCTCGAGCAAGAAGCGCATGCGGGCGTCGAGCGAGCCGCCGTACTCATCGGTACGCTTGTTATAGAGCGGGGTCAAGAAACCGCCGAGCATGCCGTGGGCGTGCGCCGCATGGACCTCGACGCCATCGACACCGGCCTTCTGCATACGCACGGCAGCGTCGCCAAACTGATGCGTGAGCTCGTGAATCTCGTCGACCGTGATGGGACGCGGTGCCTCACGGGCATAGGACGGTCCCACGAAGGACGGAGCGATCAGGCGCGGCGTGCCCGGAATGTTAAAGGCCATGTAGGCGGGGTGAAAGAGCTGCGGCATGATCTTGCAGCCATACTCATGCACGGCGGCGGCGAGCTTTTCCCAGCCAGGGATAAACGTGTCGTCGTAGCAGCACATGTCACCCGGCAGATAGGTATAGGTGGGCTCGACCGTCACGACCTCGGTAATGATGAGGCCCACGCCGCCCTTGGCGCGGGCACGGTAATGATCGACCAAGTCGTCGGTCACATAGCCATGATCGGCCAGGTTGGTGGACACCGGCGGCATAAAGACGCGGTTCTTGACCTCGGTCGTACCGACCTTGATCGGACTAAAGAGCATCGGGTAGGCGGAGGACTCCATACAGGGTTCCTTTCATTTGAGCCGCTCGGCGGCAGTTGCTGACGTACCTATCGTACCAGCAACCGCGCAGCACCCGACCGTGCGCGTTCCTCCAGCCTCTGCTCAACCCCAAAAAGTTGCGGTGAAATACGGAGCAATCGAGGCTTTTGACAGCCAAAACAGTCCGTATTTCACCGCAACTGATGGGTGGGATGGAGTTAGAGGCCCAGATAGGTAGTCATGCCTTCGACGGCGAGCTTGGCGCCGGCTACGGCGTGAACAACCGTCAGCGGGCCGTTGACCACGTCGCCGGCGGCAAAGACGCCAGGCACGGTGGTCATGCCGCGCTCGTCGACCGAAAGAAGGCCGCGATGGTCGGTCTCCAGACCGCCCGTCGTAAGCACAAGCTTGTCCTTGGGCACCTGCGAAGCCGCAATCACAACTGTGTCGGCAGACGCATGGTCGAGCTCTTCCTCGTAGCCCACCACATTGTTGTCCTCGTCAAAGATAGCCGTCTCGAACACCGGACCGTTATCATCGATGGCGCAGATCGCCTTGCCGCGCACAATCTCGGCACCGTCAAGCTCGGTCAGCTCGACCTCGTCGTCGATGGCCGAGATATGGCGCGAGCGTGCATACACAGTGACCTTGCGAGCACCCGAACGCAGCGCCGTGCGGGCAACATCCATGGCCACATTGCCGGCGCCGATAACCGCCACGTTCTGCCCGATTGCCACGCTCGTGGGATCGACCAGATAATCGATACCAAACAGCACGTTGCCGCGCGACTCGCCGGGAATACCCAGCTTTCGAGCTCGCCAGGTACCAGTACCGACAAAGACCGCATCGTAGCCGTCGCGCAGCAGGTCGTCGATATGCAGCGCGCCACCGATGGTGGTCGAGGGGCGCACGCGCACGCCAAGCGAGCACATCACGTGGCGATACTTTTGCACGAGCGCACGGGGCAGGCGGAACTCGGGGATACCGTACTCCAGCACACCGCCGATCTCGGGCCGCTGCTCAAATACCGTGACGGCACAGCCCAGCTGGGCCATCTTAATGGCCACGGTAATACCAGCGGGACCGGAACCGACCACAGCAATCTGTTTACCGCACGACGGTGCGGGCTTCCACTCCTTACGATCCAAATATGCCGTGGAGATATAGTTCTCGATGCTCGAGAAATGCACCGGCGCGCCCTTGCGGCCCTGGATGCACGCGCCCTCGCACTGGCCCGAATGGTTGCAAACCATGGAGCAGACCGCGCTCATGGGATTGTTCTGGAACAGTAGCTCGCCCGCCTCTTCTAGACGACGCTGTTTGAACAGGTCAATGACCTGTGGAATAGTCGTCTGAACCGGGCAGCCCTTAATCTGGCAGAACGCCCTTTTACAACCCAGGCAACGATTCGCCTCTTCGACAATGTGGATAGCCACGCAACTCCCCTTTTTAATGCAATCCAATGGGGCGACGATAAAGACCCTTCACCGCCGCCCCCATACAGGTAATCTCAATCTGCCGACACGGCAAAAGCCAATGCTATAACTCGCGATGCGAAGCCCCGCAGCGAGCGGACATGTGCTCGAGTGTCGCCAGGCAGTCAGCCGCCGTCGCCGGCACGCTGTTCTCGACCACGCAGGGAATCCCAGGGCAGGCGGCAGCCGCCCAGGCCACCACGGGCTCAAAGTCATATCGTCCCGTCTCGCCCACGCCATGACACACCAGGCGCGAACCCGTACCGTCGCACCAACCGGCTTCATCCTCGTTATCAACGACCTCAAAATCCTTGGCGTGCAGCGCGCGGATCTTACTGCCGCATAAGTAGAGCATGCGCGCGGTGATTTCCTGCGCTTCGTCAACAACACTGGGGTGCAGCAGTGATACCGGGTCATAGATCACGCCGAGCGACGGACTCGAGACGCGCTCTAGCACCTCACGGCAGCGATCCGGCGTGTTGACCGTTTCGTTCCAACCAGGCTCGATCAAAATTTGCCCACCCACGGCCTCGGCCCGATCGCAGACGTGTGCAAGCCCGTCTGCAAACGCATCGAGTGCCTCATCGGTCATGCGGTCGTCAGCAACGCGGTTCTGTGCATTGGGGCGACCGGTCTCGGTGCCAACCGGGCATCCGCCGAGCATCTGGGCAAAGTTCAAGCATGCCTCGTACTCGGCAAAGTTATCCATGAGCTGTTGGCGATCGGGCGTCGCCAGATTCTTATAACAGCCGAGCACGGTGACCGAAACGCCCGCCTCGTCGAGCACCGCACGCAAATGGTCGGCAAGCTCGTGGGTCAGGCCGCCTCGATCGATCCCCATCGATGCGTAGAGCACCTTGCTCGGCAGTTGAATGCACGAAAAGCCCAGCTCTCCCGCCATGCGAATGCGTTCCTCGACGGTCCCCTGCGGAAGGTCGTGCAAACGTACGCCCGGAGTAATAGCCCCCACGTTATTCACATCCCTTATGAGCGTTGATGCCCGGGGTGTATCCGCCAAACGGGTCCTCGATGGAGCACACGCCCGAGGGGGCGAGCGGATCGCGCTTACCGGCCAGCTTGTCGTGATGCATGGTCTCGATATAGGCAAGCACCAGCGGCGCCACACCCTTTGCATCATTTTTGACCACGGGCTCGCTCATGTAGTAATCAAACGTGCCCTCGCGGTGCGCGGTGTTTCCCAAGCCCGCAACCAGGCAGATGTTGTCGAGCGCCAGCTGCCCGTCATACTCGGACAGGCAGGTCTCGCAGATGCCGTCGAAGGCGCGACGGCCGTACTGGTAGTAACGCTCGCCCAGCACGCCCAGACGCACGCCCTTCATGATGGCGTTGGCAAAGATGGCGCTGCCCGACTCCTCCAGGTAGTTGGGGGCGATATTGGGCAGGTTGATAACCTGGTGCCACATGCCGGTCTTCTCGTCCTGATACGGCAGCATGGCGTCGATCAGATCGTGGAACATCTTGCGGATCTCGTCCTTCTCGGCCGACATCGAAGGCGGCATAAGCTCCCAGGTGTCGATGAGCGCCATGGCAAACCAGCCCTCGGCGCGCAGCCAGAAGTTAGCCGAAAGGCCGGTGACCGGGTCGCACCAGAACTGTTTGCGGCTCGCGTCGTAAGCGTGATAGTACAGACCGTTGAGGGGGTTGCGCATCAGGTCATGCACGACCTGGAACATATGGAAGCTGTCCGAGCAGGCACGACGGTTGTGGAAGCTCAGCTCGTACTGCATGTAGAACGGCTGCGCCATGTACATGCCATCGAGCCAAATCTGGTTGGGATAGACGGCCTTGTGCCAGAACACGCCTTCTTTGGTGCGCGGCTGGGTCTCGAGCTGGCGGTAGATGGTGTCCATGGCGGCACGGTACTTGGGCTTGCCCACCAGGTCATAGAGCTTGTAGAGGGTCTTGCCCGCATTGACGTTATCGAGGTTGTACTCCTCGGGGTTGTAATGCTTTATGGTACCGTCGTCCTGGACAAAGAAATCGATGTAGTCATCGGCGAAAGTCAGGTAGCGCTGCTCACCCGTGATCTCGTACAGTTCGATGAGCGCCTTGATCATGCAGCCGTCAATATAGTTCCAGGTGTTCTCCTTGCCGGCGCGAATCTTTTCGATATTCCAAGCCGGCGCCTGCGGCGTAGAGGTTTCGATCAACTGCTCGATATAACGGTCCAGGATTTGATTGCAACCCATTGCTGTCCCCTCTGACATAAACGATAGGTGAACGTTACCCCTAGTGTAACGCGAACGAGGAATATAGGGTGAACGTTAACCCTATATTCCTCGCGAACGGCAGACTTTTAGCGGCAAACGGCGGTGAGACCCGCGGCGATGCGATGCGCCAGGCGCTCATAGCCGGCAGGACTGTAATGCAGACCGTCCGGCATATAGAGCTCGCGGTGCTCCGGCAAAAACGGGCTGATACCGCTTTGCGCATACAGGTCAATCACCGGCACGGAGTAGCGGTCGCAGACCTCGAGCATCGCTCGCACGTAGGCGACCTGCGTCAACCCCAGGTGGTTGAGCTCGTCGCTTGCCGGGATATCCTTCTCGTGCTTGCCGCTCGTCTTGCACGGCGTCATAAACACGAGCTTTGCCCGAGGCGAGCGCGCCGTGATGGTACGGATCAGGTAATCGAGTGCACCATAGAACTCATGCACGTCCGTGCTGCCGAGCTCTCCAAGCGGCACGTTGCGGCTAAAGTCGTTGACGCCGCCAAAGACGATGTAGATATCGGCCGCATCGTCGATACCGTCAAGGCGCTCGACAAACGAATCGGTACGGTCGGCCTTGATGGCGATACGCGAACCCTTGATGCCAAAGTTCTCGACGACCGCGCCTCCCAGCAACGCGCCCAAATGCGAGGTCCACGAGATGTCGTTGCCTCCCCCACCGCAGCCGTTGTCGCCCCAGGTCGTTGAGTCGCCAAAGCAGCAAATGGTCGATTCACTCAAACTCTTCGTTTCCATAATCTTCTCCTCATCCGCCCATCGGCGGTCATACAGGAACGTACCGTTTATTCGCAGCATGCCGAGGGGCTATGCACGGGCGCATTCCGCAACGTGCGAATCGAGCCATTCGATATCCTCGGCAAGATGTGTCACGCCCAGATGGTGTTCACCCGGACACACCTCGTGCCGCAGGCCATCTCTGCGACCCAGTAACTTGTAGGCATCGCGCACGATCTCGAGCTGCTCGTCAACATTTTTCAGCCCGCGCGAACCGTTCAGATGATCCTCTTCGCAGCTCTGCACCAACAGCGGGCGTGGCGCAATAAGCGAGGCAATATCGCCCATGTCGAGCAAGCGCCAAAGTCCGGGTGTGTAGTTGCAGCTGCAATTGCCGTTGAGGTGCAGCAGCGAATCATCGACACCGTACAGGTAGCCCGAGACAAACGTCTTGCATACGCGTGGGTCGAGCGCCGCCAGATACAGCGTCATGTATCCGCCGCCCGAAAAGCCAAAACAGCCCAGGTCGTCCATGGCAATGTCGCCGCGCGCCTCTAGGTAATCGATCAGACGCATGTTATCCCAGGCGTTGAGACCCGCAACGGTAAGTCCCAGCGGCTCGGCCATGCGCGCCTGGTTTAGGCACGTGCCGCGCAGAAAGCTGTTCTCGTCATCGCCCTGGCCCTTCCAGTCACGACGGTATCCCCAACCGCGTGCGTCGGGGCAGACGGTCACGTAACCCATGCGTGCCAAACGCAGACCGTAGTCGTAATTGAACTTACGCACGGCATCATCGACCGCCGGCACGCCCGCAACACCGGCTACGCTTGCAGCACCCGCTCCCTGATGGCCATGCGGGCAGATATAGCAACACTTGCGGCCGCACGCATCGAGCTTAGGCGACTGCGGCTCGAGCAGGTAGAACGGCATCCACACATCGTGCTCGACCTGCAACACCGCATGAGTACGCACGATGCTGCCGGCAACCCGCACGCGATTGAGCTCTCGAATCTCAATCGGGGCGCGGTCCATAAGCGAAAGACCCAAAATATCGTACAGACGAGTCCTGGTCGCCGCCTTCCATGCTTCAAAGTCTGTGGGAGTCTTGCCCGTAAATGCGGCCGAGCGCCCTTCGCGCTTCAGTCGGGCGCGCAGCGCAGGTTCGTCCTCGTAGTACGTCTCGATGTGCACGGTGCGGCCATTGGCAGATAGCCCGGCCGTCTCTACTGCATCACCGTCGCCGCCCTCGGGATCCCAACCATCCGTGCCGGCAAGCACTCGGTCACGCGCATAGCGCTCGGAATCCTGACCGGTCAGGCAATGCGCCCATGGCACCCAAGCGGCAGTATCACCCGCCGGGCCAAACAGGGTACCGCCGGCATACAGGGTGCCGTCATGTGCCGCTGGCTTATTCCAATCCCACCAGCCCTCGAGTGAAATATGGGGGCCCAGCCAGCATTCGAGCAAAACGGTCTGGGCCCACTCGCGCCACGGACGACCCAGATAGACCGATCCGGGGGCAATACCCTCATCGGCTGTAAACGAACAGCCATGAAACACAAATCCGTACGGCTCGCCCTGAGGCGTGGAGGCTGCCGTTACATACCCGTTGACATCCATATCGCGATTGAGCGAGCGAATCTCGCACCCCTCAAAGTAGGCACGCGCGCCGCCAAAGATAAAGTCGACATCGCCCTCGATCCGGCAACGTCGAAAATACTGCCGCCCCACCCGGCGCGGCGCATACTGTTTGGGTCCTATAAACCCGCCCGGTTTGGCCTCATGCGGCGGCAGCGGACCCAAAAACAGTGTGTCCTGGTGCCCCTTAATGCAGCAGGCATCGACAACCAGACGGTCGCCATCGGCATACAGGGCAATCGCCTGACCGACCTCGCGCCCATCGCCCGCATCGTTTTCGATCGTGAGGTTCTCGAGCCGTACGTCGTCGGCATCGACCAAAACGGTATAGGTCCTAAACGTGCCGAGCGTGCCGTCCACGCCCGAGCCGTCCTCCGAAGGCATCTTGGCACCCAGGCTGCCCACGATACGCACGCTGTCGGCCGTCTCTCCCTCAATCGTCACATGCGAGCGATGAATCTCGACCCGCTCGCGATACTCGCCCGGATCGACGCGAATCATCACCGGTTGCTCGGCATCCGGATAGAGCTGATCGGCTGCCGCCAAGGCATCGGAAATCGTTGGATACGCTCCTGCCGCAGCCCTCGAAACGCGCAGCGTATAGATACTTTCGCTCATCGTCCATCACGCTCCCAGGAAGCGAACTGTTCAGGCCAGCCCTGAACTTGTGGCTGAATATGCTCGGCGCAGCCCTTAAATGCCGTTAGGGCCGTGGCGAGCGATGCCCCATGCTTTCCATGCGGAAAGACATGTAGGCTAAAGCCAATCCCGTGGTCGGCAAGAGCCTGCGCAAGAAGGAGGCTATTTTGAACTGGTACCGATGCATCCTCGGCGGTATGCCACAAGAACGTACGGGGGAAGCCCTCGCCCACCATATTCTCGATCGACAACTTTTGAGCCAAAGCGCCATCGGCACCCGTTAGGTGTTCAAATGAACCACGATGAGCATAGGCCCCCGAGCTTACGACCGGATAGCCCAAGCAAAGTGCGTCAGGCCGAATCGACTCAGGAGATGCCGCAATCGACTCTGCAAGCCAGGGTTGGTCCCAAAGCGCCCCGAGCAAGCCAACTAGATGCCCACCGGCCGAAAAACCCATGACCGTAATCCGATCAGGATCGACACAGTACTCTGCCGCATGGCCTCGGACGGTATCGACCGCCCGCGCGAGTTCTTGCAATGCCAGCGGATAGACAGCCGGAGCAACCGAGTAGTTCAGCACAAACGCTTGGTAGCCCATCGCCAACAAACGGAGCGCTACCGGCTCGCCTTCGCGCGGCGAAACGTGATCGTAGCCGCCTCCTGGCACGACCACAACTGCAGGCAGCGGTTTTAAAGCATAAGCATCTTCGGTCGGGGCAAAAACATAAGACGTAATCGTGGCAGACGAGCCATCGACCCCGACAGGAATCGTTTTATTGAGCATGTATTCCCTTTCACCATGATGCGTAGCGCAGCGCACACGGCCGTATCGCACAAGGGCTGCATTGCCGATTTATCCGACAATGCAGCCCTGGTCATCAACCCGAGTTAGGAACGGACAACCTTGTCGACGTTCTGGAGCTGCAGCTCCTCGCCGTCCTGGCCCTCGATCACCACATTTTGCAGGTCGAGCACCTTGACGTTTTGCGCAATGATGCCCTGACGCACCATGGGCTCAACGCCGCAGGCCATGGCCGGGACAAAGGGCTCGGCATCGTCGGCAAAGGTCACGTGAACGTCTTGGAACGTCAGACGCGTCACCTTGCTCTCGGGCAGACCCGTGATATAGGCCGCGGCAGCATGGCAGTTGGTGGCCTCGATATCGCAAAACGTCGTGGCACCAAAGCCGGGCGTGCGGTCGTCGACAGGCAGCGTCTCGCGAGACTGCACGTAATCGGTCTTGCCGTCCTTGTCGCAGAAGTAGAAGGAGTTGACCACGAAGGGCGTGAGCACCTCATCCATGCGAATGTGCTCAAAGGTAATGCCCTCGTTGACGGCATCCTTGCCGCGCCCGCGGCGGGTCTTGACGCGCAGGCCGCGGTCGGTGCGCTCAAAGAGGCACTTGCTCACGGTAAGGTCCTTGATGCCGCCGGCAGCCTCTGAACCCAGGACCACGGCGCCGTGACCATCGTGCATGTAGCAGTGAGAGATCAGCACGTCGTGCGTGGCGGGACGAAGCTCGGGCTCAATACCCAGCTTGCCGCTCTTGATGGCGATGCAGTCGTCGCCCACCGAGAACTGGCAGCCCAAGATGCGGACAAAGCCGCAGCTCTCAGGATCGAAGCCGTCGGTGTTGTGGGAGTTCTTGGGACCCTCGATGGACAGGCAGAGCGCATCGACGTGCTCGCACAGGATGGGGTGGATGTTCCACGCCGGGCTATTGCGCACGGTGAAGCCGGCCAAGCTCACGTTCTCACACTCGGATAGGAAGATCATGCGCGGGCGGGCGACCTC
The DNA here is from genome assembly GCA_048502435.1 of Collinsella aerofaciens. Lineage (GTDB taxonomy): Bacteria > Actinomycetota > Coriobacteriia > Coriobacteriales > Coriobacteriaceae > Collinsella > Collinsella aerofaciens_CL. The sequence goes on from DBFRXD010000088.1 coordinate 13,348, forward strand.
ACGGCCCTCCTCCGGGCGAAAGATGTTCTTAAAGTCCTTGTTCCACCAGTTGTCCTCGGCAAAATCAGTCTGACCGTCGATCGCGCCGCGACCATAGATGCACACGTCGTGCACGCTCAGACCCGTAAAGGTAGAGCAGTAGGTCGAGAAGCTCTCGCCCTCCCAGCGGCCCAGGGGCAGCATATCGGTGCCGGCATACCCGGCACCCTCGTTGCCCGTGACCGTGCCCGGAATGTAGGCAAGCGAGGCACGATCGTGGCGGGCCAGCAGCACCGCTCCCTCGGCGAGCTCGATGTTGATATTGCTCTTAAGAAAGAGAGACTTGATGCGATAACTACCGGCGGGGATCAGCACGCGGCCACCCTTGGGGCAGGCCATGATGGCAGCCTGGATGTTGGTGGTGTCATCATGCTCGGCATCGCCCTTGGCGCCACAGTCGCGAACGTTGATGGTAAAGGGCTCAGCCGGCGTGGTGACACCTACGCTCAGCTCACGCTCGCCACAAACAAAACGAACCAGGTTGCGCTTGCCGGGGGTCAGGCCGTCGACATAGGTCTCGACCGTATTCGTGGTACCGGCGGGCTCGTCGTTGACAAAGATCTCCCACGTATCGGCGCAGGTAAAGTAACCGCCGTCGTCAAGCTCGATAACCGCCGCGCGCGCGTTGCGCCAGATAACGTTCGTCTCCATGGGTTTCTCCCTCAAAAAGATGCTCTAAAGGCAAATTGTACGCTGTTGAAAAAGGGCCGTGCCTGCCGGCGGAATTCCGGTGGCACGGCCCTGTGATTTGGACGATATGTCGGCCTTACTCGGCGGGAGTTACGCTACCGTCCTGGAAGCCAACGTTGTTGTGGGCAAAGCAGTCCTCGTACTTAAAGCCGGAGAGCTCCTCGCAAAGCGCCTTGACCTCGGGCTTGACGTCGGCCATCTTGCCACCCTCCTTGACTCGGTGAATCTCGTCGCAAAGGACGTCGCACTGCTCCTTGTCGATCTTGATGCCGCGGGCAAGGACGGCCGCAAGCAGGAAGAAGCCGGCGCAGCCGATGATCATGTAGCCGCAGATATACAGAGGCACGGTAGCGGGCTGGGTCACGGCGTCGCTATTGCCGGCGGTCTGAATGAAGCCGGAGGCAGCAAGGACGATAGCCCACACGTTGACGGCGATAGCCTGGGCGATCTGCTGGCAGAGCTGCTGAGCGGAGCTGTAGATGCCCTCGCGACGACGCAGGGTGATGAGCTCATCGACATCGGGGATGTAGTTGAGCAGAACATCGGGCAGGTACTGGAAGCCGACGTAGAAGAACTTCCAGATGGCGAAGATGATGGGGTAGGCGATCATGGCGATGGCGACCGTGGAGGTGCCATTGATCTGACCAAAGGCGAAGTAGTTGTAGGCGATGATGCACGCAGCGCAACCGACATTTGCGAGGTACCAAGACTTGTGGAAGCCCTTCTTGGCCATGAGAGCGACCCAGATGGCGGTGCAGACGATAGCGACGACCTTGCCAGGCATCTCCATCACGGACTCGTAGGACTTAGGAATCTGTAGGCAGTAGACGATGAAGAAGGACAGGCAGGCAGACCAGCAGGCAGCAGCGAGCTTCGTGGAGACCTGTGCGTACAGGACCTTGCGGAAGGACTTGTTGCGGAAGGTGGAGATTACGTCGATGAAGAACTTCTTGATACCCTCGCCGACGCTCTCGATCTTCTCCTGAGCGACCTCCTCGGGGGTGTGCTCCCACGTGGACAGGTACACACAAAGCAGCGAGATTGCCATGACCGAAGCGTTGATCGTAGCGATGATGAAGTAGCTGAACGGGTTGGTCTCGCCGAAGGTGCCAAAGCCGAAGCCCACAAGTGCAGCCATCAGGAAGCCGGCGGCGTTACCAAAGAGATGCTTGTAGCCGGTGAGGTACGTACGCTCCTTGAAGTCGTCGGTCATCTCGATGGTAAGCGGCGACAGGTTGGCGGTGCAGAACGTATACGCGACGTTGTAGATCAGGTACAGCACAAAGTAGTACGGGAAGCCAAACGGCGTAGCCACGAAGATGAGCGGCTCGGCGATCATCATCGGGATGGCCAGCAAGATCCAGAAACGACGACGACCAAAGATGCGGCCAATCTTGGTGGCATAGAAGTTATCGGCCACAAAGCCCATCAGCGGGCAAAGAATAGCGTTGACATAGATGGCAAACGAGCTGATCAGTGCAGCCTCGCCTGCGGACAGGCCACACTCCGTGGACAGGAACAGCACCATGTAGCTGTGCGTAAAGGTCAGGGCACCGGAATTGAGCATACCGCCCATACCAAAGCCCAAGCGCGTCCAGAATGTGATCTTACGCTTTTTTCCGATCTTATTAGTCATCGAGCTCCCTCTCTTTTCTCGATTGTCTTGCAGCAAGACATTGGAGTCCACACTGACATCTGTCTGCCCAGCGTTCAGGGTGAACGTTTAGTTAGATTATGCGCGATTGCTTATGACAGGTGAACGTTCACTTGCATATTATCCCCGAACGGTCGATTTTTACCGCCGAACGGACACAATTGAGATCCTCACACCTATTTTCTGCTGGTAAGGGTGCCATGCTGGACAGCCATGAGATAGGTGAACGTTTATCAGATTTTCCAACATATTCACTTAACCACGAAGCGAAAAAGCCCCGCCGGGATCACTCCCAACGGGGCAGACGACATAGCGCTATGTTTGGGCGCACTTGCTGCTACAAGCAGACGCCGTCCTTCCAGATACTGATCTCGTGACAGCCACGGCGCTCGGCACTCGTGAGCTTACCGCTCGCCGTCTGTAGCACCAGCTGGTACAAATCGCGGGCGGCCTCGTCGAGCGTGCGCTCACCCGTGGCAATCACGCCGGCGTTAAAGTCCATCCAGTTGGCCTTGTGGTCGCACAGACGCTGATTGGTGAACACCTTGAGCGTAGGCGCCGGCGCGCCAAACGGCGTGCCGCGTCCAGTCGAGAACAGAATCACGTGGCAGCCAGCAGCCGTCAACGCCGTGGTGGATACCATGTCGTTGCCCGGGCCGCACAGCATGTTCAGGCCATGCTTGGTGACCTGACCGGCATACGGCAGCACGTCGACGATGGGTGCAGAGCCACCCTTCTGCACGCAGCCGCAACTCTTGTCCTCGAGCGTGGTAATACCGCCGTCCTTGTTACCGGGACTCGGGTTCTCGTAGACCACCTCGCCATGGCTAATAAAGTAGTCCTTAAAGCCATTGAGCATGTCGGAGGCAGCGTTAAAGACCTGCTCGTTCTCGCAACGGTCAAGCAGGATGCTCTCCGCGCCAAACATCTCGGGCACCTCGGTAAGCACCGACGTGCCGCCGCGGGCGACGACCATATCGCTCACGCGACCGATCGTGGGGTTGGCGGTAATGCCCGAAAGGCCGTCAGAGCCGCCACACTTAAGACCAATGACCAGCTCGGAGGCCGGAATGGGCTCACGCTTTGCTTGCTTGGCCAGGTCAGCCAGCTCGGACAGAATCTTGTGCCCCTCGATCTGCTCGTCGGCGACGTCCTGGCAGGTGAGGAAGCGGACGCGCTCGTGGTCGAAGTCACCGAGCTCGTCGAGCACCTGCTGATGCGTGCAGTTCTCGCAACCGAGCGACAGGAATAGCACGCCGGCCGCATTAGGATGACGCGAGAGCGCCACCAGCAGACGACGCGTCTGGGCATGGTCGGCGCCGGTCTGCGAGCAGCCAAAGGGGTGCGGGAAGTAGTAAACACCCTCCAGCGAGCCATCGACCAGATCCTGGGCCTGCTCACACATGGCACGGGCGACTTCGTTGACACAGCCGACCGTGGGGATGATCCATAGCTCATTACGCGTCGCGGCACGACCGTCGGCGCGGCGGAACCCCATAAAGGTCTCGGGCTCAACGGGATCCACGACCGGATGTGTGGGGTTGTAGGTATACTCGACCTCGCCCGAAAGGTTGGTCTTCACATTGTGCGTGTGGAGCCACTGACCGGGCTGGACATCGCCCGTCACGTGTCCGATGGGCAAGCCGTACTTGATGACGTCCTCCCCTGCGGCAATCGAGCGCACGGCCATCTTATGACCCTGCGGAATATCCTCCGCGGCCACGACCTCGCCCACCCCGGGAACCGCGACGGCGGTGCCCTTGGCAAGCGGCGACAGCGCGACAATCACGTTATCGGCCGGATTAATCTGGATAGTGTTCATTGCAAATGGTCCTAACCCTACAGGTTGAGCAGAAGTCGAGGCGCGGGCACGCCGTCCCGCACCCGCGTCCGCGCCGGAAATTTACGCCTGAGCGTTGGCGAAGGCCTGCTTGGCGCCCTCGGCACGCACGACGGCGAGCGCGCTGACGACAAACTCCTCAAGACCTGCGATCTGCGTAAGGTCCTCGCCCCACATTTGCTCGTTGGTGAGCACATCGTGCACCAGCTGGGCATCGTCGGTGCCGGCATGGGCGGCGTAGAAGTCGAGCACGAAGGCGTCGTCCTGAGCGGTGTACTCGGTGCCGTCGGAGCGACGCAGGTGCAGGCCGTCGCCCTCGCGGGACACGAGCTCCTGCGTGTAGAAGGAGATGAGCGTAGCGAGGCTCGTCGCCAGACACTTGGGCAGGTTGCCGGTCTCGGCAACGTAGTCCTTGAGCGTGGGCAGGTCACGAGCGCGCCACTTAGCCGTGGAGTTGAGGCAGATGGAGAGCAGCGCATGATCAATAAACGGGTTGTCGAAGCGGTTTTCGACGGCGGCGGCAAAGGCCTTGCAGTCCTCGACATCCAAGTCGGCGGCAAGCGTCGGAATGACCTCGTCGTAGAGCATGGTGTTCATGAAGCCGCGAACGGTCTCGTCATGCATGCAGTCGCGCACGATATCAAAGCCGGCAACCCAAGAGCCCGGAACAAAGGCGGTATGGGCACCGTTGAGGATGCGGACCTTGCGCTTTTTGTACGGGGTGACGTCGGGAGTCACAAAGACACCCGGAAGACCAGCCTTCACAAAGGGAAGCTTCTCGGCAAGCGACTCGTCGCCCTGGATGCCCCACATCTGGAAGGGCTCGCGCACGGCCAGGAAGGGATCCTCGTAGCCCAGACGCTCAGCCACCGCGGCGGCCTCGGATGCGTCGCGGATACGGCCCGGCACGATGGTGTCGACGAGCGTGGTGCAGACGGTGCAGTCGTTGGCCATCCACTGCGCAAACTCGTCCTCCCAGCCCCAGTCGCTCACATACTGGTTCATGATGCGCAGCAACTCCTCGCCGTTGTGATCGATGAGCTCGCAGGCGAGGACGATGACGCCCGGCTTACCGGCAGCCCAGCGGGTGTGGAGCACCTGGGCAAGCTTGGCGGGGAAGCTCGCAGGTGGCATGTCGTCGGCCTTGCAGGACGGGTCATAGGCGATACCGGCCTCGGTGGTGTTGGAGACGATGATCTCTAGGTCGTCGGAGACGGCGACCTCCATCATGGCGCGGTAGTCGTCCTCACGATACGGGTTAAGGCAGCGGCTGCAGGCGCTGATCACGCGGGACTCGTCAACCGTGTTGCCGTTCTCCTTGCCGCGCACCAGCACGGTGTACAGGTCGTCCTGGGCATTGATACCGTCGGCAAAGCCAAAGGCACCGTTGATGGGCTGCACCATGACGACCTTGCCGTTCCAGCCGGTGGCCTCGTTGCCCATGTCAAAGAAACGGTCGACGAAGGCGCGCAGGAAATTGCCCTCGCCAAACTGCAGAACCTTCTCGGGAGCATCCTTGGGCAGCAAATAGCCCTTGTAGCCGATCTTCTCGAGCGCATCGTAGCTGATGTTCTCCATCTATGTGTCTCCTTAGATGTTTGTTAGCGTGCAAGCAAAACGGGGCTCCGCGTTTGGCAACGGCGCCCAGGGTTCGATGTGATTCGATGCGGGCTTAGGCCTCGTCGGTGTCCAGGTCAAAGCCAAAGTAGCGGACCGCATTGTTGTAGCTGATGTCGCGCACGATACTGCCCAGCAGCTCCATGTCGGCCGGGTACTTGCCCTGCTCGACCCACTCGCCGATCACGCTGCACAGCACGCGACGGAAGTACTCGTGGCGCGGATAGGACAGGAAAGAGCGGGAGTCGGTAAGCATGCCCACAAAGTTGCCCAGGACGCCCTCGTTAGCCAGAGCCGTGAGTTGCTCGCGCATGCCGACCTCGTTGTCGTTGAACCACCAGGCGGAGCCGTTCTGGATCTTACCGGCGGTCGGAGCCTCCTGGAAGCAGCCCATGACGGTATCGATCATGGTGTTATCGATGGGGTTCAGGCTGTACAGAATGGTCTTGGGCAGGCCGCAGGTCTCCTGAATGGAGTTGAGGAAATCGGCAAGCTGGTCGGACGGCGTGTAGTTGGAGATGCAATCGTAGCCGGTATCGGGACCGAGCTTGGCAAACATGGCGCGGTTGTTGTCGCGCTTGCAGCCAAAGTGCAGCTGCATGGCCCAGCCCAGACGGACATACTCGCCGGCAACGAACTGCATAAAGGCAGTCTTGTACTTGAGGACCTCTTCCTCGGTAAGCGGCTCGGCAGCCAGACCCTTGGCAAAGATAGCCTCGATCTCGTCGGCGGTAGCCGGGACGTACATAACGTAGTCGAGTGCGTGGTCGGAGGCGCGGCAGCCCAGCTCGTGAGCAACGTCGTAGCGCTTGGAAATGGCAGCCTTCATGCCCTCAAAGTCGCTGACCTCAACGTCGGCAACCTCGGAAAGGTGCTTGCAGTAGTCGGCAAACTCCTGGCCGCGCTCGATGCGCAAAGCGGCATCGGGGCGCATGGCGGGAACGACCTGAACGTCAAAGCTGTCGTCGGCGGCAATCTTCTTGTGCCACTCAAAGCTGTCGGCGGGGTCGTCGGTAGTGCAGATCATGCGGACGTTGGACTGCTTGATCAGGTTACGGCAGGTAAAGCTAGCCTCAGCGAGCTTGGCGTTGGCAAGGTCCCAGACCTCCTGGGCAGTCTTGCCGTTGAGGACGCCCTCGTAGCCAAAGTAGCGCTTAAGCTCCAGGTGGCTCCACTCAAAGACGGGGTTGCCGACGCAGCGACCCAGGGTCTCGGCCCACTTTTGGAACTTCTCGCGAGCAGGGGCGTCGCCAGTGATAAAGCGCTCGTCGACGCCGTTGGCACGCATCAGGCGCCACTTGTAGTGGTCGCCGCCCAGCCAAACCTCGGTGATGTTCTCGAAACGCTTGTCCTCCCAAATCTCCTTGGGAGAAATGTGGCAGTGGTAGTCGACGATGGGCATGCCCTCGGCAAAGTTGTGGAACAGCTCCTCGCCGGTCTTGGTGCTCAGCAGGAAATCCTGATCGTCCATAAAGTTTTTCATCAAACAACCCCTTTGTTTGCGGAGCGGGCGCACAATACGCTCGTCATCCTCTAGGTGAACGTTCACCATACTAATCCATTACGACTCAAAAGGTGAACGTTCACCTAACAACCATGGGGTGAACGGTAGGTTTTGCCCGTTCAACGGTTGCCGGAGCTGTGACTTGCATGCATTGCGGACCGGTTGGCGTCCCCGAACACCGAACTTGAGCGCTTTTGCTCAGGTGGGTCATGTCCCGACGTACATTTTTGGGAGTATTCAGCATTGGAGCGCGCCGTGCGCCATCCTCAGCGTCCTATTTGGAACGCAGATAGCGCCCGATCGGCATAAAAAGTGCCCCCGAGGGGGTGCGGACAGAAAGTTGGACCGCGGGGCGGTCCGGACTGGAGGTTCGCATGTACAGCAGGGAGAAGGTCGAGCTCTTCCTCCTGGCGACGGAGGACGGCATGGGGCCGACCGCCGCCGCGAAGTTCGCGGGGGTCT
>DBFRXD010000089.1:0-24207 GCA_048502435.1 Collinsella aerofaciens
GCGCTCTTGATGACCCAAGGCCTCGTGAATCCGGTCATCCATCGCGACCTGTCGCCTGCCAATATCATGTTCCGCACCACCAGCCGAACGCTCGAGCAGCAGATTGCCGATTGCTCCTTTGACCCCTGCCTCATCGACATGGGCTCCGCGACCATGGCCCTCGGCGACGACACGATCACCCGGCGCGCCGACATCTGGCGTTTTGCCACGCCCGCATACGCCGCGCCCGAGATGCTCACGCAGGATATCGAAGGCATCGCGGCCCTTCGCCGTTCGCCGGCAATCGACGTCTATGCGCTTTCGAGCATTTTGTACCAGCTCTACAGCGGTCGCAAACCGTTTGACTTTGAGTCGACGGACGCCGCTGCAACCGGCTCGTTCTATCTCGTAAAGACCAAGACCAAGCCGGCACCGCTCGAGCCGCGCTGCGAGAGCGATGAAGCGCTCGTCCAAATCATCATGAAAGGTCTCTCAGTCGAGCAGTGCGATCGCCCTACCGAGCAGCAGATGCTCGAGGTGCTCTCGACATACCTCCCCGCTGCAGAATCTGAGGACCGCGAGGGCGCGAGCAATGACGCCGTAATTGACATCGACTCCGGTACGCACCTTAAGGTCGACGTCGCCGGCGAGCGCGCGCGAGAGATCCTGGAGCAGGCCCGGAACGATGCCATGACCCGCCGTCGCTTTATTATCGGCGGCGTCGCTGCAGTCGTTGCGGGGCTCGGCGTCATTGGCGCGGCAACCCATGGCTTTGGCATCCCCGACTACCTCGATGGCATCCGCGGTTCACTTGACGACTACACCTGGGATCAGCTGCAGGAGATTTCGCTCAAGATTAAGGCCGCCGAGACCCGTAGCGAGGCACGCGAGATTGCCAAGCGCTATCACCTGCTCGATGCCGATGGGCGTATCCCCTATCCGTGTACCAAGCGTGTCACGCTCACCAACGGGCTGCAGGTTGGCGCGCAGCTTGTGGGCATCCGCCACGATGAACTTCTGGACGGGACGGGCAAGGCCGGACTGACGTTTATGTTCGATGCGGGTATTGCCGAGCGCAACGCTGCGGCTGAACCGCCGAGCGCCGGCTGGGCAGATTGCGAGCTGCGGGAATGGCTCAACGGCGACGGCCTTAAGCTGCTGCCCAACGAGTTGCGCGCACTCATTAAAGGGGTCAAGAAGGTCTCGAACAATGTGGGCGCCGCCAACAGTGCATCGTGTCTGAGCGAGTTGCCCGCAACCCTTTGGCTGCCCGCCATGGTCGAGTTGTGCGGTACGCAACCGCCCGATTCGTTTGCCAAGGACTATCACTACCTGGCAGACATCTACAACGGCGAGGGCAAGGAGTATCAGCTCTTCCGCGAGCTCAAGGTGAGCCCGTATTCCACGAACGAGACGATGGTCCGCCAGTGGAAGGGCAAGGACACCTGCTGGTGGGAGCGCACGGTGAGCCCCGACTCATCGGAGACCGAAGGCACGCTCTACATAAACCGTGTGGGCCACGACGGCGACACCTTTACGTACGCAACGCCTGCGGACAACCCCAAGAAGCGGACCTGCGTGATCCCCGGGTTCTGTATCTAGGCGGCGGGCGTCTTGCCGTGACGGGACCCCTCCCCGGCAATTGTCTTGATCTGTAACGGTTAGAGGTCATATTTGCTGCTAGATGTTACAGAACGAGACATTAGCTTGCCGAGAACTTCGACTCATAAATGTGACTCAAGTGTGTCGATATTTTCTTGCCAATGTTGCGCAACAGAAACCCTTTCGGCGGTCGTAACGTACGAATTGTCATAGGTACCCCTTCAACGATTGGGAGAAGAAATGGCAAAGTACGCACCTAAACACTTGGAAGTCTCAGGCGGCGCCGAGCCCCATCGCGCATTCGCGGGTCACAAGACCGCGCGACTCGCCGTCACCGCAGCCACCACCATCGCAATGACCGGCTCGTCGTTGCTCGCCCCGTTCTCGGCATTTGCCAACGATCTGAGCGACACCACGGCACAGGACGCAATCATGTCCCCGCTCGCCGCCCACGCCGGCGAGGCGGCAGGCTCCGCAGTAAAGACGAACGCCCAGAAAATTGCCGACTTGCAGGCCGCAATCGACGCCGCAAAGGCTGCCGAGGCAGAAGCCAAGTCCGACTACGACACGGCGGTTGCCCCCTATACCGAAAAGCAGACGGTCCGCGACAACGCCCAGACTGCCTACGACGCTTCCGTCTCCAACAATTCGCAGGCAGAAGCCGCCGCGCGTGCCGAATACGCCCGTCAACTCGATGAAAGCGTCAAGGCGGCCAACAGCGCCAGCGCCACGTTAAAGGATGCCCAGAGCAAGCTCGACACGGCCAAGGCCGATGCCGAAAGCAAGACGAAGGCACTCGACTCCGCAAAGCAGGCGGCAGCCGACGCACGGGCCAAGCTTGAGGAAGCCCAGAAGGCAGCCGCCAACGCAACGCCGGAGGAAATCAAGGCCGCCGAGCAGTCTGCCGCAGATGCCCAGAAGGTTCTTGACCAGGCAAAGGCCGCAAAAACCGCTGCCGACTCCGCACTCGCCGATGCCCAGCAGGCTCGGAGCGCCGCGCAGAGCGCTTACAACGAGGCGTCAGGCACGCTGGCTTCCGCTCAACAGGCAAAGACCGCCGCGGATGGTAAGGTAGTCGCGGCACAGGCAGCGTATGACAGCGCGCAAGCCGATTTGGCAGCCGCAAAGGCAGGCGCCGAGGGCCCGGAGTATGACGCCGCTCAGGCAAAGGTCGATGCCGCCCAAAGCGCACTAGATCAGGCGAAGCAGCAGCAGGCGGCTGCCGAAGCAGGTCTTTCTCAGGCAAATAGTGACGTTGCATCCAAGCGGGACGCCCTCACCGGTGCCGAAAGCGAGCTCGAAGCCAAGAAGCAGACAGTCGCAGCAGCCGAAAATGATGTAACGGCAGCCCAGGCGAAAGCCGATGCGGCGCAATCGGAGTTGACCTCGGCAAAGCAGGTGCATGCTGCCGAGCTGGAGAAGGCAAAGGCCGCTCAGAAACAAGTCGACCAGGCAAAAGCCGAGAAGGAGCAAGCAGACAAGGCGCTCGAAACTGCCAAGACAAACCAGGCGGCCGCCGATCAAGCCGTTGTCGATGCACAGAAAGCATACGATACGTGCAAGGCGGCAGCCGATAAGGCTACGACGGCGGAGGCGCAGAGCGTCATCGGCTTTTACCAATTCATCGGTGCCAACGATGCTGCAGACATCATCTATAAGCAGAGCGACTTAAACCCAACGACCATCGGCGATAAAAAGGACGGCACGTCACTCGACAACGCCAAGCTTTCGTTTGGCAAGCTGCGCGAGATTAATGAATATCGCAAAAGCGTCGGCCTTAGCGAGCTTAAGGTGACGGCCGAGCAGATGGCAATTGCTCAGTCGAACTCCAATTACTCAGACGCCATGCTAGACCATTCAGACTATGCGCGATTCGAAAATGCCGCATGGAACTATGACTTGAAAAGAAATGTCGCACACCAGTGGGTTGATGAGGAAAAGAATATATTTGACCAGGCCGCAGCGAAAGCCGGCCTTGGCGAAATTGCCCCCAAAGATGCTTGGGATACTTTCTGGAGCCACGGCACCGAATTCGGAGAGCAAAAGGTAGGCTTTGGCACCGTCGGCCACTATTTGAATATCGTACAGCCTGACGCCAAAACCATGGGATACGGCATTAATTCTCGAGGAACTCATCTCTCATATACCTACATCTTGGAGGTTGACGACAACTACGGTTCGTACGAGAAAGAATATTCAATCGATGAACTCGAGAGTCTCTTTGATCAGTATCAGCTGAGTCTCTCCAAGGCCAGCGAAAACCTTGCCGCTGCAAAAGCGAACCTTGAGCAAAAGCGCAGCACAGCGGCATCGAAAGCCGATGCCGTAAAGGCAGCAGAGACCCTCGTCGCTCAAAAGCGAGAAGGCGTTGATACCGCGAACAGCAACCTTGCCACCGAAAATGGCAACGTGGCAGGTGCCGCTGCCGAGGTCGCTCAAGCAGAGCAGAATCTCGCCAAGGCAAACGGAAAAGTTGCCGAAGCCGAAGACCAGGTTAAAGCCGCCCAAAGCAACGTGGCGCCCGCAGAGCAGGTCGTCAACCAGAAGCGCGCCGAGCTTAAGGCATCGCAAGAGCAAGCCGCTCAGAGTCAGAAGAAGGTTGATGACGCCAAGGCAGAGGCTCTCTTAAAGCAGCAGGCTCTGCAAGATGCAAGGAAGGAACTTGCCAAGTATTCTGCCGATGTTGCTGCGGCCCAGGAGAAGGCTGACAAGGCCCATCAAACGCTCGATGAAGCCACGGCGGCTCAGACGTCTGCCCAGAGCGCTCTTGAAAAGGCGGAGCGCGACGCGGCTGCCAAGAAGCAGGCCCTCACTATCGCCAAGGACGGCGTCGAGGCCAAGGCAGCGACCGCGGAGCACGCCGCGAGCGATCTGACCACGGCGGAAAACGACTTTGCTTCAAAGCAGGCACATGCCGATGCGTTGAACAACGCGGCCGATAATCTCGCCACGGCCGAGGCAGCCAAGAAGGACGCCGACGCAGCAGTGACTGCGGCCGAAACTGCTCTTAGTGCGACGAATGATGCCGTAGCGAATGCCGAGCAGGCGGTCGAGAATTCTCAGGCCGCACCGGACGCCGCTGCCGCCGCTCTCGGAAAGCTCAAGTCCGTCAATGTCGAAAACGGCATCGCAACCGGCTCCGATGCAAACGCGAACGATACGCTCAATGCCCTCTTTGCCAAGTGCGTCGCCGCCAAGCAGGCAGAACATAACGCAAAGGCCGCACTTGATGCCGCTCAGGCAGACCTTGATGCTGCGACGCCCGCCTACACCGCGGCGCTCAATGCCTACAACGAGGCGAAGGCAAAACGCGTAGCCGCCGAGCAAGCCCTGAAGGACGAGATCGCCCGCCAGGAGCAAGAGGCATCGAAGGCCGAGCAGGCCAAGATCACGCAGGCTGCCGCTAAGCCGGTTGCTGGAAAGCCGTCTGCTGGCAACGCCAAGACGGCCGCCAACTCGGCACTTCCCATCACAGGCGACAATGCTGCGCTCGCCGGTGAGACGTTTGTCATCGGAGGCGTCGTGCTTGTAGCCGCCGGCGTCTTCCTAACCGACAAGAAACGTCGTCAGGAGTAAGGATTTCGGGAGGACGGCTTCTCTTCCCTTCCACCGCTTCGCAAACCCTGCTCAGCATACGCCGGGGCACCCATCACGCGGGCGCCCCGGCGTTTTACATTGAACGGCCAGGGCATCTGCTCCGAGATTGTCTCGATCTGCAACAACTAGGACCCAAATATCGGTCTTACTGTTACAGATTGAGATGTTCGGGTTACCCTCGAATGGTTTGTCTCGATCTGTAACATCTAGCAGGCAAAACAGTCCCCAAATGTTACAGATTGAGACGTTAAGTTGTGGCTCGATGTAATATCTAGATCTGTAACAGTTACTCGACAAAAACGGGTCTAGTTGTTACAGATTGAGACATTAGACCGGCTACGGTCCGCCGACCTGGCTATCACCTCGGCCAATAACAGAATGGCATACATTTCAATCTCCACTGTATACCCCCAGGGGGTATGGGTGTATAGTATCAGCAGGTTAACAATTCCAACACCAAATTACAGAAAGGAGAAGCCATGGCTCAGGATAAGTTTGACGTGGGCGGTATGACGTGCGCCGCGTGCCAAGCGCACGTGGACCGTGCCGTGAGCAAGCTCGACGGCGTCCAAAGCGTCGCCGTCAACCTACTCGCCGGTTCCATGATGGTCGACTACGACCCCGCGCAGGTCTCCCCCGACGATATCTGCACCGCCGTCGACCGTGCCGGCTACTCGGCCTCGCCCGTCGATACGGGCACCGGTGCCGCCGGCTCAAACGGCAACACGCAAGCCAGGTCCGGCGCCGCCCATATGAAGTCGCCAACCAAAAAGTTGGAGGCTGCCGCCTCTGCCATGCGTACTCGTCTCATCGCCTCAATCGTATTCCTTATCCCACTGTTCTACATAGGCATGGGGCACATGCTCGGCTGGCCGCTGCCCGGCATTTTCACCGACCATACCCACAGCATGACGCTCGCCCTCACCGAGCTCGTCCCGCTCATCCCCATCGTCTATGTCAACGACGCGTACTTTATCAATGGGTTTAAATCGCTCGCGCACGGCGCGCCCACCATGGACACCCTCATCGCCGTGGGCGCCACCGCCTCCATCGTCTGGTCGTTCTACGCCATGTTCATCATGGCCGACCAATTAGCCGCGGGTCAGGTGCACGAGGCAATGATGACGGGCATGGACAATCTGTATTTTGAGAGCGCGGGCACGATCCTGTCGCTCGTCACCGTGGGCAAATACCTCGAGACGCGCAGCAAGTCCAAGACCGGCGGCACCATCGAGGCGCTGATCGACCTGGCGCCCAAGACCGCGACCGTCGTGGCAGAGGACGGCAGCGAGGCCACCGTCGACGTCGACAGTATCCTTCCCGGCCAGGTACTGCGTGTGCGCCCCGGCGAGTCCATCCCTGTCGACGGCGTCGTACTCGAGGGCGCTTCGGCCGTGGACGAAAGTGCGCTGACCGGCGAGTCCATCCCCGTGGAGAAGACCGCCGGCGACACCGTCAACGCCGCCACCGTCAACCGCACCGGATCGTTTACCTTCCGCGCTACGCGTGTGGGCGCCGACACGTCGCTTGCCAAGATTATTCAGCTCGTCGAGGACGCCAACGCCACCAAGGCGCCCATCGCCCGCATGGCCGACAAAGTCGCCGGCGTGTTCGTGCCCGTGGTGTTCGTGATCTCGGCTGTGACCTTTGCGGTGTGGATGGCACTGACCGGCAGCATAAACGAGGCGCTCACCTCCGCCGTGGCCGTGCTGGTGATCAGCTGTCCGTGCGCATTGGGTCTGGCCACGCCCGTCGCCATTATGGTCGGCACCGGCAAGGGCGCCGAGATGGGCATTCTGTTCAAGAGCGCCGAGGCGCTGGAGAATCTGCGCAGCGTGGGCACCGTGGTGCTCGATAAGACGGGAACGGTCACTCGCGGCAAGCCTGCCGTGACCGATATCGTGGTAGCCACGCGCGCCGACGGCTCGCCCGCCATGAGCAAAAAAGCGCTGCTCAAGCTGGCCGCTGCGCTGGAACGCTCAAGTGAGCACCCGCTGGCCGAGGCGATTATGGCCGAGTGCGAGACACGCGGGATCGTCGCGCGCATGGTAGAGGACTTTGCCGCCGTGCCCGGGCGAGGCGTTACGGCACGCGAGGGGCAGAATGTCATCGCCGCCGGCAACGTGCGTCTGATGGACGAGCTGGGCGTGAAGGTTCCCGCCGGCCTTGCCGAACAGTTCGCGGCCGAGGGCAAGACGCCGCTGTTCTTTGCCAAGAACAGCGAGCTTGTCGGTACCATCGCCGTGGCGGACGAGGTCAAGGAGACGAGCGCCGGGGCCATCGCCGCACTGCGCTCGCTTGGCGTCGACGTGTGCATGCTCACCGGCGACAACCGCGTGACGGCCGAGGCCATCGCCCGCCGCGTGGGGCTGAGCAGCGAGCAGGTCATCGCCGACGTCCTCCCCGCCGACAAGGAACGCCACGTGCGCGAGCTGCAGGATGCGGGCAGCAAGGTCGCCATGGTGGGCGACGGCATCAACGACTCCCCCGCCCTGGCGCGCGCCGACGTGGGCCTTGCGATCGGCACCGGCGCCGACATCGCCAAGGAGGGGGCAGATGTGGTGCTCATGCGCAGCGACCTCATGGACGTCGCCCGCGCCATCGAGCTGTCGCGCGCCACGATCCGCAACATCAAGCAGGACTTGTTCTGGGCGCTGTTCTACAACGGCATCGGCATTCCGCTTGCCGCGGGCGTGTTCTTCCCTCTCACGAGTTGGCAGCTCTCGCCGATGTTCGGCGCCGCGGCCATGAGCCTGTCGAGTGTCTGCGTCGTGTCCAATGCGCTGCGCCTGCGAACCTTTAAGCCGAAAGTGGCAAAATAGGCTCACCATTCAGTCCATTTAGAACGGGTTTTCCAGATGCCCGAGATTGACCTGAAAGAGGAGCGACGCGTACTTTGATACGCGAGCGACGGCTTGAAGGTCAAGGTCGGGTGCCTGGGAAAGCCGACACAACAGAGAGGAATATCCATGCGTTTCACAATTAAGACTTCCGGCCTTATGTGCGGCCACTGCGACGCCACCGTCGAGACGGCGCTGCTCAACGTTGCCGGCGTGACCGATGCCGACGCCGATCACGAGACCCAGACTGTCCAGGTGGAGTGCGCCGACACCGTGACCGCCGAGCAGCTCGCCGCCGCCGTCGAGGGCGCCGGCGAGAAATTCCATGCCCTGTCCGTAACCGCCGCGTAGCAGGCGCTGCCTACTCAATCCTCAGAAGTTGCGGTGAAATACGGACTGTTGGGCCGCCCTAGGCCTTTGAACAGTCCGTATTTCACCGCAACTGACGGGGGCATCCGGAAGATCGACCAGAAACGAGGACCCGCCATGATGGCAGACCACAAATCGGTGACCCGCATGCTCAAGACGGCACGCGGCCAGATCGACGGCATCTTGCGGATGGTCGATGAGGACCGCTACTGCGTCGATATTTCCACGCAGCTCATGGCAACGCAGGCGCTCATTGCGCGCATCAACGCCGACGTGCTCAAGGCGCATATCGAGGGCTGCGTGACTTCGGCAATCGAATCGGGCGACGAAGATCTCAAAGCCGCCAAGCTCGCCGAGATCGAACGCGTCGTCGACAAGCTCTCCAAGTAATTGGGGCATTGGGGACAGGTATGTTTGCACCACATTGGTGCAGATTAACCTGTCCCCCTTGCTCTAAATCGGGTATAAAGGCGTGCAGCATATCGAACGAAAGGCAATTTGCATGAATGACTTTATGAAGGGTCGCAATGGTGCCGATGAACTCACCATCGTGATGGGTTTTGCCGGCATCGTCATCGCGATGGTCGGATCGATAGCCCGCATCCAGTGGCTCAGCTGGATCGCCATCGCCGTTATCGTGATTGGCGTGCTGCGCGGCCTGTCCAAAAACGTCGACGCACGTCGCAAGGAGAACGAGGCCTTTGTCGCCGCGACCGCGAACGTCCCCGGCCTGGGCAAGTTCGTCGCCAGCTTGGGCGGTAGAACTGCAGCGGCCAGCACCTCGCGCGCGGCCGGCACCAGCAAGGAAGACTTTGAGCGCGCCAAGCGCACGGCCAAGAAGATGTGGAAGGGTCGCAAAACCACGGCATACCTCAAGTGCCCCAACTGCGGCCAGATGCTCTCCGTTCCCAAGGGCAAGGGCAAGATTCGCGTCACCTGCCCCAAGTGCCACGCCAAGATGGAGACGCGCTCCTAGCCGCCATACCATGGGACAAAATAAAAGCCGAGGCCTCGTGTTGAGACCTCGGCTTTTTTTGATTATGACAAAGGGACCGTCCCTTTGTCACACCTATGCTACGCCATCGCGGGCGAGCTCCTCGGCAAGCGCTTCGGCAGGCATGGCCATAATCGCGTCGAGCTCGGCGTCCACCTCGGGAATGCGCTTCACCTTGAGCTTGCGCACCAGATCGCCGCGACACATCACGTGCGTCGGCTCACGCAGTGCGCACAGGTCATCGAGCGGGTTCTTGCGTGTCACCAGGATATCGGCGGCCTTG
This sequence comes from Collinsella aerofaciens, assembly GCA_048502435.1. Taxonomy (GTDB): domain Bacteria; phylum Actinomycetota; class Coriobacteriia; order Coriobacteriales; family Coriobacteriaceae; genus Collinsella; species Collinsella aerofaciens_CL. The sequence continues at coordinate 9,665 of DBFRXD010000089.1, forward strand.
TCGCACTCGATTGTGCCGGTCTCGCCGCCCAGCCCCAGCAGCTCGGCATTGACCTGCGTGGCCGTATGCAGCGCGAAGGCGTTACTCACGCCGACATACTTGGCAAAATAGGCCACCTCACGCCACATGTCGTACTGCGTCACGAACGGGCAGCTCGAGTCCGTGCCAAGGCCCACCTTAACGCCAGCTTCCAGTGCGGCACGGGCGCTCTCAATGATGCCCGAGCACACGATGTCGCCGTTCTTCTTTTGCGTATCGGTCGAATGGGTCTTTTCCGGGTCGAGCAATACAAACGGCAGCGCCGGGCTGATAGTGCAGGTAACGCTGGGCGCACGCCCCTCGAGCTGCGTGCCCGCGGCGCCACGGTACAGCTCCAGGATCTCGGGCGTCAGCGGAGCGCCGTGCTCAATCGTGTCAACGCCGGCCTCAAGTGCGGCCTTCACACCCTCGGTACTCTCGACATGGGCCATAACCGGAAGGCCCATATCGTGCGCCGCCTTGCATGCCGCCGCGGCAACCTCCACCGGCATACGCAGCACGCCCGGCTCGCCCACCTCGGTCGCATCGAACACGCCGCCCGTCACGAACAGCTTAATGACGTCGGCACCACGCGCGTACAGGTCGCGCACCTGTTCGGCTGCCTCGGCGGGACTGTTGGCCACCTGGGCGAACAAGCCCGCACCATGGCCGCCCGGCACCGTGACGCCCGTTCCCGGCGCCACCAGGCGAGGACCTTGATACTTGCCGGCGTCGATGGCATTACGAACGGCGATGTCGGCAAACAGTGGGTCGCCCGCGCCGCGCACCGTGGTCACGCCGCTTGCCAGTTGTTGTTGGGCGCTGCCCTTAAGAATATGGCGCACGATGGCGCGCCCCACGGGATTATCGAGCTTCTTCATCAGCGCGCCCGCATCGCCGGCCGAGACAGGCTTGCCCGAACCGCACAGATGCACATGCATATTGATGAGACCGGGCATGAGATACGCACCCGCCAGGTCGATAACCTCGGCACCCGCAGGCGCCTGCGCCACAGCACTCGGCCCCATCCACGTGATGACACCGCGCTCAACAGTCACGGCCATATCGGGTTGCGGCTCCATATCCTCCGAACCATCCAGGACGGTCGCATTGATAAACAACGTGGAACGATCGGCAGACGCCATATCGAGCTCCTCCCCCTCAGAAAACTTGAACATCTGTCCATTATTATCCAGTGTAGCCCGATTGCCACAGACATATCGGTTAACGGAGGGAAGAGGGGATGTGGGGGACGGAATACGCTGCAGTCCCACCCCAGCGACACCAGGGAAGTGTCTCGATCTGTAACAGATACAGGGTTGTTGGGCCCCTTGCTGTTACAGATCAAGACATTCGGTCGACGCTTCACCGGTTTGTCTCGATCTGTAACAGTTACGAGCTCAAATAACCTCTAAACGTTACAGATTGAGACAAAACCTCTCAGCGCCCATACCACTGACGTCTCCACTCCTCAGCCAAATCGGGCCGTCGCGGAATACCCGCCAACCTCATCTTCTCAACCAGCTTCCCCGGATTCTTGAGCTCATCAAACGTAAACCGAAGCACCTTGTGCCCGAGCATTGTCAGATGGGACTCCCGTTGACGTTCTGCCACGAATGGGTCGACCGACTCCCAGCCCTCGCCGTTCTGCAAGGCATACTTCCCCTTTCCGTCGAGCTCGCCAATCACGCACGTTCCGTCCTCGAACCGCCAAAAATAGTCGACGCGAAACACCTGGCTCAGATCGAGCGGGTCGCGAAACTCCACCTGCAGCTCCGGAACCGGAAAGCCGTACGCAATAAAGAACGCTCGGAACCGAGACTCGCCGCCGTTTTCGGACAGCCCGTCCGCATACGACGCGATCACCTGTGCCCTGCGATACCCTCGCCTGCCCTCGCAATCGGCGCGGAGGCGCTCGCACAAATCCCCACGTGATACGCCTTTCGCCCGCAGTGCAGAATCGGCAATCGCCAACCCGTAGGAGAACGGCGCACGCAGCAAGCATTCCTCCACCGTGCGCCAAAACGACGTCACCCGCACGCCATCAACACGCTCGAGCGCGCCCGCCATCTGTGGACGCAACAACCTGCACCCGCTGCTCAACGTCACCGAACAACCCGTCTTAACAAGAAAACGCGGCCCAAGCAGATCATTCGGCACCTCCAGACCCCATATCAGTGCGGCGTCATATCCCCAAAACGCCCAATCGGGATGAAATTCCGCAAGCCCTCTGATAGTCCTCAGCGCTCGCTCCGCCGGCGTCAATGCATCCCAATCATGCTGAAAACAGAACAGGTACGGCTCGGGCTCCGCGATATCGTCGGTTCCAACATGGCGTCGCAGCCACATGAGCTCGGTATTGTCATGCGTTGCGAGCAGCGCACCTTGCTTGGCCGTCTCCGTGAGCCGCGCGAGCATCCTATTCCGCGCCAACGTGTTGCGAGTCGCATGTTTGTGTTTGAGAACGGTATTAGACACTTTCATCACCACCACGTCAGACAAATGGACCATCGTCACCGTTGCCTCCGCTGACAAATGTCTTGATCTGTAACAGGAAGACAATCTTTGAGCCTCTAGTTGTTACAGAACAAGATCTTTCGGCAGCCGCCAACCTTCCGTCTCAATCTGTAACAGCAAGGTCGACTTTTAGCCTGTAGATGTTACAGATCGAGACATTCCCCCAACCAGGTGCCAAACGTCTCGATCTGTAACAGTTAGACGTTCTCCAGGGCCCTAAACGTTACAGATTTAGACAAATCAGCAGCGCCCAAGCATTCGTCTCGATCTGTAACAGGTAGATCGGTTTTTTGTCCCTAAACGTTACAGATCGAGACAAATAGACACGCGGCGGCGCTGCGACAGCCCATCCCTTACTCCCACTCCTGCTCGTAGATGTTGAGGGACTTTACGTAGCGCCCCTGGGCACCCATGATGTCGCGGACCAGCCTCAGAAAGAAGCTGATGCACGAGGTGTCAAAGCCATCCTGCAGGTCCTCCGGATGCACCGCACCAGGCCCATCGACCGCCGTGTCACTCAGGCGTGCGATGTCATACAGATAGAGTTGTCCCGCCGTCAGCCAGACATCGTCGACGCAGGCGAGGCGCACCGCAATCGCGCCGTCGCTCCAATGCTCCTTTTGCACGATATGCGGGTCGTAGACATCAAAGCGACGGTCGGTGCGCGTATCCTTCAGCGCAACCATGCCGTTCGCAGGATCCTTGTCCAAAATGCCAAAGCGCGAGAAATACTGTGTGTCGCGTACCTGCTCGAGCCGCTTGAGCGAGGCAGGCGAAAGCAATGTCGGCGGCTCTTCAACATACAGCTCGAGCAACGTCTTGCCATGGCGATAGGGGCGCTCGAAGAGCAGCCAATCGGTAAATGCCATGTTGTAGGCCATGATTTCGTTTTGCGAAGGCTCGGTGCAATAGCTGAGCCACGGGTCGACAATGATCTCGAACTGTTCACGCGCCGGCTCCAAAAACTGGAACTTCCGCAGCATCCAAAAATGGGCCATGTCGGCAATATCGTTGCCGACGGCTTCGGCCAGCTGCGCTCGATCTAAAGCGTGATCAGTCATGGCATCCTCCTCAAACTGATGGACCTCAATTTGAGCTTACGAGGAGGGTGGGCAGCCACGACCAGCGCGGGCAAAATAGGCCTCCGGCTGCAAACCAGATGCTGACCAAACACTTGACGAAAAGCTTGACCGAAAATGCGCACTGGAACAAAACCGCAGGTAAACATAGGCGGCCAACCCGCCCTTTTGAGCCAAGCGCCCCCGGCCACCACAGAAACAGCAGAGCACCACAGCTCAAGAAGACGCCGAATGGACACTCGCGCGTCGACAAACGAACGAACCGCTCGCAAAGAGTGTCCCCAACGACTAGACAAAAATGACCAGTCATTGGGGACGTTCTTAAATGACTACTTTACAGCTCCAGCGCGTCGGCGACTTCGGCAGCGCAGGCCAGGGCATCGGCCATAGCGTTCACCACGAGCGAGCTGCCGTTACGAGCATCACCCGCCACATACACCGGTGCGGCATCCGCGGAGACGCCGTCGACACGTGCCGCGAGGTGCGAGCCCTCGGCAGCCATCACAGGCAGCGGACGACCAGCGGTGGCAACAGGCACGCCTACCGCATCGAACACGCCATGCTCGGGACCCGTAAAGCCGCAGGCGATGAGCACCAGCTGGGCCGGCACCTCGTGCTCGGAACCTGCAATGCGTTCGGGCTTTCCCGCCGACCAGTCCAGATCGACCACGCGCAGACCCGCGGCCGCACCCTTCTTGTCCAGCAGCACCTCGAGCGTATCCACGCCCCAGGCACGCATCTCGCCGCCCATCGCAGCGATAGCCTCCTGCTGGCCGTAGTCGGTCTTCTTAACGTTGGGCCACTGCGGCCAGGGGTTGCTCGCCGCGCGCTTATCGGGCGCAGCCGGCAAGAACTCAAACTGGCGCACGCTGCGCGCACCCTGACGTACCGCGGTGCCCACGCAGTCGTTACCGGTATCGCCGCCGCCAATGACGACGACGTCCAGGCCACGTGCATCGATGACAGGCTCGCCGCCATCGAGCACCGAGACGGTCGAAGCCGTCAGGTAGTCCACGGCATACACCACGCCCGGGGCATCAATGTTCGCAGCCGAAAGCCCACGCGGAGCACGGGCGCCGGCAGCCACCACGACGGCGTCAAAGTCGTCGAGCTTGGCGGTAACCTTGGGATCGCTCACGTCGGCACCCAGCTCGAACACAATGCCCAGCTCGCGCATGAGTGCCACGCGACGCTCGACCACAGACTTCTCGAGCTTCATGTTGGGAATGCCGTACATGAGCAGGCCGCCCGGGCGGTCGTCACGCTCAAATACCGTCACACGGGCACCGCGACGTGCAAGCTCCCATGCAGCCACCAGGCCAGCCGGGCCAGAGCCAATCACAGCGACCGTGGGTGCATCCTCCCCTGCCGGCTCAAAGCGGCGCGGACCGCCATTTGCCCACTCATGGTCGCTGATCGCACGCTCGTTGTCATGGATCGTCGTGGGTTGGCCATCGACCGAACCCAGGTTGCACGCGGCCTCGCACAACGCCGGGCACACGCGACTCGTAAACTCGGGCATGGGCGAGGTGAGCGACAGTCGCTCGGCAGCCTCATCCCAGCGGCCGCGGTACACCAGCTCATTCCACTCGGGAATCAGGTTGTGCAGCGGGCAGCCGCTCAGGCGTGCCTTGCCAAAGCTCGCGCCCATCTGGCAAAACGCCACGCCGCACATCATGCAGCGGCTCGCCTGGGCACGGCGCGCATCGTCGTCGAGCTCCACGAACAGCGGATCGAAATCGCGGCTGCGCTCCTCCACGGGGCGCAACTCATGGGCCACGCGATCGATATCAAGAAAAGCACCTGGCTTACCCATGGCACTTACGCCTCCTTCTTGGTCGAAGCAAAAGGGCTGGCAGCCACGGGCACAGCACCCGCAGTACCGCCCGCGACATCAAAGCGAGCGACATCCGCGGCGCTCGCGCGACCGGTCACAATGTCAAACGCCAGCTCCTCAGCCTGCGCATGCGTCTTACCGATGGCCTCGGCGGCGGCGACAATCGCCAGCACGCGCTCGTACTCGGTCGGAATGACCTTCACAAAGTGTTTGCTCATCGTCTCAAAGCTGTAGAGTAGCTTAATGCCGCGCGGGCTCTGAGTCGCGTCCACGTGCTCCTGGATGAGCGCACGAATCTGCGCCAGCTCGCCGGCCGTCGGGGCCTTGAGCTCAACGCTCTCGTGGTTCACGCGGGCATCGAGCGTGCCGTACTGATCGAAGACATAAGCCACGCCACCCGTCATACCTGCGGCGAAGTTCTGCCCGACCTCGCCCAAGATGAGCGCCAGACCGCCCGTCATGTACTCGCAGCCATGGTTGCCGCAGCCCTCGACCACCACCGTGGCACCGGAGTTGCGTACGCCAAAGCGCTGGCCGGCCAGGCCGTTAATGAAGCCGCGGCCACTCGTAGCGCCAAAGAACGCAACGTTGCCCACGATGATGTTCTCGTCGAACTTGTAGGTCGCATGCGGGTTGGGGCGCACCGACACCTCGCCGCCCGAAAGGCCCTTGCCAAAGTAGTCGTTGGCGTCGCCGCACACGTTGAGCGTAATGCCGCGCGGCAGGAAGGCGCCAAAGCTCTGACCGGCCGAACCATCGCAATCGATGGTGATGGAGCCGGCGGGCAGGCCCTCGGGATGCGCCTTGGTCACCGCGTTGCCCAAGATGGTGCCCACGCAGCGGTTGACGTTGGCGATATCGGCGCGGAAGCGAATCGGGCGCAGGTGCGCACGGGCATCGGCCGTATAGGGCACAAACAACGTGGAGTCGAGCGTCTTGTCGAGCTCGCTGTCCGCAGCCATCTGGGGCAGGAAGTGACGGCCGTCGGCACCCGGGATATGGGCACCAAACTCACAGGTCGCGCTCGCCAGCACGGGCGACAGATCGAGCAGGTTGGCCTTGCGGTTGCCCGGGACCTCGATCTGGCGCAAGCACTCGGGATGGCCGACCATCTCGTCGACGGTGCGGAAGCCCAGGCTCGCCATGACCTCACGCAGCTGCTCGGCAACAAAGAGCATAAAATGCTCGACGTGCTCTGGCTTGCCGCGGAAGCCGCGACGCAGGCGGCAGTTTTGCGTAGCGATGCCGGCCGGGCAGGTATCCTGCTGGCAGTCGCGCTGCATGAGGCAGCCCATGGAGATGAGCGGCATGGTCGCAAAGCCAAACTCCTCGGCACCCAGCAGGCAGGCGACGGCAACATCGGTGCCGTCCATGAGCTTGCCATCGGCCTCGAGCACCACGCGTGAGCGCAGGCCGTTTTGCAGCAGCGTCTGCTGGGCCTCGGCAAGGCCAAGCTCCAGCGGCAGACCGGCGTGCCAGATCGAATCGCGCGCCGCAGCACCGGAGCCGCCGTTGTGGCCGCTGATCAAGATCTTGTCGGCGGCACCCTTGGCCACACCGGTGGCGATGGTGCCGACGCCGGCCTCGCTGACCAGCTTGACCGACACGCGTGCGCCGGGGTTGGCGTTCTTAAGATCGAAGATAAGCTCCGCCAGGTCCTCGATGGAGTAGATGTCGTGGTGCGGCGGAGGCGAGATCAGGCCGATGCCGGGCGTGGACTGACGGACCTCGGCGATCCAGGGGTAGACCTTCTTGCCGGGCAGGTGGCCGCCCTCGCCGGGCTTGGCGCCCTGGGCCATCTTGATCTGAATCTCAAAGGCGCTGCACAGGTAGCGGCTCGTCACGCCAAAGCGCGCGCTTGCCACCTGCTTGATGGCGGAATTCTTGGAGTCACCGTTAGCCAGCGGGGTCTCGCGGCGCGGATCCTCGCCGCCCTCGCCCGAGTTGGAACGGCCGTGCAGGCGGTTCATGGCGATGGCCATGCACTCGTGTGCTTCCTTGCTGATGGAACCGTACGACATGGCGCCGGTGTTAAAGCGGCGAACGATGTTGAGCGCGGGCTCGACCTCGTCGAGTGCCACCGGGGTGCGGCCGCCGGCATCAAAGTCCAGCAGGTCGCGCAGGCGCACGGCACGGCCGGTGCGGTGCAGGCGGGCGCTGTACTCCTTAAAGGTGTCGTAGCTGTCCTCACGGCAGGCGGTCCGCAGCAAGTAGACAGTCTGCGGATCGATGAGGTGATCCTCGCCGCCGAGCGGGCGCCACTTGGTCAGACCCAACGTGGGCAGCTGATCGGGAGCCGGGCTCTTAAGGATAGCGAGCGCGGCGTCGTAGCGCTCATTCTGCTCGCGCTCGACGTCCTCGACACCCATACCGCCCACACGGCTCACCGTGCCGGCGAAGTACGCGTTGACGAACGCCGGCGTAAAGCCCACGGCCTCGAAGATCTGCGCGGAGTGGTAGCTCTGCACCGTGGAGATGCCCATCTTGGACATGATGGAGACGATGCCGGCGGTCGCAGCCTTGTTGTAGTTGGCGATGCCCTGCTCGCCCGTCACGTCCAGGTCGCCGCGTGCCGCCAGATTGCGGATGCACGCATGCGCGCTGTACGGATAGATGCCGCTCGCGGAGTAGCCCACCAGCGCCGCAAAGTCGTGCGGGGACACGGCGTCGCCACACTCCACCACGATGTCGGCAAAGGTACGCACGCCGGCGCGGATCAGGTGGTTGTGCACGCAGCCCACGGCGAGCAGCGACGGCACGGGCACCTCGCCCGCAGCGGCACGATCGCTCAACACCACGATGTTCACGCCGTCGCGGACCGCAGCCTCAACATCCTCGGCAAGCTGCTTGAGCGCAGCCTGCAGCGCGCCCTTGCCGGCATCGCGGCGGTAGACAGCACGGAAACGGCGGGTCTTAAAGCCCATGCGGTCGATGGCGCAGATGCGGTCGAACTCCTCCTCGTTGAGCAACGGGCGCTCCAGGCGCACCAGCTGGCAGGCCGTGCGGGAGTCCTCGAGCAGGTTACCGTGGTTGCCCAGGTAGAGCGTGGTCGAGGTTACCATATGCTCGCGCAGGGCATCGATCGGCGGATTCGTGACCTGGGCGAACAGCTGATAGAAGTAATCGAAGAACGAACGCGTCTTCTTGGACAGGCAGGCTAGCGGCGCATCGATACCCATCGAAGCGAGCGGTGCCTTGCCCTGCTGGGCCATGGGGCGCACGACCTCGTCAACATCATCCCAGTGATAGCCGAGCTTGGCCATACGCACGGCGGTAGGCACCTCGTCGTCCTCGGCGGGTGTTGCCGCAACGGGCTCATCGAGCGCGTCGACGGTCAGCGTCTCCTCGGCAATCCAATCACGGTAGGGCTTTTCCTTGGCGTAACGGGCACGCAGCTCGTCGTTGTAGATGACGCGACCGCGGGCAAAGTCGACCTCGAGCATCTGGCCCGGCCCCAGACAGCCGCTCGTCAGGATGTTCTCGGGGCTCACCTCGATGGTGCCCACCTCGCTTGCCAGCATAAAGCGACCGTCGCGCGTCACATAGTAGCGGGCGGGACGCAGGCCGTTGCGGTCGAGGGCAGCACCCAGGGTACGGCCGTCGGTAAAGGCGATGGCGGCCGGGCCGTCCCAGGGCTCCATGAGCATGGACTGGTAGGCGTCGTAGGCGCGGCGCTCCTCGCTCAGGCTGTCGTTGTGGTCCCACGGCTCGGGCAGCAGCATGGACGCGGCACGCGTGAGCGGACGGCCGTTCATGACCAAAAACTCAAGCACATTGTCCAGAATCGCGGAGTCGGAGCCCTCGCGGTTGATGATGGGCATCACGCGCTCAAGATCGTGCTGCAGCACGGGGCTGTACAGGTTGGGTTCGCGGGCGCGAATCCAGTTGACGTTGCCCTTGAGGGTGTTGATCTCGCCGTTGTGGATGATAAAGCGGTTGGGGTGCGCGCGTTCCCAGCTGGGCGTGGTGTTGGTGGAGTAGCGCGAGTGGACGAGCGCCACGGCCGTCTTGACGGCGGCGTCGTTGAGATCGATGAAGAAGCGGCGCATCTGCGTGGCGACCAGCATGCCCTTGTACACGATGGTGCGCGAGCTCATGGAGCATACATAGAAGATTTTGTCGCGCAGGGCAAACTCAGCGTCGGCCTTCTTCTCGATGGTGCGGCGGCACACGTACAGGCGGCGCTCGAAGGCATCGCCGGCGGGCGTGTCGTCCGGACGGCCCAGGAAGGCCTGCAGGATAGTGGGCATACAGGCGCGGGCCGTCTCGCCCAGGTCGTGCGGGTCAACCGGCACCTCGCGCCAAAAGAGCAGCGGCACGCCGGCCTCGGCGCAGCCCTCCTCAAACACGCGGCGGGCATCCTCTACGCCCTTCTCGTCCTGCGGGAAGAACAGCATGGCCACGCCATAGTCGCCCTCTGCCGGCAGAATCTGGCCACACTTTTGAGCCTCTTTACGGAAAAAGTGATGCGGAACCTGGAACAGGATACCAGCGCCGTCGCCGGTGTTCTTCTCGAGTCCGGTGCCACCGCGGTGCTCCAAGTTGACCAGAATGGACAGTGCATCGTCCAGAATCTGGTGATGGCGCTCACCGTTGATATCGGCAAGCGCGCCGATGCCGCATGCATCGTGGTCGAATTCGGGGCGATAAAGGCCCTGCTGCTGAGCGGAATCTGCCTGCATCGCGATCCTCCCCTAGATATTAGACAGTCAGTTGAATAGGCATACTAGGAGCACCGCCGGCCCGTTGTGTTTCCCGCCCGTTTCGAAACAATCGCGTAACGCACACCCTACGAGTGGACACCGCCGACCTCAAGGACGGCAACAAGGGCCCCAAGTTCGACCTGTAAGCTCACCGCTTCAAACATCTCAATCTGTAACAGTAAGACCCAATTTCCATCCCTAGTTGTTACAGATCAAGACATTTCGCAGCCCCCTTTCACCATCCTATTCAAATACAGCAATTTTGTTAGTCTTGATTAACTTTTGAGCCTAAAACGGGTATCCTTTCCGGCGTCAAGCAAACGGCACGCAGGAGCGCACCATGATCAACCATCTCAAACATCATTTTGGCTCCCGACGCACCGGCGGTCACGGAGGACTCGACATCGCACGGCATATCGGCCCCGGATTGCTCGTGACCGTCGGCTTTATCGACCCGGGCAACTGGGCCTCCAATATGGCCGCGGGCTCGCAGTTTGGCTACGCGCTGCTGTGGATCGTCACGCTGTCCACGATTATGCTGATCGTCTTGCAGCACAACGCGGCGCACCTGGGCATCGCCACGGGCGCCTGCCTTGCCGAGGCCACGACCCGCTTTCTCCCCCGCTTCGTTGGGCGCACGGTGCTCGCCAGCGCCTACCTCGCGACCATCGCCACCGCCATGGCCGAAGTCCTGGGCGGTGCGATCGCGCTTCAAATGCTCTTTGGCCTGCCTGTACGCGCCGGCTGCGTCATCGTCGCGGCGGCATCGATTGCCATGCTCATGACAAGCTCCTACAAACGCGCCGAGCGATGGATCATCGCCTTCGTGGGCGTGGTAGGACTTTCGTTTTTGGCCGAGCTTGCACTAGTCAACGTCGACTGGCCGCAAGCCGCCACAAGCTGGATCACACCCCGTATGCCCACCGGCTCGGCCGCGATTATCGTAAGTGTCCTAGGCGCGGTCGTTATGCCCCACAACCTCTTCCTGCACTCCGAGGTCATCCAATCCATGCACTTCGAAGGCCAAGGCGAGCAGGTTATCGAAGAGCGTCTGCGCTATGAGCTCTTCGACACGCTCTTTTCGATGGGCGTGGGCTGGGCGATCAACTCGGCCATGGTCATCCTGGCCGCAACGACCTTCTTTGCGCACGGCATTGTCGTAGACGACCTCGCCGTCGCAGCGGCCACGCTCTCCCCCATCTTGGGCCCGGCGAGCTCGACCCTCTTTGCGGTAGCGCTGCTGTTCGCGGGACTATCGAGCAGCGTGACAGCGGGCATGGCGGCAGGCACCATCACCGCGGGCATGTTCGACGAGGAATACGACATCCACGACCGACATTCCTCGATCGGGGTGGCGGCCTGTTTCGCCGGCGCAGTGGCGGCGTGCTTGGTCGTCCCAAATCCTTTTGAGGGTCTCATCTGGAGTCAGGCGCTGCTGTCGCTTCAGTTGCCGATTACGGTCTTTGTGCTCATACGGCTCACCAGCTCACGCCGTGTCATGGGCAAATACGTCAACTCGCGCCCGCTCAACGCGCTGCTCGTAGGGATCGGTGCCATCGTGACGATTCTCGACATCGTGCTGCTAACGGGAATGTAATTGGGATGGCGTGGCTGTCCAGATATAACGTCTTAATCTGTAACACGTGAGACCGTTTTAAACCGTCAGATAAATCAAAAGGGCCCCGGCCGAGAATTCGACCGGGGCCCTTGGACAGAGCTATGTTCGGCTTTCGCCGTGTGCCTGCGAGTTACTCCTCGACGAGCTCAAACTGATCGGGACCGACGCCGCACACCGGGCACACGTAGTCCTCGGGCAGCTCGGGCGTGTCGACCTCAACCTCGTAACCGCAAACGGTGCACACAAACTTATACGTCTTCTTCTCCTCAGCCATGATGTTCTCCTCTCGAACGTGACTGCTGGTGTACTTACTTATTAGTATATATTCTCAATAATATAATGCAAGTATTTTTAGAACATTTCTAGCCTTGATACGACGAGGCTTTGGGCGGCGTCTTGCCCTTTAGCACCTTGTGATAGTAGTCGTACGTCAGCGGCGTCTCGTCGCTCAGGCGCTCGGCATCCTCCACCTCGCCGATAAAGAGCAGGTGCGTGCCCACATCCACAGTGTCGATCAAACGGCAGCTAAACAGGGCCGCCGCGTGCTCGGGCACATAGGGCATGCCCAGAGCCGTCTCGCGGGTCTCGTATTTGGCAAACTTGTCATAATCGCTGCTGGTGCGGAACCCAAAGTTACCGATGTAGAGCATATCGGCGGTCTGGTCAATCACGGTCAGCGCAAAAGCCTTAGCCGATGCGATTACGCCGGACGTGACATTTTCCTTGTTCACGGCAATCGAGATGCGCGGCGGGGCGGATGTCACCTGCACCGCTGTGTTGATGACGCAGCCGGCACGCAGCCCGTCCGCCGCGGCGCTCACCACGTACAGGCCACTCGGCATGGTAAAGAACGCAGTTTTGTCCATAACGATCACTCCCCTAGCTCGGGTTGGAACCTCATGGATGTATGTACCCACAAAAAAGGCGACGCCCATAACGGACGCCGCCTTTGAGACATATGTGTCAGAACAGTAAGAAAGATGAGACGCCCGCAGTTGCGGTGAAATAGGGACTGAATAGTCCCTCAATCAGGCAAAACAGTCCGTATTCCACCGCAACTTATGAAGGGTGGTCAGCGATTGCGCTCTTTGAGGGCGCGGTCGATCTCGCGTTGGACATCACGCTTGGCCAAGTCCTCGCGCTTGTCGTAGAGCTTCTTGCCGCGACCCAGACCCAGCAGCAGCTTTACGCGGCCGTCGGTATTAAAGTAGAGTTCCAACGGAACCAGCGCATAACCACGGTTGCGAAGTTTGCCGTCAAGAAAGTCGATCTCCTTGCGGTGCAGCAGCAGACGACGCCGACGATCGGGATCGCGATTCCACACGCCACCATGGCTATAAGGGTGGATATGCAGTCCGACGAGCCAGCACTCGCCGCCACGAATCAGCGCAAAAGTGTCAGTGATCTGACAGGCGCGCTCGCGAATCGACTTGACCTCGGTGCCGCTCAGCTCAATACCGCACTCAAACGTCTCATCGATAAAGTACTCGTGATGTGCCGAGCGATTCTTGGAAATGAGTTTGCGCTCGCGCTTACTGGGCATCGCCGGCCTCCTTGGCGCCATCGGAACCCTTGCCCGTAGCTTCGCGCTTTGCCTTGCGCTCGGCATTGAGCTCGGCATCGCTCTCGCGCACCAGTTTGATAATCGCCGCGCAGGCCTCCTCGCCCACCAAGTCGCGAGCACGCACCGTCAGGCGCGTCGCCTCCTGCTTGTCGCCGTCGCTTGCAGCATCGGTCGCACACATAATCAGGCAGATGGCGATCTCGGCCGAAGGTGAGGTCGGCACGCCCTGCAGGGCGAGCTCACCCATCACGTGGTCGTCGCTCTCATCGGCGGCATCCGGATAGGTGGTATGGATCTTGTTGAGCAGGCGCGTCGTATGCGCATCGTTGGGCGCCAGGCGCAGCGCCAGACGCGCGCAGCCCACGGCAGCCGAAACGTTCTCGGTCTCGGGCTCCAAGAAGTACTGACCTAGATTGGCGTAAGCGCGGGCGGCGCACTTGCCATCGCTTGCACGCTCCAGCACCGAGAACGAGAGCGATGCCCATTCCTGCTTGTCCTCGAGAGCGCGGAACAGCTCGGCCAGATCCAGGCGGTAGTTGCAGTTCATGGGGTCCCAGCGCACGGCCTGCATCAAGGCGTTGCGAGCACTCACATAATCCTGCTGGCGAATGTAGGCAAACGCCATGTCAGAGTACAGGCGGTCAAACGGCACCTCGACCTGCACGAGCTCGCGCGGATCCTTCTCCACGCGGCGATAGGCCAAGCGCTCAAACTTGCTATCGAAGCTAAAGTATTGGCGCTTCTCCTCCGTCTTGCACTCGGCGTCGATATACTCCTCGGCGAGCTCCACCAAGCGCTCCAGCAGCGGCGTCGCCGTAGCCAGGTCGCCCTGCGCCAGATAGTTCTCGGCATACGTGATGTCTTGCAAGCTGATGGGCAGATCCATGGCTACTCCTCGATCTGAGCGAAACACGGCAGGCGCCGTATATACGGTCAATACACAAAACCCGGGTCTCTTGCGAGGCCCGGGCGTTCAATTTTGGTAGCCCGTACCAGATTCGAACTGGTGATCTCCGCCTTGAGAGGGCGGCGTCCTAAACCGCTAGACGAACGGGCCATATGTAGCAAATGCAATGGCTGGGATGGAGGGAGTCGAACCCCCATTGACGGAACCAGAATCCGCTGTCCTGCCATTAGACGACATCCCAATGACTGCATCGCTGCGCTCGGCTGTGCCTTTGCGCAAGAAAGAAATATACGGGAAGTC
>DBFRXD010000009.1:0-6269 GCA_048502435.1 Collinsella aerofaciens
GTATGTTGGAACCCATTGCCCCGATGCCTTTGTGGTGGGCTACGGCCTCGACTATGCCGAGCGCTATCGCAACCTTCCGTATCTGGGCATTTTGAAACCGGAGGTTTATTCGTAAGATGCCCGACGACCGTAACGACAACAATTCCCAGACTCCCCGGGGCCCAAAGATCCCGGGGATGCCCGGAGGCAAGAAGCCCACGCGTACGGGCTGGCTGTATTTTCTTTTGGCTTGCGCGCTTCTGGGCTATGCCTTCTTTAATATGGGTTCCGGCTTTGCCAGCTCCAGCAATACCGTTAAGCTCGCGACGAGCGAGATGGTCAGCGCCATCAAGCAGGATCGCGTCGAAGATCTGACCTATACGGTTCAAGACGGAAGCGTGGCGGGTCATTACTGGAAGACAAAAAAGGACAAGGGCGATACGAGCGAGCTCAAGAGCTTCTCCTCGACCTATGTCGGCTCCGATTCGCTTGCCGAGCTCATGGCGGAGCACCCCGATACCAAGTACATCGTCAACACCAATGACCCCGATTTTTGGGGCGACTTGGCGATGAGCGTGCTTCCGACGATTGCCCTGATCGCCATCATGTTCTACTTTATGCGCCAGATGATGGGCGCCAACAACAGGAACATGCAGTTTGGCAAGACCAACGCCAAGACCAACGAGGCCACACGCCCCAAGGTCAAGTTTGAAGACGTTGCCGGCGTGGACGAGGCAGTCGAGGAGCTCGAGGAGATCCGTGACTTTTTGAGCGATCCGGATCGCTATCGCAAGCTGGGCGCCAAGATCCCGCGTGGCGTGTTGCTGGTTGGCCCTCCGGGCACCGGTAAAACGCTGCTGGCCAAGGCCGTTGCCGGCGAGGCAGGCGTGCCGTTCTTTAGCATCTCGGGTTCCGACTTTGTCGAGATGTTCGTAGGTGTCGGCGCCAGCCGTGTGCGTGACCTCTTTAAGGAGGCCAAGTCCCAGGCCCCGTCGATCATTTTCATCGATGAGATCGATGCCGTGGGACGTCAGCGCGGAGCTGGCTTGGGCGGCGGTCACGACGAGCGCGAGCAGACGCTCAACCAGCTGCTGGTCGAGATGGACGGCTTTGAGGAAAGCGAGTCGGTCATCCTGATCGCTGCGACCAACCGTCCTGACATCCTGGATCCGGCATTGCTGCGTCCCGGCCGTTTTGACCGCCAGGTTACGGTCGACCGTCCGGATGTGAAGGGCCGCGAGCAGATCTTGCGCGTGCGTGCCGAGAACAAGCCGATGGACGAGGACGTTAAGTTTGAGAAGCTCGCCCAGATGACCGTTGGCTTCACCGGTGCCGATCTGGCAAATCTGCTCAACGAGTCTGCGCTGCTGGCCGCTCGCCGTCATCGTTCCGTGATCTCGATGGACGAGGTCGAGGAATCGATGGAGCGCGTGATTGCCGGACCGCAACGCAAGGGTCGTGTGATGACCGAAGCCGAGCGCATCACGATTGCCTACCATGAGAGCGGCCATGCCCTGGTGGGTCACATCTTGGAGCACTCCGATCCGGTTCATAAGATTTCGATTGTCAGCCGCGGCCAGGCTCTGGGCTACACGTTGCAGCTTCCGCAGGAGGATCACTTCCTCAAGACCAAGAACGAGATGCTCGACGAGCTTGCCGTGTTCTTGGGCGGCCGCGTTGCCGAGGAGCTCATGTGCGATGACATCACTTCGGGCGCGAGCAACGACCTGGAGCGCGCGACCAAGATGGCGCGCGAGATGGTTACGCGTCTGGGCATGAGCGAGGAGCTGGGCACGCAAGTGTTTGGCGAGGCGCAGCATCAGGTGTTCCTTGGTCGCGATTACGCCGATCACCAGGATTACTCCGAGGAGACGGCGCGCCGCATCGATATCGAGGTTCAGCGCATCATGCGTGAGGCCCATCGCCGCGCGGTCGAGATTTTGGATGCCCGTCGCGATCAGCTTGATCTGATGGCGAAGGTGCTGCTTGAGCGCGAGACCGTCGAGGGCGACGCCGTGAACGCCCTGCTCGACAACGAGTGGGATGCCTACCTTGAACGCGAGGGCGATATCCTGGCGGCCAAGGAGGAGCGCAATGCCAAGGCAGCCGGCATGCCGACCAAGAAGCGCGCGCCTCGTATGAGCGAGGAGGAGCTGGCGGCTGATGCCGCGGCTTTTGCGCAGGCGGCCATGCAGGAGGATGCCGAAGTGGCATCCGATGACGCTGGTGATGACCATGCTGTCGTCGATGCCGACACCGACGCCGACAAATAGTCTTTGTGGCGAAAGCCTCCGCGGGGAAACCTGCGGAGGCTTTTTCTTTTTGTTGATTGGGGACAGACTTAAATGAGCGTTTTCACGCATTTAAGTCTGTCCCCAATCAACATTGCTGCGGCGCTTTGCTCGGCTAAAGCGTACAATAGCGCCTATGTGAAAGGGGAACAGATGATCAACGAAACTATGTATGCTCGCGGTGCGGAAAGCTCCATCATCCGCGAGATTTTTAGCTATGGCCTTGAGCGCAAGGCGCAGATTGGTGCGGAAAATGTATTCGATTTTTCGCTGGGTAACCCGAGCGTTCCGGCGCCCGCTGCCGTGGCGGAGTCCATTAAGAAGGCCTTGGAGCTGCCGAGTGACCAGCTGCACGGATACACGCCCGCACCGGGCCTGCCGCAGTGCCGTACCGCCGTGGCTGAGTCGCTCAACCGCCGCTTTGGTACGAGTTATGAGGGCAAGGATGTCTTTATGACCGTGGGCGCCGCGGCTTCGCTCACCTGCACGCTCAACGCCGTTACGAACCCGGGCGATGAGGTTATCGTCATTGCACCATACTTCCCGGAGTATCGCGTGTGGATTGAGAAAGCCGGCTGTACGTGTGTCGAGGCGCTCGCCAATGAAGATACGTTCCAGCTGAGTGTGGACAACGTGCTCAAGGCGATTACCGATAAGACGACTGCCGTCATCATCGACTCGCCGAATAACCCGACCGGCGCCGTGTATACGCGCGACACGCTGACGCGACTGGCCAGTGTTTTACGCGAGGTCAACGCCAAGCGCGATTCCGAGAACCCGATTATGCTCATCTCGGATGAGCCGTATCGCGAGATTGTCTATGGCGCCGAGGTGCCTTGGGTGCCTTCGATCTACGAGCACACCATCGTGTGCTACTCGTATTCCAAGTCGCTGTCGCTACCGGGCGAGCGCGTGGGTTGGATTTTGGTTCCCAACACCAATCCGCAGGCTGCGCGTCTGATGCCGGCTGTTGCGGGTGCCGCCCGTACGCTGGGCTTCGTGTGCGCGCCGGCGCTCTTCCAGCGCGTAATTATCGACTGCATCGATGAGCCGAGTGACGTTGAGGCCTATGCGCGCAACCGCACCGCGCTTACCGATGCACTAGCGGAGTACGGCTACACGTATGTTGAGCCGGATGGTGCATTCTACCTGTGGGTGAAGGCGCTGGAGCCCGATGCGAACGCTTTCTGCGAGCGCGCGAAGAAGTATGAGCTGCTCGCGGTGCCCTCGGACAGTTTTGGCATGCCGGGCTGGTTCCGCTTGGGCTACTGTGTGAGCTACGAAACGATTGTCAATTCGCTACCCGCTTGGAAACAGTTGGCGGACGAGTATCGTTAAAAGTAAAGCGCTCTGCCTACAATGTTTTACGTGAAACGGGGTTTGGTGTTAAGCCGGACCCCGTTGTCATGGACGTTGTGTCTTTGGGATGGAGTGGTTTTACGACCATCGAATACTATGCGTACAATGAATATACGCGACGGCCATACCGGATAAGGAGACCCGATGCCCTACCTGCTTTCTTGTGATATCCATACTCATACGATGTTCTCTGCGCATGCGTATTCAACCATCGAGGAGAACGTATATTGGGCGGCAGAGCGCGGCCTTCAGGTGCTCGGTTCCGCCGATCATTTAAGCTCGATGGTTACGCCTTGCCCCAATGACCTGCGCAGTTTCCAGTTCTTTATTAACCAGGATATCTGGCCGCGCATTTGGAGCGGCGTGCTAGTGCTTCGTGGTGCCGAGGCCGATATCGTTTCGCTGGACGGAAGCCTGTTTGGCGAGGACACTCCTGTCACGCTCGATATCGCCGGCGATTCGTACAGCCGTCAGCATTCACTGTTCGATTTGGTTACGCGTAATTTGGATTATTTGGTTGCAAGCGTGCATAATCCGCAGATTGCTGAGGGCGCGACGCTGGCCCAGACGACTGAGATGTATATCAATGCCTTGGAACACCCCAAGGTGTTCATGCTGGGTCACACGGGGCGTTCAGGCGTGCCGTTCGATATCGACGAGGTGCTGTTGGCGGCTAAGGCCAAGCACAAGATTATCGAGATCAACAACCATAGTCTTGAACACGGTGTCGACACTGAGCATTGGGCCGCATGCCGCAAGATCGCCGAGCGCTGCGCCGAGCTGAGCGTGGGCATTGGCGTGTCGACCGATGCCCACATTGGCATGGCCATTGGCAAGCTCGATCACGCGCGCAAGATGCTCGACGAGATTCACTTCCCGCTGGATTTGATCGTGACGCGCGACCGCGAGACGCTGCTGCGCGAGATGGCGGCAGCTGGTGTGTGCGACCTGCGCAAGGGGATGTAGCGGAATTTATAAACCAAGCGAAGGGGGCGGCCCAGACGGGTCGCCCCCTTTCTTGTCCCAAAAATCTACTGAGGTTGGTTAGCGGCGTTCGAGGACCGCTACGGTTTCGGTGTGGTCGGTGTGAGGAAACATGTCGACGGGCGTGATCTTGAGCAGGCGATAGCCTCCGTCGAGAAGCTGATGCAGGTCGCGCTCTTGAGTCACGGGGTTGCAGCTGATATAGGTGATGCGGCGCGGCTTAAGCGCGCAGGCAGCTTCGAGGAACTCGGGGGTAGAGCCGGCGCGCGGCGGATCGATGGAAAGGACATCGACCCGCTCGTTGTTGTCGGCGGCATCTAGGATGTAGTCGGTGGCATCGTCAGCCATAAACCAAGCGCTGCGGGTGAGGCCGTTGAGCTCGGCATTACGACGTGCGTCGGCAATGCCGGCGTGGTTGCGCTCCACGCCAAGCAGCATAATGCCGACGCCCTTGTCCTGGGCGGCTTTGGCTGCGCACAGGCCGATAGTTCCGCTACCGCAATAGGCATCCATGAGTACGTCGCCCTGCTGCAGGTCCATGCCGTCAATCGCGAGCTGATAGAGCAGCTCGGTCTGCTGCGGGTTGGTCTGGTAGAACGCGGTGGGGGAGATATCGAACTCGCAGCCGAGCAGCTGGTCGCGCATGCACTCGGCGCCATATACAATGCGGGTTTCCTCGCCGAGGATGGCGTTGCCGGGACGTCCGTTGATGTTTTGGGCGACGGTGACGATGTGCGGATTGAGCGCGGCGACAGCCTCAAAGAACTCCTGCGCATGCGGCAAGTCGCGCTGAGCGGTCACGAGCGTGACCATGACCTGGTCGGTACGCCAACCGCAGCGGACGACGGCATAGCGAAGCAAACCAAGATGCTTGTCCTCATTAAAGGCGGGAATATGCAGCCGCTCAGCTTCGCGTGCGATGCCGTTGAGAATCTGACGGGCGCCCGGTGCCTCGACGGGGCATTCGGGTACGGCAACGATCTTGTGTGTGCCGCGCTCAAAGAAACCGCAACGGACGGCGCCCTCCTTACCGGGAGCAAAGGGAGTGGCAGCCTTATGACGAAAGCCACGCGGCGCAGGATATTTACCCGGGTCGCCCAGGGTGACACCCATGCCACGAATAGGATCTACAGCAATGCCCTCACGCTCACAAAGCGAAGCAAAAAGCTCCTCCATAGCAGCCTGCTTGGCGGCGAGCTGCTTCTTATAAGGACGATTGAGCGCCGTGCACCCACCGCAAGCTTTCATGATCGAACAGGGGGACTTGGGGTCCACAGCCTTACGCGCAGACGAAACCCGATCTTTATGCGAGCGCTTGGAGCGAGTCTGAGGCGCTTTATCCCCGCCTCGACGAGAGTCAGAACGCTTGGTCTTAGCTCTGCTCTTGGTCGATTTACTTTTTGCAGCTTTAGAAGACTTGGATTTCGTAGAAGATTTCTCCTCCTTTGACCCCTCAGCCGCCTCGATCAAAGCACGACGAGCCTTACGCTCCGCACGAGATTCTGCCATCAATAACTCCACTAATTCATGAATTAAAAGCTGCAAGCATTGTACCGTGCCAAGCCAGCGGGCGATATGCAAGCGGCCATTTCCTGTCAGTGATAAGTCCAACGATGTTTGCCCGGCGCGGGCGGGGAGCGGCGCGTAATTAAGTTT
>DBFRXD010000090.1:0-4787 GCA_048502435.1 Collinsella aerofaciens
AAAATATCAACTTGTCCTGGGGACGTAGCTCAGTTGGGAGAGCGCTGCCGTCGCATGGCAGAGGCCGAGGGTTCGACTCCCTTCGTCTCCACCCTTGGATTTGATAAGCCGCTGACATTGTGTCGGCGGCTTTTTTTAAAAAGAAAGGGCTGCACCATGGCCGAGCTTGAGTCCCAACCACTGTCTGCCGAGGAGCGCGCCGAGTTGGAAGAGCTCCGCGCCGAGAAGGCTCGTCGCGAGGCCCAGGAAGAGGCGCGCCGCGAGCGTGAGGAGCTGGCCGCCCTGCGTGCCGAGCGCGTGAAGGCCGAGGAGGCCGCTGCGAAGGTTGCATCCGGGCCTGCGCCCGCGCCTGCGCCCAAGCCCGCCGCCGCGAAGCCCGCGCCCGCCGCACCCAAACCTCAGCCCAAAAAAGCCGCTCACCCCAAAGCCGTCGAGCCCAAACCGAGCCGTGACGAGATGACCTTTGCCCAGCGCATGGTCACCTCCAAGGAGCCTACGGGCGAGAATGAGATCCCCGGCATGGCTCCGGCTCAAAAAATCATCATCGTGCTCGCCCTCATTGCGTTTATCGTCTTTATGGGCTACACGCTTATGACCAGCATGGGCCTGGTTTAACCGACTTGCATTGGGCGTCATGCCCGCACGCCCGCTTTGCCCAACCCTCAACCTCTGCACAACGCATCCGAAAGGTCGCCCCATGGCTTTGACCGACATCTCGCATCCTACCGACATCGCAATGCTCACCGATCTGTACGAACTCACTATGGCCCAGGGCCTGTGGGAGAGCGGCAAGGCCAATGAGCAGGGCTGCTTTACGGCGTTTTACCGCGACCATCCCTTTGGCAGCGCGTATGCCGTCATGTGCGGCACCGCCGAGCTGCCCGAGCTTGTCGAGAACCTGTGCTTTACGCCCGAGGACATCGACTATCTAGCTTCGCTCCAGGCTCCTGCCGGCGGCGCGATGTTTAAGCCTGCATTCCTCGACTACCTGCGCAACTTCCGTGCGCACGTGAATATCGACGCCGTGCCCGAGGGCGAGCTCGTATTTCCGCGCGAGCCTATGGTGCGCGTCACCGGCCCGGCGCTGGAGTGCCAGCTGCTCGAGACCGCGCTGCTCAACATCGTCGGCTTCCAGACGCTTGTTGCCACCAAGACGGCACGCGTGGTGTTGGCGGCGGACGGCCGTCCCGTGGCCGAGTTCGGCCTGCGTCGTGCCCAGGGTCCCGATGGCGGCTTGGCTGTTGCGCGCGCAAGCTATGTGGCCGGCTGCTCGTCCACGTCTAACGTGCTTGCCGGGCGCCGTTACGGCATCCCCGTCTTTGGCACACACGCGCACAGCTGGGTGATGAGCTTTGACTCCGAGCTCGAGGCCTTCCGCGCCTTTGCCAAGTCGAGCCCCAAGAATTGCACGCTGCTCATTGACACCTACGACGTGCGCGAGGGCTGCGAGCATGCCATTACGGTTGCCAAGGAGATGGAGGCGGCGGGCGAGCGCCTGTCGGCCATTCGCATCGACTCGGGCGACCTGGCTAAGTTGTCCAAGTATGTCCGCGGACGTTTTGACGCCGAGGGCCTGCCTTATGTGGGGATTTCGGTTTCCAACGACCTGGACGAGTACACGATTCAGTCGCTGCTCGACCAGGGCGCGCCCATCGACAGCTTTGGCGTGGGTACCAAGCTCGCGACCTGCTATGACCAGCCGGCGCTGGGCGGCGTGTACAAGCTTTCCGCCCGCCGTGCGAGCGAGGCCGACCCGTGGACGCCGGTGGTCAAGCTCTCCGAGCAGCCCTACAAGCGCACGATCCCGGGCGTGCAGCGCGTGCGCCGTTATTACGACGGCTTTGGCGGCCCGGTCTGCGACATGATCTACGACGAGGACCATCTGGTGGGGGAGGGCGCCGCGCGCGGCAATACCCTCGTGGCCGTGAATGATGCCGCCCTGGTGACCGACGTGTCGGAGCTTGAGTATCGCGAGCTGCTGGTGCCGATCGTGCGCGATGGCAGTGCAGTGGCTCCGCGTGAGAGCATCCAGGACGCGCGCGAGCGCTGTGTTTGGGCGCTCGATCATCTGGACGCAGCTTTCAAGCGCTTCCTGTACCCGCAGACCTATGTGGTGGGCATGGAGCAGGGCCTGGCTCAGGTGCGCGACGAGCTCGTGCGCAAGAACATGGCCGCGGCCTCGGCTTTCCCCTGGGCAAAATGATTCCTTGGGCGGTAGGGGCGAGTCACGCTCCCTTGGCCGCCAGCTCGGCCGTTCGCTGAACAGTTGATTGGTTTGACGTATGACGACTTCTTATAAAACGATGGTGGTAAAGATCGGTTCGTCCACGGTGGTGGGCGCCGATGGCAAGGTCAACCGCGCCTTTATCGGCGGACTTGCCGATCAAGCCGCAGCCCTGCACAAGCTCGGCTGGCGTCTGGTCGTGGTGAGCTCGGGCGCTATTGCCTGTGGCTATCCCGTGTTGGGCTTCGACCGCAAGCCGGTCGGCGACCTTCCGAGCCTGCAGGCCTGCGCCTCGGCTGGTCAGTGCATCATCTCGTCGGCCTACGACGAGGAGTTCCATGCGCGCGACCTGCTCACCTCGCTCGTGCTGCTCACGCGTCACGACACGGCGCGTCGCACGTCCTACCTGCACGCGCGCGACGCCCTGCTGCGTCTGGTGGAGCTGGGCGTGGTGCCGGTCGTCAACGAGAACGACACCGTTACCGTCGACGAGATCAAGTTTGGCGACAACGACACACTGGCGGCGCTCGTGAGCTGCCTGGTTTCTGCCGATCTGTGCGTGACGCTCTCGGACATCGATGGTCTCTATACTGCCAATCCGCATGAGGACCCCACGGCCGAGTTTGTTCCTGTCGTGCATAAGATCGATGCCAAGATTATTGCCTCGGCGGGCGATTCTTCCACATCGGTGGGCACGGGCGGCATGATTACCAAGATCCGCGCGAGCCGCATCCTGATGACGGCGGGCATTCAGAGCGTGATTTGCTCGGGCGAGGAGCCCGATGCGCTCGTGCGCCTGGCCCGTGGCGAGAGCGTGGGCACGCTGTTCGATCCGCCGGCGGAGCGTCTGGACATCGCACCCCGCAAGCTGTGGATCGCGCTGGGCGACAAGGCACATGGGTCGGTGGCGGTTGATGATGGTGCTGCGAAGGCGCTGGTTAGCCGTGGCTCTTCCTTGCTTGCGGTGGGTATTCGCGAGGTCGATGGCCAGTTTGCCGAGGGCGATGTGCTCGATGTGTGCGATCCGAGAGGTATGGTCGTCGCCCGCGGTATCGCCGAGGCCGATTCGGACGTGCTGGAGCTTGCTGCCGGCCGCCGCCAGGACCAGATCGCCAGCAACCGCCTGCTGGCAGACCTGGCCGAGAAGCCGGCGATCCATCGAGACAACTTGATTGTATTTGCATAAAGAAAGACAGCGCTGCGGCTCGTTTTGCCAGCAGCGCTGCCTCGCTTTTGCCGGCACTTGGGGACGTTCCCTTTGTGCCGGCAGGTGGGGACACTCCTTTGCTAGAAGATTCGGCGCAGGTCTCCGCGGTTGAGTGCTTCGTCGAAGAGGTGCTTGAATACCACGCTGCCGTGCAGGCCGTCGTGCTCGAACTCGTTGGTCACCCAGGCATGCGAGTTGCCCACGCGGCTGAGCGTATCAAGCTGCAGGCCCGAATCCACGTACATGTCGTCGAAATACACCGCGGCCTGCAGGGGCACCTCGTTGCACGCCAGTCGCTGCGGGTCGTAGATCTTGTCCCAGCTGGTGTCTTCCATCAGCAGGTCCATGGCGGGCTTGAAGGGCTTGAGCTCGGGCATCTGCTCGAACATCCACGGGAACATGGCCTCGCCGGTAAACATGAGCGGGCGCGCGAGTGTGTCGAACTCGGCACGACGGGCCTTCTCCTCTGCTGCGGCCCAGCGAATGGGCATGGTGTCGCCGTCGGCGTAGATAAACTCCTGCAGTGTCCAGTACAGCGGGTTCGTGCGCGTGTTGGTGCGCTCGAAGGCGCGCATCAAAAAGCTGTCGGATACCGAGGAGCCGCAGCTCAGCGTACCGTCGCCAGTAACAAAAGCGTGATCGATAGTCCAATGCATGCGCTCAAAGCTCGGCTTCATGCCAAAGTCGCTGCCCATGAGCTGTAGGCGCTCGACCGTCATCGGCGAGCCGTCGGGCAGCACGGGCTTCTGAGCCTCGAGCGCATCGGCCAGGGCTGCCACGCGCTCGACGTCAGCGGGGTAGCGGTCATAATACTGCTGCGTCTTGGCGGCCATACGCGGGAAGGTGTGCGCGTAGACCTCGCTTGCGCTCGCCGGCGCATGGGGGATTCCGCCACAGGTAAAGCTCGCCGCCACGCCCTCGGGGAAGAGCGACAGGTAGCTCAGCGTCAAAAAACCGCCGTAGCTTTGGCCGAGCGTGACCCACGGCTTGCCGCCAAAGCCCACTAGGCGCAGGTACTCAAAATCGCGCACGATGGAGCTGGCGAGGTGGCGCTTGAGGAAGTCGGCCTGCGAGCGTGCGGCATCGGAGCTGGCCGCCGCCGCGCGCTCGCCCAGTGCGGCAATCGTGCGCCCGTCTACACAGCTGCTGCGCCCGGTGCCGCGCTGGTCGGGCAGGACGACGCGGAAGTGCTTGACGGCCTCCTCGATCCAGCCGTCGCTTGTGGGCGACAGCGGACGCGGGCTCTCGCCGCCGGGGCCGCCCTGCAAAAACAGGAGCAGCGGCAGATCGTCGTTGATGCGGTCGGGCGCGCAAACCACGCGGTAGAAGAGCTTGATGCTCTCGGGCGCGCCGGCG
>DBFRXD010000091.1:0-7137 GCA_048502435.1 Collinsella aerofaciens
TGTGTATAAGAGACAGGTCATCGAGAACACCGCGTTCGACGGCCTCATCCCCATGGTGCAGACCGGCAAGGCCGACTGCCTCATGTCGTCCATCACCATCACCGAGGCCCGCAAGGAGTCGGTGGACTTCTCCGACCCCTACGCCCAGGCGCAGCTGGCCATCCTGGCGAACGCCCAGTCGAATATCGGCGGCATCGACGATTTGAACCAGGCCGGCAGGAAGGTGGCCGTGAAGACCGGCTCCACCGGCGACGTGTTCGCCACGAAGAACCTGACGAATGCCGAGATCGTGCGCCTGGCCGACGAGAGCGCCTGCGTGACCGAGGTCGTGCAGGGCAAGGCCGACGGCTTCCTGTACGACCAGCTCACCATCTACCGCAACAACCAGAAGAACCCCGACGCCACCGAGGCCGTGTTCATCCCGTTCCAAGATCCCGAGTCGTGGGGCATTGCCGTGGCCAAGGGCAACGACGAGCTCTTGGCACAGCTGAACGAGTTCATCGCCCAGAGCAAGGCCGACGGCGAGTTCGACCGCCTGACCGAGAAGCACCTGGCCGACGAGAAGGCCGCGTTCGACGAGCTGGGCTTCAAGTGGTTCTTCGACTTCGAGTAGCCGCGCCGTCCGACCGCCGCGAGAAAGGCGCCCGTTGAAAGCACCCTCACCGCTCGCCCGCCCGTTCACGGCACCGCCCGACCAGGCGACGCCGCCGCTCAAGGCCATGGCGAACTACCTTCTGGTCTGCGCAGCCGTGATCGCCGTGTTCTGGGCGTCGCTCGGCATGGCCGGCATCACGCTGAACTTCGACTTCGTGGAGCAGTACCGCGACCGCATCGGCAGCGGCTTTCTGCTCACGGTGGAGCTCTCGGCAGCCAGCCTCGTGGCCAGCATGATCATAGGCGTGCCCGTGGCCCTGGGGCAGAGCGCGCGCCTGCTGCCCGTGCGCTACCTGTGCGACCTGTACGTGAAGCTCGTGCGCGGCACGCCGCTGCTCGTGCAGATCTACCTGTTCTACTACATCATCGGCACGGCGTGGGGCATCGACAACAAGGTGGTGGCGGGCGTGGTCATCCTGTCCGTGTTCGCCGGCGCCTACATCGCCGAGATCGTGCGCGGAAGTCTCCTGTCCATCGACGAGAGCCAGCTGGAGGCGGCACGGGCCGTGGGCTTCACGCGCACGCAGACGGTGCGCCACGTGGTGCTGCCGCAGCTGGTGGCGCGCACGCTGCCGGCGCTCACCGGGCAGTTCGCCACCATCGTGAAGGACTCGTCGCTCCTGTCCGTCATCGCGGTCATCGAGCTCACGCAGACCATCCGCGAGATCACGGCCACGAACTACAACTTCTTCGGCGGCTTTCTGCTGCTGGGAGGGCTGTATTTGTGCCTGACGCTGCCCATCATGTTCGTGAGCAAGCGCTTCGAGAAGAGGTTCGGCTATGCGCATTAGGCTGGAACACCTGGAGAAGGAGTTCGACGGCGTGCCCGTGCTGCGCGGCATCGACTTCGACGACGACGTGACCACGCTCGCCGTCATCGGCCCCTCGGGCGGCGGGAAGTCCACGCTGCTGCGCATCGTGGGCGGGCTCATCGCGCCCACGGCCGGCACGGTGGAGGTGGACGGCGAGCGCGTGGACTTCGACGAGCGCACGCTTCCCGCCTACCGCGCGAGCCTGGGCTTCGTGTTCCAGGCGAGCGGGCTGTTCCACCACCTGGGCGCGCTGGAGAACGTGGCCCTGCCGCTTTCCGTGGTGCACGGCGTACCCGAGGACGAGGCCCGCGCGCGAGCCGCCGACCTGCTCGCGCGCTTCGGGCTGGCGGCCGAGGAGGCCAAGCGCCCCGCCCAGCTCTCGGGCGGCCAGCAGCAGCGCGTGGCCATCGCCCGCTCGCTTGCCATGCAACCCAAGGCCATGCTCTTTGACGAGCCCACAAGCGCACTGGATCCCGAGATGATCAACGAGGTGCTCGAGGTCATGGTCCGTCTGGCCCAGCAGGGCATGACGATGATCGTCATTACGCACGAGATGAACTTCGCCCGCCGCGTGGCCGATCGCGTCGTCTTTATGGCCGACGGTCAGATCGTGGAAACCGGCACGCCTGACGAGTTCTTCGACCACCCCCAGACCAAGCGCGCCCAGGACTTCCTCAACTCCATCAAGGGCCACTAACCCAATTGCCATCTTCGTTCGCCCTGACCATCCAAACTCGAAGGCTACACCTATGATCGGAACTCGCACTTCATCGTCCTACACCCCGCATGTCGACGTCGCCCCCGCCGACCGTCCGCTCATCCTGGTGGCGCCGCGCTGGGAAGAGGCGAAGCCGTTTTTGAGCGAGACGCTCTCCCCCAACGAGGAGATCGCGAGCGTCTTTGTCGATGCCATCCTTGCCGCCGGCGGCCTGCCGCTGCAGATGTCCATTACCGAAGATATTGAGGTTATCCGTCATTACGTCGATATCGCCGACGGCATCGCCATTCCCGGCGGCCCCGATGTCAATCCCAAACGTTGGGGCGATGATCGACCCTACGACCCCACCCTCTGCTGCGAGATCCGCGATAGCTTTGAGTTTAAGCTGGTCGGCGAGGTGCTCCGCGCCAAAAAGCCGCTCTTTACCACCTGCCGCGGCACGCAGCTGCTCAACGTCGCCACCGGCGGCACCCTGTGCATGGACGTGCCGAGCCTGGGCGCTCGCGAGGGCCGCACGCAGTGGCGCCATACCCACGTGCTCAACGACCCCGTGCATCCCGTCGAAGTCGTGCCGGGCTCGCTGCTGGAGCGCGCGGTTGGCGGGCACAGGCTGATCCAGACCAACTCCGCGCACCACTGCTGCGTGGAGCGTCTGGGTAAAAGCACGCGCTTGGTCGCCAAGGCAACCGACGGCGTTCCTGAGTGCATCGAGGTCGAAGGCCAGCCATTCTGTCTAGGCGTGCAATGGCACCCCGAGTACACGTGGAAGACGCTCGAGACCGACTTTAACCTGTGGAAGTCGTTTGTCGAGGCAGCGGCCAAGGTTAAGAAGGCTCGCTAGCTCGCGAATCACACAGGCTTAAACCTTCCATGCCAGGGGGGCGGACACCAGCCACGGTGCCCGCCCCCCGTATTTGGTATGCTCGGTATGTTTATCCCTCACAAACTATCAAAGAAATCTCGACTGCAATCGGTCTACGGTAAAGCAAATGGCAAAAACGCTTGCTACGTTGATTAGGCAGTCAATTAGAATCGAGGCGCATTGACCATTCCCCAACGGGGTCACGCCACAAATCCACATGAGCATCGAGGCTGGAAGCGGAAGCATGGAGTTGGCCCCGAGCTGTATGTAGATCGCTACAACGTTGACAAGCAGCAGCATGCCAATTGGACCGAAGCCGGACCCAAAATAGGAAACGGCAATCACGCAAGAGACCACGTATGCAAGGCAGACGACACTCGCCAGAAGAAGTCGATAGCAAAAAATATTCAGGTTGAAATACTGTTGAGCATCTAAAACGATCGAGCAGTTAAGACAGTACAAAACGACACTCGACAGGATAAACGCGCCCAAAAGGGCAAAAGAAGACAGCACCGCTCGCGCAACGATAGCGCACACACGCTTCCCTCCCCGAGCCTCTGACAACCCCCACGGTTCCTCAATAAAGCCCGAACTGACAAAGCGCGGCACAATGCAAGCCGCGATGAACGGAAAGAACAATGCATGAGCCAACGGGGCTACGTTGAACAGCAGACCGCGAAAAACCTCTGCATTACCAAATAGAAGGACATCCTCTGCCGATAGCCGAAGCGTCGGGTCTGGGAAAAAGCCCAAGAAACTGTTCTCACGGAGGCTACAGAACCACATCGGGAAAGAATTAAGCTGCAATACCACCATGCACGCATAAATTACCAGGATTAAGGCGTACGTCCATTTGCTCACATGCTTCAATTCTGAATGAAGGAATCTTCTAGTCTGACGAGCCATTGAGCACACCCCCAGCACAAAAGCTCACGAGAGCGTAAATCAATACCGATAGACAGCTGGCTGCCGCGCCATATCCCAAAAGTGTCAGCTGCCCCATATCGCTATACCCAAGGGCACATCCGACTCCAAGGTACGGCCCCGGAAGAAAGAAGATCCATCGCAAGGATGGTATGGGCGCCTGAAGGAGGGTTCCGTAGAGCGTCAAGCTCATGACAAATCCAATAATTATCGCAGCCCCGCTCAATACAGCGCTGTCTGTAATCCGATAGATGGTCACCGTCTCCAGAGCAACCGATATCACCAATACGGCATTGATCATCATCGCAGGCAAAAATGCAGCCAGCATGTCGTGCGTACAGCTTTGCCCACCACGTATTATGGCTATTGCAAAAAGAAGAAGGCAAAGCGCACTATATGCTGCGCCAATTATTAAAGCAGACGAAAGCACATGTGCTAGGACTCCATTAAAGCGGGTAAGACCTCTTGCTGAAGAAATTCGGTATCCCTCTTCATGGCCGCGCTCCTGTAAAATCGCCAGGCAAACGATGAGCGGAACGAACAGAGATGTGCCGGCAAAAGCACTGCGCACAAGAGACTTATCGGGTGCAGAAGGATCGATTACATTCCAGCAGAAACCAATATCCTCCCCAAAAACGCTATTGCCAAAGGCGAGCAACGTTGTTCCGTTTTTTAGAAAGACACCGAAGAGAAGGCCGAACGCCAGCATAAGCGCAAGACCAAACTTCGCCGGAAACATCCTGTGCAAACGCATCGTATCTGCCTTTATGGGATGGATCGCCCACTTCATAGCGAGACCGCCTTCATCAAGCGCCTGTAATACTCTTTTAGGGACGACGCCTCATCCCTTATGACATCCATCGATTCCTTTTTCAGCAGTTCGCCGTCATGAATAAACACGCAACTTGTTGCAACTGATGCCAACTCATCCAAATCATGGCTAGAGATGAGCATGGTCTTACCCTGTTCTCGATTCAATCGGCCGATAAGGGTCCATATACTCTCGATGCCCAGCGGGTCCAATCCATTTGCTGGCTCATCGAAAACTAGCAAGTCAGCGTCACCCAACAAAGCCGTAGCTATATCCAGCCGCCGTTTCATTCCCAGAGAAAAACTGCTTACGCTCTTTTTTTCTTCGACGTCCAGCCCGACTAGGCTCAAAACGCGAGGAATCTCACGATTCTCATCAAGCCCCCATTCCGCACATCGGATTTGAAGATTCTCAACCGCGCTGAGAGATTGGTATGCTCCGCAGGAATCTGGCACATAGCCGACACGCGTCCGCATCAGGCCAAGCTCTCTTTTTGATTTGCCTCCAAAGAGCTCCACGCTCCCCGACGATGGCTCGCAGAGGCCCAAGACGATTTTAATAAGCGTGCTTTTGCCCGCACCGTTTGCACCGACAAGGGCACAGAGCTCAGACTGATGCACCTCGAAGGAAACGTCATGCAAAACGCGCCGTTTCCCGTAGCGCTTTGACAGCTTTGATAGCTTTATCGCCGATGCGTTCATTGGCCTCCCGTTCTGCTTGATAGCAAAACCGCTCATATCGTTCCTTCTTTCCTTTATCGTTTTCCATGGTTGTTATTGTTTTTCGACAACTCATATTTGTCAAGATAATCTAAAAGAAAGAACCCGTGTTAGACACGGGTTCCTTCACGCTGATACTTCGTTTTAGTTGTTCACCTTAAGCTACTCGTCACTCAAATCGACAGCGAAGACTGATGTCGGAAGCGACGCCTCGTTGCCTCCGCCGTCCCGCATCTGCCTCACGACATTTTTTGCACGCTCAACAATAAGTTCCTCAAGCTCTTTCTCACTCACACGCTGAATAATATCTCCCGGTTGACAGTCAAGTTCATCGCAAATATCGAGAAGCGTCTTAAGGCGAATAGCTTTAATTTTTCCGTTTCTTAGCTTAGAAATATTAGCCGGAGTATGCCCCGTGGCACGAATCAGATCAGCACTGGTCTTTCCGGTCTTAAGTAGCTGCGTCTCAAGCTCGATGATGAGATAGCTCATGCTTCCTCCTACACAAGCTCGTCAGACTGCTCTTGGAGCAGCGAGGCATAACTCCAGATCACCGAGATACACAGACAGACAGCCGCGCCGATAAGCGACCCCGCATCAAAGGCAACGCCTTGGCAAATCTCAATAACGAAGGAATGAGGCACGACGTAAAGCTCCAGCCCACCAATGGTAAGATTGACCGATCCGTAGGCACCAATAAGCGAAACCGCGGCGTTAACAGCAAAGGCAAGCGCAAGAACACGGATAAGCCGCACATGCGTCTTGGTAAAGGGCGAGACGCCTCGCGAGATGTTACGGCTGATCCCACACAGAACGACAAGCGAAATACCCACGACGAGTGCCAGGCACAGTCCGCTTGGGATAACGATGCACCCGCCATCGAGAAGCGTCACGACGCCGAAAGAATCGACAGAGGCAACGTTTGCAACCGCATACCAGATCACGTAAACAACCAACGCGGCAAAAGCGACGAGCATCCCTGCAAAAACGGCTGCCATGCAAAAGCCAAGCTTCCTGATATTTTCGCCCGCTTTGGCCATACGCTGAACGCTGTTAGACATACACTCACCCTCATCGACTCTATCGTTATTCGAACAGTTTATCGAACAACGATATTGATTGCATGCGGAAAGCCCCGCCAGTGCGCATAGGCCATTTACTAACCCGGAGGGGTGAGCGTGGATTTTTGGACACATATCGAACGAGAGTGGATAATCTCCCACTTTGAGGCCGCCACCGGGCCTAAAACGGGAGATTATCCACTCTCATAGTCATCAAGGCCCGCAAGCTCTTATTCGGCCGCCTCGCGCAGGGCTGACATCGTTGCCGCATATTGCTGCTGCAGCGCATGCATTCCCTCGCGAGCGCCGTCAACGGCATCGGCGCCGCGCAGCGCCTCGGTCACCGCAACCGCCGGCTCGTACAGATTATCGAATCCCAGGTTCTGGCTCACGCCCTTGAGCGTGTGCGCTGCCATAAAGGCACCTTCGGCGTCGCCTGCCGCCATGGCGGCCTCCAGCTTGTCCATGCTCTCGTCATCCAAAAACTTGAGGGCAAAGCGGGCAAGCATTTCCTCGCCCATCAGCCGAGCGCACGCGTCATCATAATTAGCGCCGATCTTCTCATACGCCTCACGC
>DBFRXD010000092.1:0-95086 GCA_048502435.1 Collinsella aerofaciens
GTGGGGCTTGGTTATGTTTGCTGCTCTACAGTCCTGGCTCGCACGAAGAGCACATTAAGTGCTCTTCGGCTCGTGCGGAACTCGCGACAAACATAACCAAGCCCCACCGGGCAACCTACCAACCAGATTCTTTTCAGCCCAGGCCCCTGTGTACCGCGCGTCGAAGATCTTCAAATTCAAATAACCTGACAATCGATTCTTATAGCAGAGGCCCCTTGGCCTTTAGTTTGATACAAGTTCCGCACGAGCCGGAAAGCACTTAATGTGCTTTCCGTGCGAGCAGGACTGTTCGCAGTAGCAAACTAAAGGCCAAGGGGCCCAGTCAACCTATCAGCAGCGATTACTCAACAGTTAGTTGAATTTGAAGATCTTAGAGGCAAGACGGTATAGGCCGAGTGTGGTTTTGTCTCCCGTCCGTCCGCGCAGATTGGTGAAGAACCCGACCACGCCGTAGCGGGCTCGACGATACATGCGCTCGTCGTAGGCCTTCAAATCATTCCACAGCGCCTTAAGGCGCTCGTCGGCGCAATCTTCCTCGGAAAGCTTGGTAAGCACCGAGCAGATCGCCATCATCATGGTGAAGTAGCCCATCATGTACGAACGCAGGCGCGACGACTCAACATCGCTGTACAGGTGGTACGAATCCATCATGATACGCGTAACACGGAATTGCTGGTCCAGACGCTTGACCATCGTTGCCTCGTTGACGCTCTGGCCTTCGCGACCGATAAAGTAACGGTAGAGGTCGATGTCGGCGTAGTACATGGTCTTGCAACGCGGCAGCGGCACGTAGGCGTAGATGTTGTCCACATAGAACGTGTGCGGCGGCATGGGAAGGTTGGACTCGCGCAGCACATCCGTGCGATAGCACAGGCTGTGCATGAGTAGGTTCTGGTCCAGGCGGAAATGACCGATCTGGTCCCAGGAAAAGATCTTTTTGCGCGGCAGGGCAAATTTGTAGCCAATAGCGGTATGCGTGCCCTCGTAAACCTTCTCGTACACGTAGTTCGAGATAAATAGGTCAACGCGCTGGTCACGCTCTTCAAAGCCACGCAGAATCGACAGCATGGTCGAAAGCGCCGCACCGTCGAGCCAGTCGTCCGAGTCGACAACCTTGTAGTAGGTGCCCTGTGCCTCGCGCAGACCCGAAAGGACGGCAATACCGTGGCCGCCGTTCTCCTGGTGTACCGCGCGAATGATACCGGGATAACGCGCCTCCCACTCATCGGCCTTATCGGCCGTCTCGTCCTTGGAGCCGTCGTCCACCACGATAATCTCGATATCGGTGGCGTAATTGCTCCCCTCCAAGATGGAGGTGATGCAATGGTCCATGTCCTTGGCGGCGTTATACGAGGGAATACCGAATGTTATGACTTTATGCATGGCAGGCGATAATCTCATCCGAAAGATCGAGGGCGGAATTGGTCACAGCGTCCATATCGTAGTAACGATACTCGGCCAGACGACCCACCGGGTGGAAGTTCGTCAGGTTCTGGACGCGCTCAAGATAGCGCTCATAGAGCTCACGGTTCTCGGGCTCAAGAATGGCGTAGTACGGCGTCTCGCCCGAGTCGGGCGTATAGGCCTTGGAGTACTCCTTCATGATGGTGGTCTTGCCGGGCAGGACCTGCCCAGTCATGTTCTTGAACTCGGTGATGCGCGTGTAGTCCTCGCTCGTGGTGTAGTTGACGGTGCCCACGGGCTGGAACTGGTCCATATCGAGCGTCTCGAACTTCATGTCGAGCGTGCGGTACGGTAGCGCGCCCAGGTCGAGGTTGAACAGCTCGTCGAGCGGACCGGTATAGACAATCTCGCCACCATAGACTTTGCCGTCGATCTTGACGGTAGTCTCGTCGATCTCAAAGAGATCGCGGGCGTCCACGTCGCAGAACACGTCGATCAGGTCGTGGTCGAGCATGTGCTCAAAGAGCGCCGTGTAGCCCTCCTGCGGCATGCCCTGGAAGGGAGCTTGCGGGAAGTAGCGGTCATCATCGCCCACAAAGACGGGAACGCGGCCGGTGATCGAGGGGTCGATCTGATCGGGCGTCTGGCCCCACTGCTTCATGGTGTAATGCAAAAAGACGTTCTCGTAGACGTAATCGGCGACCTCGGCCAAGTCGGGGTCGTTCTTCTTACGCAGCTCCATAATGGGCACCTTGACATCCTTGCCAAAGGTCTCCACGAGCTTCTGATACAGCTCCTCGCCGCGCTCGTCACCAAAGGCGAGCTTGAGACTCGCATGGTTGAAGGGCACGGGCATAAGGGTACCGTTGATGTTGGCGAGCACCTTGTGCTGATAATCCGTCCACTTGGTAAAGCGCGACAGGAAATTGTGCACGCGCTCGTTAAAGGTGTGATAGATATGCGGACCGTACTCGTGGATCAGGATTCCGGCCTCGTCAGTGCAGTCATAGGCATTGCCCGCAATGTGGCTACGGCGCTCCAAAACGGCAACACGATAGCCGATGGTCTCGGCAAGACGGCGGGCGCAAACGGCACCGGCATATCCAGCACCGACGACAATCATGTCGTACGCGCCGGCGTTAAAGCCTTCAGGCAGGCCTGAGGTAATCTGCATCGATACTCCTTGTCAAAAGCCACGGGCTCGTTAGCTGGGCTTTTCTCGAACATTCTTCGAGACATATTTATCAGAGCGATTATAGCGCTAATGCGTCCTATAATGAGCTTGCCACACAAGGAAAGCTCAAGCACCGCGGCGTACATAATTGAAAGGTAAACCCGCTAGCAGCGGGTTTATTCGTGAACAGCCGGGTGCCTGGAGCTTAGCGAAACGCTTGTAAGGAGTAACATGAGCGATTTCCTAAACCGTATGAAGTCTGCCGCCAAGGCCGACCTTAAGACGATCGTCCTGCCCGAGGGCGAGGATCCGCGCACTATCGTCGCGGCCACCAAAATCATCGAGGAGGGCCTGGCAAAGATCGTCATCCTGGGCAACCCCGACGAGATCAACGTTCCCGGCGCTACCGTCATCGACCCGCGCAATGCCGAGAAGCACGAGGAGTACGCGCAGAAGTTTGCCGAGCTCCGCGCCAAGAAGGGCGTTACCATCGAGCAGGCTCGCGCCCAGGTGATGGACGCCACCTACTTTGGCACCATGATGGTCAAGATGGGCGATGCCGACGGCCTGGTCTCCGGCACCTGCCACTCCACCGCCGACACCCTGCGCCCCGCGCTTCAGATCCTCAAGACCGCCCCGGGCACCAAGCTGGTCTCGGCCTTCTTCGTGATGTGCACCGACACCCCGCAGTTCGGCACTGACGGCACGCTGATCTTCGCCGACTGCGGCCTCAACATCAACCCGTCCTCCGACGAGCTCTCCGAGATCGCCATCGCCTCCGCTCACTCCTGGTCCACCTTCATGGGCAACGTTGAGCCGCACGTGGCCATGCTCTCCTACTCCACCATGGGCTCCGCTGGCGGCGAGGTCGCCAAGAAGGTCCAGGAGGCTGTGAAGTTCTGCAAGGAGAAGGCTCCCGAGCTCGCCATCGACGGCGACCTGCAGCTCGATGCCGCTATTGTCCCCACCGTCGCCCAGCTCAAGGCTCCCGGCTCCTCCGTTGCCGGCAAGGCCAACGTGCTCGTGTTCCCCGACCTCGAGGCCGGCAACATCGGCTACAAGCTGGTCCAGCGCTTCGCCGGCGCCGACGCCTACGGCCCCATCCTGCAGGGCATCGCCAAGCCGGTCAACGATCTGTCGCGCGGCTGCTCTGCTGACGACATCGTGGGTGTCGTGGCCATCACCGCCGTCCAGGCTCAGATGGCTGAGTAGCGGACATATCCCCTCGGGACAGGAATTTCCACCTGCTAGCAAAAAGGCCTCCGGAGCTGTTGCTTTGGAGGCCTTTCGTTTACTTGCAAATGCGCGCGTTAGTTGTTCTTGGTCAGACGCTCGACGTCGTGGGCGATCATGTATTCCTCGTCGGTGGGGATGACCATGACCGTGACGGCGGAACCGGCGGCACTGATGACCTGCGGGCCGTTGCCCACGGCCTCGCGGTTCTTGTTATTGTTGATGCGCACGCCCAGCCACTCAAAGCAGTCACAGAAGGCCTTGCGGATCGACCAGTCGTTCTCGCCGATGCCGGCGGTAAAGGTGATGGTGTCCACGCCCGCCATGGAAGCAATCATGGAGCCGGCCTGTTGCATGGCCTTGTAGGCGAACATATCGAAGGCGAGCAGGCAGCGCTCGTCGCCCTCGGAGGCGCGCGTGCGGATGTCGCGGGCGTCGTTGGAGATGCCCGAGATGGCAAGCAGACCAGACTGCTTGTTCATCATGTCGTCGACTTCCTGGTAACTGTAGCCGCCCTCGCGCTGAAGATAGCACACGGTGGCTGGGTCGATGGAACCGCAACGGGTGCCCATCATCAGGCCATCGAGCGGCGTGAGACCCATCGTGGTGTCGCGGCACACGCCATCCTCGATAGCAGCGAGCGAAGCACCGTTGCCCAGATGGCACGAAAGCAGACGGTGACAGCGCGAACCCAGGATCTCCTTGGCCATCATCCACTCGTAGCGGTGGCTCGTACCGTGTGCGCCGTACTTGCGCACGTGGTACTTGTCGCACACGTCCTTGGGCAGCGCGTAGGTGTAGGCGACCTCGGGCATGGTCATGTGGAACGAGGTGTCGAAGACGGCCACGTTGGGCAGCTCTGGATACTTCTCGCGGCAATATTCGATTGCCGCGGCCTCGCCGTAGTTGTGCAGCGGAGCAAGCGGTGCCACCTCAAGAATCTTGGCCATAACCTCGTCGTCGACAACTGCGGAATCATCGAAGTGCCAGCCGCCCTGAACGATACGATGCCCAATGCCATCGATCGTAAAGTCGGTCTTCTCGAGCTCCTCGAGCACGCGAGCGATAGCAGAGCGATGATCGGGGAAGGGAACCTCCTCGGTCTGCTTGGCGCCACCGTTCTCGGAGTGGCCAAAGATACCCATGTCCGAGCCGATACGCTCGCAGTTGCCCTTGGCGAAAACCTCGCGGGTATCGGTATCCAGAAGCTGATATTTAAGGCTTGAGCTGCCGGCGTTGACAACAAGTACGTTCATGAGACTCCTTTGCAGTGCAATACGGTCGACGCAGACCTCTTAAGGCGACCGCATTTTAATAAGAAGTTATCACATCTTGATAAATAGCTATCAGGCATATCGCCCAACGAGCGCAAAAGAGGGGCTGAACGGCACTTGGTCGTCCAGCCCCTCCCCTCTTGCAATTACTTACCGCTGACGATGCGCTCGACGTCGGAGGCGATCATGAACTCCTCGTCCGTGGGGATGACGAAAATCTTGACCTTGGAATCCTTGGCAGACAGGCACCAAGCGCCGTCGCCACGCAGGGCGTTGCGGGCATGATCCATCTTGACGCCCATAAAGGCCAGGCGGTCGGCAACGCCGGCGCGGACCGCCGGAGCGTGCTCGCCGATGCCGGCAGTAAAGACCAGGGTGTCCATACCGCACATAGAAGTAGCCATCTCGGCAGCCTTGGCGGCAATCTTGTAGACAAACATGTCGAAGGCGAGCTGAGCCTCGGGGTCACCAGCGGCGGCGAGCTCCTCGACGTTGCGGCAGTCGTTGGTCTTGCCGCCGGTCACAGCCAAAAGGCCGGACTTCTTGTTCATCATCTCGTCAACCTCGTCGAAGGTATAGCCGCCCTCGCGCTGCAGGTAGCACACGGTAGCCGGGTCGATGGAGCCGCAGCGGGTGCCCATCATGACACCGTCGAGCGGCGTCAAGCCCATGGTGGTGTCCATGCACTTGCCGTCCTCGATGGCGCACAGGGAAGCGCCGGAGCCGATATGGCACACGACGACCTTGCGGGCCTCGCCGTTGGTCATCTCTGCGACCTTCTTGGAGATGTAACGGTAGCTGGTGCCGTGGGCGCCGTACTTACGGATGTGCAGCTTGTCGCAAACATCCTTGGGCAGGGCGTAAGTCTTGGCGACCTCGGGCATGTTGAAGTGGAAAGCGGTGTCGTAGACCGTGACGTTGGGCAGGTCGGGATACTGCTCGAGGCAGTACTCGATAACGTTGGCCTCGGGGTTGTTGTGCAGCGGCGCCAGCGGGGCGACCTCGCGGATCTTGGCGAGAACGTCCTCGTCGACGAGGGAGGAATCGCCGAAGTACCAACCGCCCTGAACGATACGGTGGCCAATGCCCTCGATCTTGACGCCGTTGGCCTCGAGGTCCTTCAGAACGACCTCGATGGCGACCTTGTGGTCGGGGAACTCGATGTTCTCGGTCACCTTCTTGGAACCGTTGGCAGCGTGGGTGAAGGTACCGCCGGTAAAGCAGACGCGCTCGCAGGAGCCCTTTGCGGACACCTTGTGGGACTTGGTATCGATGACCTGATACTTAAGCGTCGAAGATCCTGCGTTGACGACCAGAACGTTCATGTGTCTCCCTACTAACAGGCGGTGTGGCGCCGCCAGGTTACATACGTTTCAATAATAAACCCAAACGCCCTCGCGCTCGGGTTTATTGCGTTGATATATAAGTTATCGGTGCCTAAATACTCATGGCCTTTGGCTTGTAAGACGAAAGAGCGCGGGGATATACACCAGAGAAGAAATCCCGAGCGCAACAAGCAATATGACTCGAATGTCCGCGATGCTGCTCAACGCAGCATTGAACGGATAGAAAAGGATGGCACCCACCGCCACCATCTGGCTTTGAACCGAAATCAGTGAACAGCGCATCGAAGAATCGGCAGCATTTTGAAAAATCGAGTATTTGATTGGGGCAAACAACGAGTACGCAACCGTCTGCAGCACATAGAACACGGGCAGCAAATTAGCCGGAGTAAGGGGAATCAAAAACAAAGCTGTCAATACTAAGCGAATGATGCCGCAAATACGCGCAAAACGACCCTTGTCGACACGAGCAATCACACTGGGCACAATAAATCCTATGGAGGCGGAGGCAAGGAGCTGGACCGCAATGGTCGCGCCCGAAGCGACAGCATTCATTCCGCGGCCTGCAAGCAACAGTGAGAAGAAGTCTTCCAGAGCGACGAAGGCAAATGCCTGAGAACAGTCCATGATGAACGCTGACCGAAGAATGCCATTACCCGCAATAGCAGCACCGATCATCTTCGGGCTCATTCCATGCCCAGGTGTCACCGCAGCGCCCTCTCTTCTCGCCTCAGGAATACAGACAACGACAACCAATGTCAGCACCATTGTGATGATATCGACCGAAAGCCCAATGAGATACGCGCCAGCGGACGAAATGAAACCGCCCACGCAAGCGGAGATGGCATAAGAGGCATAGAAAACAAATCGCTCAACGACATTAAGTCTTACGAGCTGGTCCTGAGAGACGCTGTCAATGTAAATCGCTTCTATGGATCCGCTCACACATGCAACGGCAAAACCTTTGAGAGCAAACGCGCCGATTAAAAGCAGAGGAGAACGGACGAGAAGCAGGGCGACATAGTATCCAAGCATCCCCACGACGCCAACGAGACCACTTGTCTTTCGTCCAAACCTATCGGCAATATAGCCAGTGGGAACTTCAAGGATGAACTTGCTCATTTGATATGCAATCATCATGCTAGAAATCGCTACCATCGAAAGCCCGACGAACTCAAGGTAGACGGTTAGAAAATACAAGATGGTGCTAAAGTTCGACAGGAAAACGAACATCATATAAAGCAAAATCGTACGGTTTTTCATGCCCCGCCCTCCAAGAGTCAGCAATCTAAATCGGAATCTTAGAAAAGCATGAGGGCAAAACTGTCAGCTATGTGTTGCAAGGCGTCAATAATCACTTGACGTCTCGAAGCCAATTAATCTCACGAAGCAAGATGACGCAATAGGTGCAGAAAAACCGTCTGGTGTCGATCGGTCCAGGCATTTTGTCGATAGCAAAAGTAGATGGGCAAGGCTACGTCATGCGAGCCTTCAATGGAGCACTCGCTCACTTCCAGTCCATCTGATGCGAGAGAAGAGCCAGAAAAACTCAATATCAATCCCCCGGCTTGAAGAAACTCAGTCTGCGCCCTGTTTCCGTATTCGACATCGCGAAAGCGGAAATTAACCAGCTGAGCTTCGGGACATTGATTAATCGCATTGAGACAGGGTGACAAATTAATGGGAACAGCGAGCCTGCCGCCCAGTAACTCACGAACGGTCATAGCACCCACAGATTGATGACCAGCTGGGCATGAAAGAACCCTGAGCTCCTTTTCACCCATATATTTTGAAGAAAGGACGCTGTCCCGTGGTTCCTCAAACGAGATAGCCGCGTCCGAAATGCCAAGTATAAGTGATTCAAAGCATGTAGCCGTTGGCTGATGCCACACATCGAGGTGAATCTGAGGGTGCGAGCTTTCAAACGAGTCATACCAGTTTTCGGCAAAAAGGCGCCCCCGCCCATGAAGGCAGGGGGCGTAAAGACGAAAGTGGCCGTCGGGCGAGACGCCGTCGTCCCTCGATTGAGCGTACTTTTTGAGATCGTCGACTTGTGCCAGGATCACGCGTGCACGACGCGCAAATTCTCTGCCCGCCGGAGACAAAACAGCCTCCCCCGCCGATCGGTTGAGCAAAACGATCTGATACTCAGATTCCAACTTTTTGATTGCCGACGAAACGGCCTGCGGACTCACATGAACGGCGCGAGCTGCTTTGCGCACGCCGCCATAGTTCGCTACCGCTTGAAGGTATTCGAGTTGAGAAAGCTGCATAGATTACTCCAAAGGCAGCCAAGTCGACGGCCTACGCGCCCTCAGATGAGGTTCTCGCCCAGGCTCTTGCCGCCGAGGACGTGCATGTGGAAGTGCATGACGGTCTGGCCGGCGTTGACGCCCTTGTTGGAGATGACGCGGAAACCGTCCTCCAAGCCCTTGACCTTGGCGACCTCCTGGATGGCGTGAGCCATGGCGCCCATGGTCTCGGCAGGCACGTTGTCGGCGATG
The DNA here is from genome assembly GCA_048502435.1 of Collinsella aerofaciens. Classification (GTDB taxonomy): domain Bacteria; phylum Actinomycetota; class Coriobacteriia; order Coriobacteriales; family Coriobacteriaceae; genus Collinsella; species Collinsella aerofaciens_CL. The sequence goes on from DBFRXD010000092.1 coordinate 8,933, forward strand.
TCGCTGTAGTGCTTCTTGGGGATCACGAGGGTATGGACCGGCGCCTGGGGGTTGAGGTCGTCGAATGCGATGACCTGGTCGTCCTCATAGACAACGGTCGAGGGGATCTCGTGGTTGGCAATTTTGCAGAAGATGCAATCACACATGGTTGGTTCCTTTCTCACAGACCAAGGTAATTATATTTGGTCGGGATGGTTAGAACGAAAGGTTGTCGTCGGTGTTGGCGGCTTCGCCGTCGGCGAGCACGTCGTTGCCGTCGACGTCCTTAAGAAGCACCGAGACCTTCTGCTCGGCATCGGAGAGACGGGTGCGCAGGCTCTTGAGGAGCTCGACGCCGCGGGTATAGCTCTCGAGCGACTCCTCGAGCTCCATATCACCCGACTCCAAGCTGCGGATGATGAGCTCCAGCTCCTGCGAGGCCTGCTTGTACGTAAGCTGCTCGACCGGGGTCTTCTCTGCCATATCTGTTTCCTTTCCTAAAGGTTTATCGCTATGAAACGCGGCCTATTCGACCGTATCGACCGTTGCTGCCACGTTGCCGTCTGCCATGCGCACGCGGATGGCGTCGCCGGGCTTAAAGGTCTTGGCGCTCGTGGCCACACCATCATCGCTGTACGCGATGGAATAGCCGCGAGCAAGCACCTTGAGCGGTGACAGGGCATCGAGTGAGGCTGCCGCACGGCCCAGGTCGGACGCGGGTTTACCAAGCATCGTGCGCCCCTGATGCTCCAGGCGGGAACTCGCAAGCGTGAGCGCATGGCGCTTGCCATCGAGCCCCGAGGTGCTTGCGATCAAGCGCTCGGGCAGACGCTCGAAGTTGGAACGGAAGGCCCCGACCGAACGCGTTATGGCACCGGACAGACGATCGGCCGTCAGGGCAAGCTCGGACTCGCGACGCTCAACCATAAACGTTGGATCATTAAGGCACGGGCGGCACGCGGCTGCATCGAGCGCGTCGCCCAAACGAGCCGTATAGGTGTCCCAGGCACGACGACCGCGTTGGTCGAGCATTTCCAGATCGACCTGGGCCGACCCGATCATCGATGCCATCGCGGCACCCAGGCGCTGATGGCGCGCCTCGAGCACATCGGCCAACTCCGTCATAGCCGGCGCCACCAATTCGGCCGCCGCCGTGGGCGTGGAGGCGCGGCGGTCGCTCACCATATCGCAGATCGAGGTATCGGGCTCATGGCCAATGCCGGTCACCACGGGCACAGGACAAGCCGCCACCGCGCGGGCAAGCTCCTCGTCATTAAAGGTCATGAGGTCCTCAAAGGAGCCGCCGCCGCGCACCAGCAAAATACAGTCGGGCGCCGGCGTAATGGAAGCGGCACGGCGCAAGCCCTCAATGAGCTCGACCGGCGCACCCTCGCCTTGAACCTTGGCGCCCACGCAGACGAGCTCGACGAGCGGGTTGCGACGGCGCAGCGTACGCTTGACGTCGTCGATTACGGCGCCCGAAAGCGAGGTGACGACTGCCACGCGCGAGCAGAACACCGGAATGCGACGTTTGCGCGCTTCGTCCATCAGGCCCTCGCGGCGAAGCTTTTCGGCCAACTGCGCCACTTGTTGACGCAGCAAGCCCTCCCCCGCCAGCGAGAACGAGCGGGCGACAAAGCTCATGCGGCCCGTGGCCTTATAGAGATTGAAGCTACCCTTAAAGCTCACCTGCATGCCGTCGCGCAGATCGAACGTGCGCTTGAGATAGGCGCCCTTCCAGATGATGCAGTCGACGGCCGCCGAATCGTCCTTGATTTGGAAGTAGCAGTGGCCGCTTCGGGCGTTGGGACCACGGAAACCCGTGACCTCGCCCAAAACGCTCAGCTGCGGAATGGCATCGAGCGCGCCGGCGGCGATTTCTACCGCCTGGCTCACGCTGAGCTCCTTACGCTCCCGCTCGTCCGAACCGTCGAACTCAGCGGAAACGGCATTGCCGGTCAGATTCCAGCCTGCCACGCAGCCTCCTTTCGTCATCGTGCACATGGGCTCCGGCCCTGCGCAAATTCAAGTCCAACACATAGTACAGCGCCGCGGGGACACGAATCCCCGCGGCGCCTGCCTGTCCCATTTGTTATCGGTTGGAGTTTCTGTTGTAGCGAGCCATCAGGTAGAGCAGCTGAATAATCGAGGTGAGCGCAGCGGCAACATAGGTAAGCGCGGCGGCCGTCAGCACCTTCTTGGCACCGTTGACCTGCTTGGAACTCATACCCGACTGCTCAATATATGCCACGGCGCGGCGGCTGGCATCAATCTCGACCGGCAGCGTAACCAACTGGAACAACACACTAAACGAGAAGAAGATCAGCGCGAGGGTCGTGAGCCCGGCAATGTTCATAAACAGGCCCAAGAGCAACACGATGGTCCAGGTGTTCTGGGTAAAGTTGACGACCGGCACGAGGGCGGTGCGAACCTTCATCATGGCGTAACCGCTTTGACGCTGGGCGGCATGGCCCGCCTCGTGGCAGGCGACGGCAACGCTAGCGACCGACCCGCCCGAACGGTTGACATCCGAGAGATACAGGTTATTGTCCTGCGGGTTGTAATGGTCGGTGAGCTCGCCGGCGACACCCTTGATACCCACGGCGTTGCAGCCGTTGGCGTCGAGCATGCGGCGAGCGACCGTGGCACCCGTATCGCCGTCCGAGCGAACCTTGGACCAGGTTTTGTACGTCGAGTTGATATAGTTCTGTGCGGCAAGGCCAAGCACCGTGCAGACAAGAACAACCAGCAGGTACAGCGGGTCGATGCCAAAGCCATATCCATAGTAATAAGGCATGCGAATTCCTCCGAATCGAGTTACACGTTGGAGGCATTTTACCCACTCAACCGACTAGGCTTCCCTACAGGAGCTCGATTTTGCCGTCCTTCACCGTCAACCCCATATTGCCGGAAAGCAGATCGTCCAGACGCGAACCTACAAGCTCAAAACGCCAGCCTTCGCGCAGGGGGCTCTGCTCGGGGTGCTCAATATAGTCGGCCAGGTCATCGCGCGAGGCAATGACCGAGGTCGCCACGCCCGAGCGCTCGGCAACTAGGCGAATGAGCGCATACATCAGGTCCGTCACGCTCTCCAGCTCCGGCGAAATCTGACGGTGCCCGCGCACCATGAGCGGCAGGCGATCGTGCGGGCAGCTCGCGCCGCGCTTGATGGCCATGAGCGCGCCGTCCACATCGCGCTCCCCCAGCTGATCGGTGCCGCGGATGCTGCGGAACTCCTCAACGCGCACAGGATTGCGCTTGACGAGCGCCAGCAGCGTGTCGTCGGACATGACCCACTTGCGCGGGATGTTACGGCGTTCGGCGCGGTCCTCACGCCAGGCGGCGAGCTCGCGCGCGATGCCCAACTGGTGACGGCTACACGAATTGATGCGTTTGACCTTGCGGAACGCCTCGTGGCGATCGGCGCGATAGTGCGACTCGTCAGCCAGCGGGCGCAGCTCATCGAGCACCCAGTCCACACGGCCCAGCTCGCGCAGGCGGCTCATCATCTCGGTATAGGCGACGATCAGGTACTTGACGTCATCGATCGCATACTCAATCTGCTTATCGGTCAGCGGGCGGCGCGACCAGTCGGTCAGCGACTCGGTCTTGGGCAGCGATACGCCGCAGAACGTCTGAACAAGCGCGCCATACGAAATCTGCTGGCGCTCGCCCAAAAAGGCGGCGGCGACCTGCGTATCGAAAATCGGTCGTGGCAGCACGCCCACGGTATGGAGCATGACCTCCATATCCTGCGAGCACGCGTGGAAGACCTTGGTCACGCTCTCGTCGGCCATAAGCTCGGCCAGCGGCGAGAGGTCGTCGATCACCAGAGGGTCGACCGCTACGCTCTCGGCAGGGGTGGCAATCTGAACCAAGCACAGGCGCGGGTGGAATGTGCGCTCGCGCAAAAACTCGGTATCGACGGCAATCGCGTCGAACTCACGGGCGCGCTGGCAAAAGTCGAGTAGAGCCTGATGTGTGGAAATGTACATATCAACCCATCGAATAAGGTTAGGCCCGAAAAACACGGGTAGGATATCGGTATTGCCTTACAACTATACTCGGTTAGTCACAGAACGGGAACGTAAGTATGCGCTGCCTTATCATCCACAACCCGGCATCGGGCCCCAGCTCAGATGAAATCTACGCATTCACGCACGCCCTCGCGCAGGGCGGCGACGAGGTCGTGATGCGTTTTATCGGCGATGGCATGGAGCCCGAGGATGCCGTGGCAGACGTGCGCGAGTTTGATCGCGTGGTCGTTTCGGGCGGCGACGGCACCGTCTCCAACGTGCTCGACCAGATGCGCGGGTGCGGTGTCCCCACGCTCGTCTTCCCCTCCGGTACGGCCTGCCTGTTCTTCAACAACATCGGCAATGCCCCTGAGGCGGCGGCGCTCGCCAAGGCCTGCCGTGCCGGTCGCACGGTCAAAGTCGACATGGGCGATCTCTTTTGGCTCGACGAGGACGGCAACGAGAAGCGCCACGGCTTTATCATCATCGCCGGCTCGGGCTTCGACGCCGAGATCATGATGAAGGCCGCCCCCACCAAAAACGACATCGGCGAGATCGCTTACTTCCTCTCCGCGCTCGCCACGCCCAATCCCACGGTGGCGCACTTTACGATTGAGCACGACGGCATTGTCGAGGAGCTCGACGGCACCTGCTGCATGGCCGGCAACACCTCGGTCATCCAAAACGACATCAACCTGTTCCCCGACTGCCGTATGAACGATGGCATGGTCGACATTGCGGTCATCGAACCCGTAAAAACTGTGCAGCTTCTACCGACTGTGATCACCGCCGCACTCGACCCCGCCGGCAAGGTACTCGGCCGCCCGCAGTTCAAGATCATCCAGACCAAGGAAGCCAAGATCACCTGCACCCCGTCGCTGGGCATGCAGTTCGATGGCGAGATTATCTCCAGCAATTCGGGCGTCTTTGGAGCCCGCGCGCTTCCGCAATGCCTCGACCTCATCGTCGACGAATTCTCCCCGCTCGGAAAATAGGAGGACCCTATGAACGACAATCCCCTGCTCGGCTTTATCATCATCGTTTTGGCCATGCTCGTCGGCTATGCGATCAACGTGATCCACCGCCGGAAGAAGTAATTCCACATTGGTATGATATTCATCCAATTATCGTCTCCCCTGCTGTTTATGCATTTGCCAAACAGCGGGGGATTTTCTTTGCGCCCCGTGCAAGGCGCTTTATTCAGGTAATGTAATTGCAGGACGTCTTTATTAAAGTAAAGCTACAAACCGAGTATAATTAACCACTCATCGCATATTTCATTACGCTTATCGAGTAAGTTTCTTTCATAGATGAATATTGTTTCCAGTTCGTTACGCTAATGGGGTGTCTTTATTGGCTGAAGCTCTCTGGCAACGGAGAGCTTTCGCACGCTGGGAGGGAAAATGAGGAAAACTCACCCCGTCAACGCGCTCAAAAAGCTTGGCATAGGCCTCGCCTTTGGAGCTGCAACCATCATGTCCATGCCGACGTCTGCGCTCGCCTGCACGCAGATCTACATGGGCGGCAAGCTCACGGCGGACGGCAACACGTACTACGGCCGCGCCGAGGACTTTGGCAAGCGCTATCTTAAGCACTACGGCATCGAACCTGCCCACGAACCTGGCTTTAAGTACAGCTCGATTGAATCTGCTTTTGAATACACTTCGAACAAGCCTACCTATCGCTACAGCTATGTACGCGACCACCCCTCCAACTGGATGGGTCGCATCGACGCCTACTCCGAGGCCGGCATCAAAGAGAAGGGCGTCTCCTGCTCCGCCACGCTAAGCACCTCCTATAACGAGGAGGCCGCTGCAGCAGACCTCATCGATGAGGAAGTGGGTCTGGGCGAGTACAGTTACGGCAGCATCATCCTGGGCGAGAGCGCCACGGCCCGCGAGGGCGTCGAGCTTCTCGGCAGCCTGATCGATGATCAAGGCGTCTGCACCAACGACCAGATCATCATCGCCGACAACAACGAGACCTGGCTGTTCGCCACACTTTCCGCCCATCAGTGGATCGCCATGAAACTCGCTGACGACGTCGCGTCGCTCAACCCTAATATCGGGAGCCTCAACTACGATGTCGACCTCAATGACACCGAGAATTGCCTCCACTCTGAAAAGATCCAATCCATGCCCGAAGAAAGGGTTTCGCCAAATACTCCGCTGACGGCAAATTCGATGTCGCCCAAACGTATGGCGAAAGCCTCGCCGATTCCGGCGTAAACCAGTGGTCCCGCTATGTGCAAGGCCGCGATTATTTTGGTAGTCAGCTGACCGAAGGCACAGATTACGACATTATCACAGTAAAGGAGAAAGGAAAACCTGACCAAAAGGGAGCCATGGTCAGCGAAATCCAGCCCCTGTTCTTCAAGCCTGGCAAGTCTGGTTGGAGCACTTTCGAGTTGATTCGCGCCTTCGGCAACCGCGGCGAGAACGTCCCTGGCCTCAACGCGAACACTGATGGTGTTTATTGCATCGGCAGCGAGCGCAACACCGAGATCAACCTCTTCCAGATTCGTCGCGGGTATGACCCCGAAGTCGCTACCATCCAGTGGGAAATGCTCTCCCGCGCCGCGTACTCCGTCGCCATCCCGTTGTACTCCGCTCTGATAACTGAGGTCAGCCCGTACTTCAGCGATCAGACCGTCTCCTTCGATCACTGCAAACAGACTGACGTCGTGTACAACGAGGAGCCCGAGAACTCAATCAACTACGTCCTCATGGACATCAGCTCGCTCTGCTTTGAGAACCCTGACACCCTTGGTATCAGCGTCCGTGCCTACCTCGATGCGCTCCAGAACGAGCTCGTCGAGCAGAACAAGGAAGTTGACGCCGCCATGCTAGCCGAGACGACCACCGAGGGCCGCACTGCCCTGGCCAACAAGGCCGGCAAGGCTGCTACCGAGAACACCTACAAGAAGTGCAAGGCCCTGCTCCAGGAGATGCGCGCCTATCAGAAGGCCGAAAACTTCGACCAGCCCTTCACCCCGAGCGACCTGAACACCGAGATCAACGGCCTCAAGGTGTCCATCACCTACGCCAAGGACGCTCTTGCCACCGACCCGGTAACCCCGGATCAGCCTGGTACTCCTGAGCAGCCCGGTACTCCTGAGCAGCCCGGTACCCCCGAGCAGCCCGCTAAGCCCGAGCAGCCCACCACCAAGCCCGAGAAGCCTGGCAAGTCGGACACCACGACCACGGTAACCACCAACAAGACGAACACCAAGGGCGGCCTGCCCACCACCGGTGATCGTTTTGATGGCCGCATGGTGGCCGCATTCGCCATCGCTGGCGTTGCCGTCATCTCCGCGGGCGGCTACTTCCTCTACCGTCGCAATAAGGAGTAACGTCTTAGCTGAGCGGACAAGGCAGCAATGGCAGCCTCGCCCGCTCAGCCCGCTCTTTTGACCGGCGGGAAACCCGCCTGAAATCTTTTCAAAAAAGATTTCCCCGCACACACTTCGCTGTGCTATAGTGCAGCGCAACAGCAACTAGGTGCGACCGCGCCACGGCGTCACGAAAGGAGCCACCAACATGAAGAACACGATGAAGTCTCTCAACAACTGGTGGTGGCGTGATGCGAATACGATCGGTCGACAGTGAGTCCCTCACGCCTGTTTTTGCGCTCTAGGTGATTGGAAGGCCTCCGGTTTCGACCGGGGGCCTTTTTCTATCTCGAGCCCGATCGCATTCGCATCACGCGCCTCCGCTTTTCTCTTGCACTCCCATTCCGAAAGGATTTTCACCATGTCTCAGAACACCACCGCCACCCAGCCCCGCACCGTCCAGACCGCCGACCGTGGCAAACTCGATGTCCGCGCCCTCGTCCTGCTTGCCATCCTGCTCGCCGCCGGCTTCATCCTCAACTACACCGTCGGCAAGGCCATCTCGGGCATCTCGGGCGGCATGATCAGCCCCGAGTTCATCATCTCGGCCTTCTGCCTCACCATCCTGGTCGTTCGTCCCAACATCGGCCAGGCGCTCGTCATTGGCCTCATCTCGGCTGCCGTGATCCAGATCACCACCACTTCGCCGTTCGTCGATTTTGCCGCCGAGGGCATCGCCGCCATGCTCATGGCCGGCATCGTCAACGCCGCCGGCAAGAACGGTCAGGTCAAGCCCGCCATCGCCATTGTCGCAACCTTCCTGACCACCTTTGTCTCCGGCGTCATCTTCATGATCATCAAGATGGCCATGCTCGGCGTGGTCGGCGAGCTCGCCGCCGCCATGCTGCCCGTCGTTGCCATGACCGCCGTCTTTAACGCCATTCTGGTCGGCGCCCTCTATCTGCCCATCCAGAAGGCCCTGAAGCTCAACTAACCCGCTCGGCTTTACGAGCCACCCCATCTTGGCGTTCATTCGTCGCTCGCGTACCCAAGTACGCTTCGCTCCTCTTTCACGCCAACCTGAGGCCCCTCGTAAAGCCGTCTCCGTGCTTCACCACCAAAGACTGTCCCAAACGGCTAGCTCTTGGGACGTTCTTAAACGACTAGTCATTTAAGAACGTCCCCAATGACTATGAAAGGTATCCATGGAAACGATCATCAACGTCGACGATGTCTCGTTCTCCTATGGCACGCAGACCGAGCAGGCGCTCAGCCACATCTCGCTCAGCGTGAACAAGGGAGATTTCATCGGCATCATCGGGCCTTCGGGCGCCGGCAAGTCCACGCTTGCCGCCTGTCTGTCGGGCGCCGTGCCCCACCACTACACCGGCACGTTCTTTGGGTCCGTCATGGTCGACGGCCACGACACCTGCGAAGTCTCGCTCACCGACGTGTCGCAAATCGTCGGCAGTGTGCTGCAGGATATCGACACGCAGATGGTCGCTTCGGTCGTCGAGGACGAGATGCTCTTTGGCCTCGAGAACTTTGGCGTTCCCCACGACCAGATCGAGCAGCGCGTGAGCGAAACGCTCGAGACCGTCGGCATCAGCGACCTGCGCGACCGCGAGATCGCAACCCTCTCGGGCGGACAGAAGCAAAAGGTAGCCATCGCCGCCATCCTCGCCATGCGCCCGCGCGTCTTGGTTCTCGACGAGCCCACCGCGGCACTCGACCCCGCCAGCTCCACGTTGGTCTTCGAGACGCTGCGTGAGGCAAACCGCGCACTTGGAATCACCATCGTCGTCGTTGAGCAAAAGGTCGCCCTGCTCTCGGAGTACTGCAACCGCGTGCTCGTGCTCAACCATGGCGAAATCGCGCTGCAGGGCGAGCCACACGAGGTCTTCGCACATACCGACGAGCTCCGTGCCATCGGCGTCGACTGCCCTCGCGTCACGCGTATCTTCAATAGCCTCGAGGCCGATGGTCTGGTAAGCGGTACCCCTTGCTTGGATGTCGATGAGGCCGAACGCCTGATTTCGGGCATCGTCGACCCCGCACACGCAGCCATCGAAGCCCAGGCGCCCACCGGTTCCCCGCATGCACCGTCGTTGCGTCCTCATGCCAAGGACGCCGAACCCGTGCTCACCTTCGACCATGTTGAGTTTGCCTATCCCAATGGCGGCGCCGCCGTACACGACCTTAGCCTGACGCTCTATCCTGGCGAGCTCGTGGGCATCGTCGGCCAGAACGGTGCCGGCAAGACCACGCTCACCAAGCTGCTCACGGGCCTGCTTAAGCCCGCCTCGGGCAGCGTGCGCGTTACGGGCCTGGATACTGCCGCGGTCCCCACGAGCCGTATCGCCCGCGAGGTCGCAACGCTCTTCCAAAACCCCGACCGCCAGATCTGCAAGGACACCGTGCTCGACGAGGTCGCCTTTGGCCTGGAGCTTGCCGGCATCGACCGCACCGAGGCTCTGCGTCGTGCTCAACTCGTCATCGACCGCTTTGGCCTGCCTGCCGACGAGGCGCCCTTCTCGCTGTCGCGCGGCCAGCGCCAGATGGTGGCACTCGCCTCCGTCGTGGTCGTAGAGCCCAAAATCATCGTGCTCGACGAGCCCACGAGCGGCCTTGACTACCGCGAGTGCATGACCGTCATGGAAACCGTGCGTACCATGGCCGAGCGCGGCTGCGCCGTAATCATGGTCTGCCACGACATGGAAGTCGTCTCCGACTTTGCCGAGCGCATTGTGGTAATGGCCGACGGCTGCATCCTCGACCGCGGCCGCACGCACGAGCTATTCTCGAACATCGATCTCATGCGGCGTGCCTACGTGGAGCCTCCCCAGGTTATTGAACTCTCGCGCCGTCTGGCATCTTCCGTCTCGCCCGCTTTTGCGCAGGTGAGCGAGGTCACCGATGTCGTTCGAATTACCAAGGAGATGGTCCACCGTGGTTAACGTCATCGACTACATGCCGGGCGATACGCTGCTGCATCGCCTGAACCCCGTCGTCAAACTGGGCCTCGCCGCCGCCATCATCGTCGGCATCTTTTTGTCCGACACCTACGTGGCGCTGCTGGGCTTTTTGGCACTCACCCTTGCGCTGGGTGCCTATGCCGGCGTCGTCGACCGTCTGTTCTCGCTGCTCAAGTTGCTGATTCCGCTCGCGCTTATCATGCTGGTGCTCCAGCTGGCCTTTATGCGCGATGGCAACGTGGTGTGGGGCTTTATCACCGACACGGGCCTCATCACAGGATCAAAGGCCTGCCTGCGCCTGCTGGGTGTGGCGCTACCACTCATCCTCATGCTCATGGTGACCAAGCTCAACGACCTTGCCAACGCCTGCGTCGAGGTGCTGCACGTACCGTATCGCTATGCCTTCACCTTTACCACGGCGCTGCGCTTTGTGCCGGTGTTTGGTCAGGAGATGAACGCCATCATGGAGGCGCAGACCGCACGCGGCGTCGAGTACGACACCAAGAACCCCATCAAGAAGCTTAAGCTCATGCTGCCACTGTGCGTGCCGCTGCTCATCTCGAGTGTGGGCAAGACCGATGCCACAGCCTTGGCGGCAGAACAGCGCGGCTTCTATCTGCGTACGCGCGCCAGCTCGTACAAGCGCTACCCCATCAAGGGCCTGGACATCGCCGTGCTCATCGTCAGCATCGCCCTCATCGTCATCGGCTTCCTGTTCTAGTTCACCACCGACAGCAACCGCCCCAACGCAAAAGGCTTCGGCTCGCACCAAACGAGCCGAGGCCTTTACTGTTTCACCAGATAAAACCTACCAAAATAAACCTGTCCCTTTTTGGCAGGTCGGAAGCTAGAGGCGGTAGGGGGCGCCGCTGCGGATGATGGATTCGCGCACCAGGACATCCATGGCGTCGAGGGTGATCTCGGGCATCTCTCGGTACTTCTGCAGCACCGAGAGCTCGGTGCAGGCCAGAATGACGCGGTCGCAGCCGCTACGAGCGAACTCCCACATCACGCGGTCGAACTTATCCATATCGGGCTCACGTCCGGCCTTCACATCATCGTAGATAAGCGACATCACATCGTTCTGACGTTTCTCGCTGGGATAGACAACCTCAACACCCGCAGCCTTACATTCGCGGCCGTAGACGCCCGCGCCCACGGTACCGTCGGTGCCCATGATACCAATCTTGTGCACCGGCTCGGCCGGCATACTCAGGTTGGGGTCGAACTCGCACTCCCCCATCACCGCACCGGCCAGAGCATAGCGCACCGACTCACGCGGCATGTGGATAATCGGCACCTTCGTAAACGACTGGATCTGGTCGTAGAAGTAGTGCGACGTGTTGCAGGGAATGGCAATGTGCGCACAGCCCAGCGACTCGAGTGCCTGGGCACACTCTTTCATGGTCGCCAGCAGCTTGGCATGCTCGCCGGTCTTAATAGCCAGCGTGCGGTCGGGCATGGTCGACTTGGAGAGCACCACCATGTCGATATGTTCCTGATCGCAAGCAGCAGCCGTATGACGCACCACCTGGTCGTAGTAATACGACGTGGCCTCGGCGCCCATGCCGCCGATAACTCCCAGCTTTTCCATCGCCGCCTCCTTGGTGACGCTTGCGCAATTGCGCGTATCATACCCGCGCCCGCCCGATGTAAACCGGACGGGCGCCGCACTCATCTACTTGTAATACGTCTTGAACAGCTTAAAGTGGCGCAGCTTGGTGTGCCACATGCGCAGCCAGCGGTTAAAGACAAAGTCGCCCTTCATAAACGAAGGGTCGGCGCCCTTGCCTTCCTTGTCCAGGCGATGCACCTTAGCGCGCAGCTCGGGATCCTTGACGTACTTGTCGACGACGCCCATGGGGACGACCATCCACAGCGCCTCGTCCTGTGCCGTCACAAACTCCGGCTCAAACGGGCGGTTGAACACATACTCGTCCACCACATACTTGGCAACGTTAAAGCCGCTGTTGGTGACGTAGTAGTTGCTGCGACCCTGGCGCGTGTTGAAATCGAAGAACTTAAACGAGCCGTCGCGCTCGTCGTACTTAACGTCAAAGTTGGAATAGCCCACAAAGTGAAGGTCCTCGAGCAGCTTGCGCACGCCGCCCATGAGCTCGTCGTTGGGCTCGGTGATGATACAGGCATGGTTGCCGACACCGTGGGGCTGATGCTCCTCGAGCAGCACATGGCCCAGGCACATCATGCGGACCTTGCCGTTGCGGTCGGAATAGCTGGTGAGCACGCGCATGTACTCGTCGTTGCCGGGCACACGATCCTGCAAGATCAGGTCGTCGGTGTAGCCGCTGGCATACGAGTCGCGAATGACCTGTTCCAACTCGGCGCGGTCGGCAATCTCATAGGCCTTCTTCTGGCCCTCGAACTCATGTTGCCACCACATGATGCCGTCAGAAGGCTTCAGAATCATCGGGTAAGGAAAATCGATCTGGTCGAGCACTTCGGCAGGCGCCTCACCCTGGGCATTGAGCATCGCCTTGGTAAAGGTAAACGTGTGCGGATAGGGCACGCCATGCTTCTCGCACAGCTCGTAGAAGATCTCCTTCTTCTGGCACTGCTCGAGCATGCTGTAGGGCGCGTAGGGAGCGACGATGTTATCCGCCAGCTCATGAGCATCCTTGGCCTGAGCCACGAGGGCAACATAGTTGTCGCCACAGCCCACAAGGACAATCGTCTTATCGGTATGCGCTTGGGCAATGCCGTTGACGGTTTTGAGCATCACGGGCATGGTATCGATATCCACGTTGGGCGTGTAGTCGATAATCTGGCTGCGGTACGCGGGACCCGTCTGATACTTGCCAAAGACCAGACTCTTGACCTGGTACTCCTCGTAGAAGGCGCGCGCCACCGAATAGGCGTTGATGTCGCCACCGAGCAGCACGGGAATGAACTCGCGCTCTGTAAATTGCAATGCCATGGAAACTTCCTATCATGAACTGCCCACACAACGGGCGGTCTTTGCGCAACTGATTTATTCTAGCGTGCCAAGCCGCCGGCGCCCAAAGCTCCACCGTATCTATGGCAATCGACGCAATCGTCCAGCACGAAGGCCAGCACGAAGACGGCGCTCACCGTTGTGTGACAATGGGCAATGAACCTACCGTTGTTGTAGGATTCAGCGTATTGACATCTTCGAGCGAAAGGCGCACACGTGCCCCAAGACCATCCGACCGATAATCCCATCTTCAATGCTGCGAAGCGCGAGCTGGCGGAACGTGCGAAAGCGACCGCTCCCCTGTGCACGGCAAACGACGCCTACAACGGACCCGCCCGCATCGTCTCGATCAACACGTCGGCACATAAGGGCACGCGCAAGTCGCCCGTCGCCGATGGACGCGACACCGTCATAGAGCAATTCGGCCTCGCCTCCGACGCACACGCCGGGCATTGGCACCGTCAGGTTTCCTTTTTGGCCGCAGAGTCCATCCAGACGGCGCAGGCACGCGGGCTCGACGTACACGAGGGTGACTTTGGAGAGAACTTCACAACCCGGGGCATCAACCTGCTCTCGCTCCCCTTGGGCACGCAGCTCAAGCTAGGCAGCGAGGTGCTCGTCGAAATCAGCCAAATCGGCAAAGTCTGCCACACCCGTTGCGCCATCTACTATCTCGCTGGCGACTGCATCTTTCCCCACGAGGGCGTTTTCGGCGTGGTGCTAAAGGGCGGAGAGGTCTACGCCGGCGACGATATCCAGGTAATCAAACTCGGCGACGGCACCTGTTCGTTCACCCCCGCCGAGGCCATCGAAGAGATTGAGCAGGCTCGCCAGAAGGGCACGCTGTAGTTATAAAACCCCACGTTGAGATAGCTTTTACAGCCCTAAACTCCTCTCAAACAGGGCTCTGTAACGTTAAAGTTGAACTCTATGGTTTCTCAACAATTCATCATAACTGCAGGTCAAAGCCAAAGTCTCAAGTTCAACTTGACCCTTTGGAACCTTTAAGGTTCAAGTTGAGGTCGAAAGCAGTAGTAGAATACCGTTCGAACCATAACCTACGATTGATTGCAGAGGGACTGGATGCAGCATTCGAATCATCGCACCGCAGCGCTCATTGCGTCGAAGCCGGCTCGTATCATCACGAGCGCCGCGCTCGCCGTTGCGCTGACGGCCACGCCGATGCTCTCCCCCGTTGCGGCGTATGCCGCCTCGCAGGCAACGCAGGACCAGCTTTCCGCAGCCCAGCAGAAGATCGAAGCCGCCACGAGCGCCTACAACGACGCCCGCACCAAACTCGATGACCTGCAAAAGCAGATTGACTCCAATGAGGCAAGCATCGAGGAAATCGAGGCCAAGCTTCCCGAGCAGCAGGCCAAGGCAAGCTCCGCCATGCGCGATCTGTACAAGTATCAGAAGGGCACCAATCCCATCGTGAGCTTCCTGGTCAACGCGCAGAGCCTGGGTGAGTTCATCACGACCTGCAAATACACCAACCAGATCACGAGCTCGAGCGTCGACGAGATCGAAGAGCTCAATAACATGCAAACCGAACTCGAGCAGAACAAGGCTGAGCTCCAGCAGGCCAAGTCTCAGCTTGAGGCAGAGCAGAAAAACGCCGAGGATGCACTGGCGCAGGCCCAGCAGCTCCGCAGCGAGGCACAGGCAAAAGCCGAGCAGGAAAATGCCGCTGAGCTTGCCAAGCTTGAGGCCGATAAGGCCGCTGCCGCCGAGAAGCTCTCGGGCGAGGGCGTAAGCGGCAGCAATTCCAGCAGCCAGGCCACCAACACCAACACCACCATCGACACCACGGTGAACAACGCCAATACCGGTAGCTCCGATTACGATTCGTTCATTAATGAGTGGACAGGCCGCATCGACAATTATCTCGCCGGCTCCCCCATGGCAGGCCAGGGCTATAACTTTGCCGTCGCCGCTTGGAATACCGGTGTCGACCCCCGTTGGTCCCCCGCCATCGCCTGCATCGAGAGCACCAAGGGTGCTTATTGCGCCAATTCTTACAACGCCTGGGGCTGGAGTGCACGTGGCGGCGGTTGGCGCAGCTTTGGCAGCTGGAGCGAGGGCATCTCCGCTCACGTTGCCTATCTGGGCGCCAACTACGGCTCCACCCTTACCCCGGCAGCGGCCAAAAAGTACTGCCCGCCCACGTGGCAGGACTGGTACAACAAAGTCGCCGCTCAGATGAACCGCATCTAAGTGCAACTGCAAAGGGCCCCAATGGGGCCCTTTTCTTTTAGGTAGCGGAGGTATCGACGACGCCAGTCGCATTGGCAACCGCGACTATGACGATCATGCACAGGAGCAGCACGCCCAATGCCTTGAGCCAGAGTTTCGCGAGTTTCTTGCCGCGATAGCTGTCGAGCAGCGCGAATCGCCGACGAAGACGGCGCTTATCGAGCAGCGCAAAATGCATAAGCACCATAAGGCCATCGACAAAGAAAAAATACTCGATTATGAGAAGCCACGTCGGGTAGCTTTGGTTTGCTCCGGTGGGGTGAAAGACGGCAAAGTGGCTACCGGCAAAGAACACAAGCAGCGAGAAGCAGACGAGCGTATTCCAAATGCGCCCCAGAGACTCCGGAACGCGAGAGAGCAGACCGCATGCAGCGGAGGCGGCAGGCCCAGGATGCCCTGTGGGGTTCTTGAGCCCTTGGGGCGTCAACACCGTCTCCGATGCCGGAGTACGGACAGGCGCAGGAGGCCGCACGGGGCGACTCAGGTCGTATGCCGCGCGCGTCGCCCGTCCCAACGCTTCCGCACTCGCAAAACGTTTGGCCGGGTCGAGCGCCATCGACATGCAGATGACATCGGCAAGTGGAGTGGGAATGCCGCGCGCCTCGCATTGCTCGCGCATGTCGAGCCCTGGTTTAGGGTCGACTCCCGTCAAGCAGAAGAACAACAGGGCGCCAAGTGCGTAGACATCGCTGCGCACGCTCGTCTGCCCAAACCCGTACTGCTCGGGCGGCGCATAGGGTCGCGTGCCAAACTTGACGGTGTCGGCATCGGCGCCATCGCGCCATACGCGGGCGATTCCCAAGTCGATAATCACCAGCGATGAAATGTCAGGCCGTCATCAAGCGTATAGTTGGCACCTGTCACGATGATATTCGACGGCTTGAGGTCGCGATGGATCACCGGCGCCGGCGTCTCCCCCGCCATTGCAAAACCGGCGTGGAGCTCGCCCACGGCATCGCATAGGGCAGGATACAATTCACGCACATAATCGGGAGTGGCTCCCAGACGGTCCACCAGCGCCCCGAGTGTCTCCCCTTCGATGTATTCCATAACCACGTTGAGCTCGTCGCCCACACGACGACAATCGACGATTCTGGGCAGGTGCTCAAAACGCCTGCCTGCCCGCTGGGCGGCAAACAGACGCTCGTATGCCCCGCCGATTTGAGCCGAAGCATCGATGCGTTTACGGACAAAGGGGCCGAGCGAACCACCGCCGGTTCCTTCAAAGTACACGAGCTCGGTTGTTTCAACGGACGAGCGCTTAAGTACACGCTCCACGCGATAGCTGTCGTCGCGATCGAGCGACGCCAGGTGCTCGGCAAGCGCTGCGGTCAGCTCGTCATTGGAATATGTTGGGGTCTGAGTATCCATAGCCTCCATCATAGCGCAGGGCGCAGACACCCCATGGCATCCGCGCCCCGTTCGTTTGCATCGTTGTTCGACAGCTCCGCCGGCTCAGATATCAGCCGCTAACTCACCGTCTCCTCGCCAAAGCGATACAGTTCCTCGTTGACCTTTTGGAGGCTGCACCCGCGATCGATGCAAAAGATGATAATCGCATCGCGGCGGTCCTTGCAGTTAAGGACGCTTACCCCGGCAGCCGTCAGCGCACGGTTGGTCTCTTTGAGCGTCAGCGCCATCGCAAAGGCAATCTGCAGCACCTTATTGCGACTCGGATGACGCGCACCGGTAAAGATCTGATAGCTAAAGGTCTCATTGAGATCGGCCATACGAACCACGCGCGAGCGCTCCAAGCCCTTTTCCTGCAGTAGCTGCTTCAGGTAGTCCGAAAGCGACGGGGTGGCAAAGTCGTGCTCCTTGATATAGCCATCGATGTTTGGCGCGTCGAGAAGCTCATTGAGTAACTCGTCAGTCAGCTTTTTATCGGGCATACGACCTCACCTCCCATACGGCGCAACGGTAGCGACATGCTAGGCCAGCGCCCAGCTTGCAGTGGCAGACTTATCAAACATGTTAGCAAAATACAGTGCCTTCTTGATATCGCCATCAAAGTAGATATTGCCCGCCACGGAGCCACCGGCGGAAAGGGTACCAGACTGCAGCTCATCGGAGCCCTCGCTGTAGTAACCCTGATTCTGTTGAGCGCCGTTGGCGTCCTCGCCCTTCCAGTCGTAGATATTGTAATCTGCGCCCTCATCGCCATTGTTAACGTACGTGACGTGAATACCCGTCATGGTCGAACCGTCATAATTTGTGAGGCCGGGCTGGACGGAATCGACAACGACGGAAAGACCGGCAGCCGTGGTCACCGTCGCACCAACCGCCAGGTCAGTCGTAGACTGCTCTTCCTTCTTCGCCTCTTCCTTCTTGTCGCCATCGCCAGCGTCCTCGGTGACGGTCGCCTTATCGCTACCACAACCGGCAAGAAGACCGGCAGTCCCCAAGGCGACGGTGGCGAATGCGCTCAGTGCAGCGCGACGGCTCAGCAGCACTTCGTTTTCAAGCTTTTTCATCATGCATCCTTCCTACGATCCGGCTACCGTGCCGGCACACAGCACATCGTAGAAAGGATTAAACTTGAATTCATTAGCTGAGAGCTAAGGTTGCGGTATAGAAGAGCATGAAGCGCGTGTCCATCGCCGATGACACCTCGAGGCTTGCCAACATCGATTTGAACTACTGGTTCTACGGCTGCAGCGTCTTGCCTCGATTTCCGACATGACAAACCTGCGCGGCGTAGTCCATGCGGACGACGACGCTCTCGAGCATGCCCTACACACTCGATGCTCGAACGAGCTCGATAGAATCCTGGTAGATGCGGGCTGAGAACCGCCCAAGGGTCACATGGGCCCGACCACATTCAACAACCACAAGGCCATCGTGGGCGGCAATGACACGGCCTGCGACTCAAAGCAAACGATGCGCGCGATGTACCGAATAGACCGCGAGGAGCAGGCGGGATACCTCATAACGGCCGGGCAGCCCCTACGGCATAGGCTAGGCGATGGGGTGTGGAGCACGTAGCAAGGACTAAAGCAGGTCGCTTTCCACCTCAACATCTTCGATGCTTTCGACCTCCGCTTCAGTGGGCAGGGTTCCATCGGGGTCCTCGCCCTCCATAAACATCCTGATGGCGTTCTTAGCAATGATGCTCGTCGATGCCACGTCCACACCGCCGCCAATCACGCCGCCGGCGAGGGGCAGCATTTTCCCGAGGTTAATGATGCCTTTCTCGCCGAACTTCGTGATAAATCTGAAGCCGACCTTCTGGTTGATCTTCACGAGTGCCGCCCCGGGAATCTTCTTGATTGCGACCTCAAGCGATTTCGTCCCAGTCTTGATGAGCCCCATTTTGACAAGATCACTCGCCGTCGTACCCGTGAGACACATGTAGATCATCGTCTGAACTTGGTCGGACGTAACGTCATAGCCACCCATCTTCGCGATGCAGGCGATCATGCGCATCTGGACGTACATGACGCTGCTTATGTTCGCGGGAATTGCGACCGGAAGCGTAATCAAGCCCCCGAGCCCGGTGACGAAACCTGAGGTTCCGCATTTCATGATCTGCCACTTTGCGAGTGCCCTTGCGGCATCATCGGGTGACTTCGCCTTTCCCGTGTAGTCCTCAACCATCTCGTCGACCGAGCGACTCACCTTAGGGACGCCATTCAGTGCGCTCCTGTAGATGGTATCGAGCAGCTTGCCAGCCGATTCCTCATCGATGGGCATCTCGAAACCTTTGGCCCTTCCAACCGTGTCTTTCTCTCCCGTCTTCTTAGCCATGGCTCTTCCTTTCTCGCAGCTTTGCTTTCTCAATAACCCTTGCAAATTCTGCGAACCATCCATCAATCTTTGGGCATTTTACCTCGCGTTTTATAGCGATGATTCAGCTGTCAGCCAATTTGTGACCGCAGCGGATGATGGGCTCGTTAGTTGGCCTATGTCCTGTTGGGGAGTCCTTATGGAATCTATTGCGATGAGCTGGCATGGGGGCTGGCGATTGCAGCCTGCCTTCCCGTGTTGCTGGCGGCGGTGCTCTCACGCCAAACGCTTGTACATTCGGATTGCTACACAACGAATGAAACTTGTTGATGCGGGGCGCGGTTCATTCAGAGTCCGCCCCTCGCTTCATCCTCAAGAAGCTCGTCGAAGCCTACCCCACCGTTACGGATTCCCCGGTAAAGGTGCTCACAAGCAACAAGATAAAGAACGCCAGATAACTGATACTCAATAGGTAGGTGACAACCAAAAAGATGGCCCATCCGACATTGGTTTTACCGTCGGCACGGCGTTGCTCGCGATTGCGGCAGAGCCAAATCGTCACGCCAATGGCCGCAATCAACAGCACAAGCGCTGCTGCAGCCAGCCCAGCAAGCACAAACATCACGCCAATGCTCACAGCGATGACCGGAAGCAGCAGCAAACCGCACCCGCATCCACCCGGACTATATACGGCAGGCTGTCGGCGTCGCCTCATCGTCACGCCACCCCCATCATCTTTAAGCACTACAGCGCAATGGCCTGCTGAACAGGAACGATCTTATCGAGTTCCGGTTCGATCCGCCTTTTCTCGGCCTCAAGGTCAAACGCCACCTGAGCGCGCAGCCAATAACCATCCGTCAGGCCAAAATAACGGCAAAGACGGAGGTCGGTGTCGGCCGTCACGCGACGTTTTCCCAAGACAATCTGCCCGATACGCTGAGCCGGAATCCCGGTCTCTTTCGCAAGGCGATATTGAGAAATGCCCATGGGAACAAGAAACTCCTCTTTGAGAAGCTCACCAGGAGTCACTGGCGACAGCAAATCGGACGAGGTCTCATCACTTGTGATAATCGACGATTTCGACATTCCAAGCCATCTCCTGTCTCCACTCAAAACAGACCCGATAGCGCTCGTTAACACGGATGCTATATTGACCGGCACGATCGCCCTTCAAAGCTTCCAGGCGGTTGCCCGGCGGAACGCGAAGATCATCAAGCGAAGCACAAACCTGCAGTTGGCGAATCTTCCTCAGCGTAACGCGCTCAAAGGGCACGAACCTCCTGACCCGCACACCCATGGCAAAGCGTTCGGTATCCTCATCTTTATACGATGCAATCATAGTATCGCCTTACGTTAATAACGTCAAACGTTTCTATAGACTTACATCTCTATTATAGCGTACATTTGTTCGTATTTTCTAGAGCAGGTATCCTTCGCCAATTAACCAAGCAGAAGCAATCGTTTGTAGACATCGAGGCCTTTGAGAAGGATTTCCTCGTCGAAGAGCATGCTATCGGTATGCAGAGCGCTTGTGGCATAGGCGGGACAGCCATCCGAATCACTCGGGTTGTCTTGGTCCTCTGGCATACCCGTGCCCAGCAGGAAAAACACGCCCGGCAGATGGCGTTGATAGAACGCGAAATCCTCGGCGATCAGCAGCGGTTCCTCCACAAGCTGCAGCCCGGGCAAGGCAGGCGCGACGCTGGCAAACAACTCGGGGTCGTTGTCGACCGGTGGATAGCCCTCGGCAAAGTCGAGGTCATACGTGCAGCCCGTTGCGGTGCACGCCTCGTCGAGCACACGGCGTACGCCCTCGCGCGCACGGTCGAACATGGCGTCCGTAAACACACGCAAGCTACCGGCAACATGGGCCTCCCCCGCCACCGCATTGCAGACGGTGCCCGCCTGCAGCAGGCCGAACTTGCCAATGCAGGGCTCATCGGCACCCAGCTCATCCATCAGCCCGCGCTCGGCAACCAAAAACTTCGCTGCCGCCAGCGCCGCATCGTGCGACTCCCCAACCGGCACACCATAGGTCTTAGCGATATGGGTGCTCGTCCCGTGAATATGAATGTGTGTCTCACTCGAACGCGCCAGTAGCGGGCCGGAACAGCTCGCCAACGTGCCGGCGGGCAGATCGGGCCACACATGGAAGCCAAAAATGCGGTCGACCCCGTAGCATTCGAACACACCGCTCTCACATACCGTCTTGGCACCACCGGTCGTTTCCTCGGCCGGCTGGAACACAAAGAGCACATTGCGCTTAATGGCGCCCGGCTGCTCACGGATCGTATGGTCGACAAAGGTTGCCGCCGCAAGCGCCATGGCCATGTGTCCATCATGTCCGCAAGCGTGCATCTTGCCGGGATGGGTCGAGGCAAAGGCCGCTCCCGTCGCCTCCGCGATGGGCAGCGCATCCATATCGGCGCGAATCGCTGTGGCATGCGTGGCACCAACGCCGGCGTCGAAGAAAGCGCAGACGCAGCTGGGGCACGGATGGGTCGCCTCGCAAGCGAGCGGTGCCAACACGCCCTCGATATAGGCAATGGTTTGCGGAAGATCGAAATCGAGCTCCGGAATGCGATGGAGATCGCGGCGATAGCGACGGAGTTCTTGGAGCTCGGTCATAGAGAATCCCTTCGTGAGGCACATCTGTTGCAACTTATTGTGATACAGGATTGTGGCACACATGTTTCCAGCATATTGCTGCATTTTTTAAACGTTATATACGAATACTCTTGTTTGGTAAAGTGCAACGTGATAGGGTCTTTACCACTTGATAGAGGCGCGGGCACGAAGAGCCGCGGGCGAGCCGGCAGGCTTTGACCCCGTGGGGAGGCGAAACCCGCCGAACTGGGTTTTTCGGGCACGAACAACCTGGTGGGCCTGTGGGAAACACCCACAGGACTGTCTGCAGCAATGCGGGAGCGCTATCCGGACATTGGGTCCACGCTATGCGGATTCGATGCGCAGATGGCGCCGTCTGGATAGCGAGGTTTACGGGACATGGCATTGACCCCCAACGAGGCATATGCGGCCAAGCAGCCGTTTGTGGACAAGGAGACACTCGAGCATATCGTCGAGCAGTTCCCCACGCCGTTTCATCTATACGACGAGGCAGGCATCCGCCGCAACATGCAAGAAGTGCGCGACGCCTTTGCATGGAACCCGGGCTTTAAGGAATACTTTGCCGTCAAGGCCAACCCCAACCCGGCGCTCATCTCCATTCTCAACGAATACGGCTGCGGCTGCGATTGCTCGAGCTATACCGAGCTCATGATCGCCCGCTCGCTGGGCATCACGGGACACGACATCATGTTCTCTTCCAACGACACGCCGGCTGCCGACTTTGAGCTCGCCAACAAGCTGGGTGCCATCGTCAACTTTGACGACATCAGCCACATCGAGTTCTTTGAGCGTGTTGCGGGGCCCATCCCCAAGACGGTCAGCTGCCGCTTTAATCCAGGCGGTCTGTTCCAGCTCTCCAACGGCATCATGGACAACCCGGGCGACTCCAAATATGGCATGACCACCGAGCAGCTCTTTGAGGCCTTCCGCATGCTCAAGGCCAAGGGCGCCGAGAATTTTGGCATCCATGCCTTCCTTGCCAGCAATACCGTCACCAACGACTATTATCCCAAGCTCGCACGTATCCTCTTTGAACTTGCCGTGCGCCTGGAGCGTGAAACGGGCGCACATGTCGCCTTTATCAATCTGTCCGGCGGCGTCGGCATCCCCTATCTGCCCGAGCAGCAGGCCAACGACATTCACGCCATCGGCGAGGGAGTGCACGCGGCCTACGACGAAATCCTGGTTCCTGCCGGCATGGGCGATGTGGCGATCTGCACCGAGATGGGTCGCTTTATGATGGGCCCCTACGGATGCCTGGTCACCAAGGCCATCCACGAGAAGCAGATCTACAAGGACTATATCGGCGTGGACGCAAGCGCCGTCGACCTCATTCGTCCTGCCATGTATGGCGCTTACCACCACATTACGGTGATGGGCCAGCCGGGTGGCGACGACAAGACCACAGCGCCCGTCACGGACACCTACGACATCACGGGCAATCTGTGCGAGAACAACGACAAGTTCGCCATCGACCGCGAGCTGCCGCATATCGACATGGGCGACCTGCTTGTGATCCACGATACCGGCGCGCATGGCTACTCCATGGGCTACAACTACAATGGACGCCTGCGCTCCGCCGAGGTCCTGTTGCGCCCCGATGGCTCGGCCGACCTCATCCGCCGCGCCGAGCGCCCGGGCGATTACTTTGCCACGCTCGACGTGCTGCCGAGCGGCCGAGAGCTGCTGGCCAAGTCGCGCGCCGAAAGTGCCCGCCGTCGCGCCCAAGACGAGCGCCTGACAGTCGCCGCCCAATGGAACAAACGCATCCAGATCGCGGACGCGAAGGAGAAGAACATGGACATCCGCAATCTCGAGGGCTCAGTCGTCGCCCTCGTCACGCCGTTTAAAAAGGATGGCAGTGTCGACTTTGACGCACTCGAGCGCCTTATCGATTTCCACCTGCAAAACGGCACCGACGCCATCCTCACCCTGGGCACCACCGGCGAGAGTGCCACGATGACCGATGACGAGGACAACTCCGTCGTCGCCGCCGTGGTCAAGCATGTTGCAGGACGCGTCCCCGTCATTGCCGGCTCGGGCTCCAACTCCACGCAGACCATGCTCACCAAGTCGCTTACTTACCAGGGCTTGGGAGCCGACGGCCTGCTGCTCATTACCCCCTACTACAACAAGTCCAACGAAGAGGGTATCTATCAGCACTTTAAGACCGTCGCCGATGCCGTGGACATCCCCTGCATCCTGTACAACATCCCCGGCCGCTGCGGCTGCGGCATCAGCGAGCGCAACGTAGAACGCCTGGCCGCACATCCCAACATCATGGGTATTAAGGAAGCCTCGGGCAACGTCGCCCACGCGGCCAAGATTGCCCACCTGCTGTCCGACGACTTCCGCATGTACTCGGGTGAGGATGCCCTCACCGTGCCGCTCATGAGCCTGGGCGCCTCGGGCACCATCAGCGTGTGGGCCGACGTTCAGCCGCAGCTCGTGCACGATATGTGCCGCGCCTATCTGGACGGCGACGTGGAGCGCGCCCGCGATATCCAGATTGCCGGTCAGCCGCTCATCAATGCCCTCTTTAGCGAGGTCAACCCCATCCCCGTCAAGGAAGCGCTTGCTCAGATGGGTATGATCGAGGCAAACTACCGCATGCCTCTATGCCCCATGGCAGACGACACGCGCGCTGCACTTACCGATGCTCTGAAGGGAGCTGGTCTGCTTGATTAAGACTGTCATTATGGGAACGGGCCGCATGGGCTCGCTCATCCGCACCACCGCCGAAAGCATTGTCGATGCCGCCGGGCAGCCCGTTTTTGATATCGTGGCCCAGATTGGCTTCGATTTGAGCGAGCTCGAGAACGCACCGGCTGCCGATGTGATTATCGACTTCTCGAACGCCGCGACCTTCGACGCTGTCGTCGCCTATGTCGAGCGCACGGGCGCGGCGTTGGTCTCAGGCACCACAGGCTACACCCCCGAGCAGATGGACCGCCTGCGTGAGCTGGGCCAGAACACCCGCGTTATGCACTCGGGCAATTACTCCATCGGTATCGCAGCCCTGCGCCATCTGGTAGCGCAGGCTACACGCGAGCTGCCCGGCTTTGACTGCGAAATCGTCGAGACGCACCATAACCAAAAGGTCGATGCCCCCAGCGGCACAGCCAAGTTGCTGCTCGATGCCGTCGTCGAAGCCGAGCCCGAGGCAGGCTACCGCCCCGTCTATGGCCGCGAGGGCATGTGCGGAGCGCGCGACCCCAAGGAGATCGGCATGCACTCGCTGCGCGGTGGCACTGTCGCCGGCGTGCACGAAGTGAGTTTCTTTGGCCAGGACGAGGAAGTCACGCTCACGCATCGCGCCACGAGCCGTCAGATCTTCGTCAACGGCGCCCTGGCAGCCGCGCAGAAGCTCGTCACCCGTGAGCACGGCTTCTACACCTTCGACCAGGTGATGTTTGCCTAACCAGGTATCAACCGTATCCACGAAAAGGAGAAACAGCATATGAGTAACGCAGCCGAGATGGATGCCCAGGAGATTATCAACTACATCGCCACCGCGCCCAAAAAGACACCTGTCAAGCTGTACGTGCGCGAGAAGCCCGGCATGAAGGTTGCCTGGGGCGACGCACATGTCTACGGCGGCCGTCGCGGCAAGACCGTCTTTGGCGACTGGGATGAGCTCAAGGCCATCCTCGATGCCAATGCCGACTCCATCGACTACTACGATGTCGAGAATGACTGCCGCAACTCTGCCGTGCCCATGCTCGACCTTAAGGGCATCAACGCCCGCATCGAGCCGGGCGCAATCATCCGTGACCGCGTCGAGATCGGCGATCGCGCCGTCATCATGATGGGTGCCATCATCAACATCGGCTCCGTCATTGGCGAAGGCTCCATGATTGATATGGGCGCCGTGCTGGGCGGCCGCGCCACCGTGGGCAAGAACTGCCACATCGGCGCTGGCACCGTGCTGGCAGGCGTTGTGGAGCCCGCCAGCGCCACGCCCGTCATCATCGAGGACGATGTCATGATCGGCGCCAACGCCGTGGTCCTGGAGGGCGTGCACGTAGGCAAGGGCGCTGTCGTTGCCGCCGGCGCCGTGTGCGTCGAGGATGTCCCCGCCGGCGCCGTCGTGGCCGGTGTCCCCGCCCGCGTCATCAAGATGCGCGATGAGAAGACCGACAGCAAGACCGGCCTGGAAGAGGGCCTGCGCCAGCTTTAATAGTTACGCGGTTTTGACAAACCGCGTTTTCGCTGACTTATGCTCAACCAGTAGCGTAATTCAGCCCCAAGTAAAAAGGCCGAAGCCCTCATCCGGGGCTTCGGCCTTTATTATTTGCAGCGTCCAAGCGCAGTTTATCGATTCTCAATTGACCCGATATTTTTGAGCTCGATGGAGATGAGGCCGTTAGGCTCATTGACGAACTCGATGTACTCGGAGTTGGAACCCATCTCGGCCGGGAAGCTGATCTCGATACCCGTGTCGGTACGGATCTTGTGATTGCGCACCGCCGCGCGTTCGACCTGCTTGCGCTCCACGGGCACACGCTCAGGCACCTTCTCCTCGGTCAGTGCCGCGCGCACGCTCTCCTTGATAACCGGTTCGTCCTCAAAGACCTCATCGACGATATCCCAAGGCGGCAGCTCCTCGTCATCCTCAACCTTCTCGGCAACGGCAGCCTTAACCTTAGCGAGCGCTACAGCCGTGTTGGCACCGTGCTCCTCGGCGACTTCCTCGACCACACGCGTCACGGTGTCGATGACCTCCTTGCCCGATACGCCCGTGTCGCACTGCAACAGGCCGTCGGGAATGAGCATGCGATCCTCGCCGGCGATCTTGCGCTTCTTGTCCACATAGCCGATCTCCATGGTGCTTGCACGCACGATTGCATAGCTCGGCACCTTTTGCGAAGGGTTCGGCAGAATGGCATAGTGGCGCGCGATGTCGTTACGCACCTCGCCCTCTTCGCGACCCACCTCGTGCATGAATGCCTGCTTAGAGCCCAGCAGCATCACGGCAAACCAGCGGGCATCCTCATCGTCGTCAAAATCGGCCACGAGCACGTCGGTGGACTCGGCTTTCTCGGCTTTGGTAAGCTCGGAGGAGATAAACTCCGCAATCTGCTGCGACAGGTCCACGAACTCGCGCTCGCCAAAGAAATAGCCCTTGAGCTCGCCGCCAAACGCAGAGTTCTCGGCAAACGTGGCGCGTTTATTGTCGGCCGAGGTACGCGCGCGGCGCAGATGCGTGGTTACGAAATTGCGCACGGTACGGCTTTCGATATCCAACTCGCGCTGGCTCATAACGTTGACGGCAGAGTCAAAGTCCAGGATATGCAGAATCGCGTGATTGATTTTCATATACGGCATTCCGTTCTAGATCGATTTCGGCACGAACCAGTATAGCGGTCGAGCCCACCCCAGGCGCATCGAAGATTGGTGCATCGGGGACAGGTTGCTTTGCACCAATGGCTAGCGCAGGAGCTCGGACTGCCAAGCCTCGAGCTGTTCTGCCAAACTCTTGCCGGCAGCGGGCATGTCGATCTGGGGTCGTTTGGGCAGCAGTGCGCATTTAAGGATTGCCGCGATGGTCTGCGAGACAAAGCGTCGTGTATCCTTGTCAAAGCCTTGCGCAGCCTGGAGCATCACGGGCAGGCTCTCGCGCAGATTCCCAGCGATATCAGCAAACCGCTCAGCACCCGTAGCCTCAAACACGGAGAACAACGCATCTACAAAACGCTCGCGCTCGCTAGGCGACACTGCAAGCAGCATCTCGCGAATGGAGCCATCAACGTACCGAGCGCCGGCGGACAGACGCTCGCAGTACACGAAGTCGCGACCATCAACCACCCAGCTAAAGGGATTGTGCTGCAGCAGGCTGAACTCGGTGCTCTCAACGATGGCATAGTCCTCCTGTGTCTCGAACATCATGCCAAAGATCGACGACCGAGGTAGCGTCTTGTCGATTCGACCGGAAAGATCGGCAAAGGCGTCGCCGTTCAGGAACTCCTCGACGAAGCCCGGACCATCATGGGAATATGCCCGTTCGATTCGCTCACGGGCGACATCGGAGCACATCGCCGCACCGTACACCGCAAGGTTTCCGCCCTTGGAATGACCTCCGCACAAAAGCGGCCCGTCAATCGCATCCGCCGCCTCGTCCACATAACGCGCCGCGGATTCCTGGGCCGGCACAGGGCACCGGAACGCCATGTTAAAGTCCTCTTTCCAGCCCACAATCGTGCTGTCGGTCCCCCGGAAGGAAAGATAACTAAACCCCGCCGGAAACCGGAACGCCATGGCTGCAAACTGTTCTGTCGCCACCACATCGCTCACGGCACGATAGCCGCAAACGTGCACGCCACGGTAACGAGGGCTTGCTGCCACGGCCTCCAACAGGGCCCTGCTGCCCTCCGGGTCCCACAAGTCGTCAATCATGTCCCGGTAGCACTCGGCACGCAGCAGCTCGCGTACATCTAGGCCCCGCCAGTTCGTCAGCTCCGCCATATCACCCGGCAGACGCAAATAGGATAACCACGCAAAGACCAGGCTATCCACCGCGCAGAACGGCCGCTCCTCAAACGGATCAAACGCCGTCTGGGCATAGGTCAAAAAATTAGGCGAATCCGACATGGCCCTCCTATCAACTATGGTGCATTAGGATGGTGCATTGGGGTCAGGTTACTTTGCACCAAAAAGGCGCCCGGGCCGTGTGGACCCGGACGCCCTCATTGTAGCTTTTCGCTCTAGCGAGCTTGATTTAGCAGGAGAAATCGACGCTGTCGATGATGTCCTTGAGGGCCTTGGCGGAGACGGTGAGCTCATGCTGTTCGTCATCGTTCAGCGGCACGGGGACGCGGCAGACAACGCCGTCGCGGCCAACGACGGTCGGCATGGAGATGGCAAGATCGGACAGGCCATACTCGCCCACCATGAGCGAGGAGACAGGCAGAACGGTCTGCTCATCGCGCATGACGGCGGTGCAGATGCGCTTGACGGCCATGGCGACGCCATAGTAGGTGGCGTGCTTCTTCTCGATGATGGTGTAGGCGGAGTTCTTGACGTCCTCGGCGATGCGCTTCTCGGCAGCCTCATGCTCCAGGTGGCCGTGAAGCTCACAGAAGGTGTTCAGCGGAACACCGGCAACCTGAGCGCTGGACCAAGCGACAAACTCGGAGTCGCCGTGCTCACCCATGACGTAGGCCTGAACGTCGCGCGGGTCAACCTCGACGTGGGCGCCAAGCATCTGCTGCAGACGGCCGGTGTCGAGCACGGTGCCGGAACCGATGACGTGGCCCTCGGGCAGGCCGGACATCTTGATGGCGGCATAAGTCAGAACATCGACCGGGTTGGAGACGATGAGCAGAATGCCGTCGAAGCCGGACTTCTTAATCTCGGGGATAATGGACTTAAAGATGTTGACGTTCTTGTTGACCAGGTCCAGGCGAGTCTCACCGGGCTTCTGGGCAGCGCCAGCGGTGACAACAATCATGGCGGCGTCGGCGACATCGGAATAATCGCCGGCGTAGATCTTCATCGGCTCGGCAAACGTCATGCCGTGCGCGATATCCAGGGCCTCACCCTCGGCGCGGTTCTTGTCCACGTCGATGAGGACCATCTCGGAGAACAGACCGCTCTGCATCAGCGCAAACGCCGAAGACGAACCGACGAAACCGCAGCCGACAATAGCGACCTTCTTCTCGTTAACCATTAGAAACTCCCATCTCACTCCACAAACAAGCCGCCCGGGAACGACCCGAGCGGCTTGTCGTAATCCCAATACATCCAATCGGGACTTTGATTATGCTCCTATTCGCAGCCAAAAATCGACCGTTTACCGAAATTGTTTGCAGGATTCGTAAAATAACTGCACGAAATCGGTTTCGATATATTGACGAGGCGAAATAGCTTTCTAATACAGGCCCGCCTCGCGAATGGCCTCGACAGCCAAAGCGATCTGGTCGGGCGGCAAGACCAGTGCCATGCGCACGTGCCCCTCGCCCGAAGGACCAAAGCTCGCGC
Source organism: Collinsella aerofaciens (assembly GCA_048502435.1). GTDB lineage: Bacteria > Actinomycetota > Coriobacteriia > Coriobacteriales > Coriobacteriaceae > Collinsella > Collinsella aerofaciens_CL. The sequence continues at coordinate 38,777 of DBFRXD010000092.1, forward strand.
CCGGCGTCACCACAACGCCGGCCTTCTCCATGAGCTCCTCGCAAAACGCCATGGAATCGGTGCGGCCACCGGGAAGCTTGGCCCACACAAACATAGAGCCATGCGCGTTGGGGCGCTCCCAGCCCAAGCCCTCAAGACCGTCGCACAGGGCATCGCGGCGCTCCTGGTACTTCAGACGCTGCGCCTCGACCTCATCGCGCGGACCGTTCAGGCAGGCGATGGCGGCCTTCTGGATCGGGAAGAACATGCCAAAGTCGATCTGACCGCGCAGCTTGGCAAAGGCCGAGACCACATCCTCGCGACCAACCAAAAAGCCGATGCGGGCACCGGTGACGTTAAACGACTTGGAGAGCGAGAAGAACTCCACGCCCACCTCAAGCGCACCGGGATACTGCAAGAAGCTGCCGCCCGGCTCGCCGTCGAACACGATGTCGGAGTACGCGTTGTCATGGACGATGAGCAGGTCGTGCTCGCGGGCGAAAGCGATGATCTCCTCGTAGATCTCGGGCGTACCCACCGAGCCCACCGGGTTGGCGGGCAGCGACACGATCATGTACTTGGCACGATCGGCCACCTCGGGATCGATACCCGCCACATAGGGCAGGTAATTGTGCTCGGCAACCAGCGGATAGTACTCGAGCTTGGCATCGGCGATCTTGGCACCCGCCTCAAAGACCGGGTAGCACGGATCGGGAACCAAAATAGTGTCACCCGGATCGAGCAGGGCCAGGCCCAAATGACCCACGCCCTCCTGCGTGCCGTTGCACGACTGCACCATGGACGGTGTAATGCCCGAAACGCCAAAGCGGCGCTCATAGTAGTCGCACACGGCTTGCTTGAGTTCCGGCAGGTCACGCAGGGCATACTTCCACATCTCTGGGTCCTGCGCAGCCTGGGTCAGCGCCTCGACCACGTGGTCGTACGGCTTAAAGTCGGGCGTGCCCACGCTCATGTTATAAATGGTCTTGCCCTGAGCCTTCAGTGCGAGAAGCTTGTTGTTGAGCGAGGCGAAGACCTCCGCGCCAAAGCGGTCGAGACGCTGCGATGCCTGCATGGTGCCACCTTTCGATATAAAAAACGCGGCGCTCCGACAAGAGCGCCGCGCGATACGGGCCATCAGATTGCAAAAGTGTAACGCTTGCAACCCCCGCATTGGTTCAATTTAGCCAACCTCAGTCAATTGGATTGAGCGCGTCGATCTGCGCAAGCCACAAACGCGAGCTGGCGTCACTCGGCATACGCCAATCGCCGCGCGGGCTGAGCGTCACCGAGCCCACCTTGGGACCATCGGGCAGGCAGCTGCGCTTAAACTGCTGGGCAAAGAAGCGACGATAGAACGTACGCAGCCACGTGTGGACGGTCTTGACGTCGTAGACGCCCTCGAAGCTCTTGAGCGCCATGCGGTAGATCTTGCCCGGCTCAAAGCCAAAACGCAGCAGGTAGTAGAGGAAGTAGTCGTGCAACTCGTACGGGCCCACCAAATCCTCGGTCTTCTGCGCAATCTCGCCGTCGCCCGTGGGCGGCAGAAGCTCGGGGGACACCGGCGTATCGAGGATATCGAGCAAGACCTCGGCAATGCGCCCGCCAAAGACATCGGCGGCATAGCGTACCAGATGGCGCACAAGCGTCTTGGGCACGCTCGCGTTGACGGCGTACATGCTCATGTGGTCGCCGTTATAGGTAGCCCAGCCGAGCGCCAGCTCCGACAGGTCGCCCGTGCCAATGACAAAACCGCCAGCCTGGTTGGCCAGATCCATCAGAATCTGCGTACGCTCGCGCGCCTGGCTGTTCTCGTAGGTCACGTCCTGCACAGCTGGATCATGCTCAATGTCCTTGAAGTGCTGCTCCACAGCCGCGTGGATCGAAACCTCGCGGAAGCTCACACCCAGGTCGCGAGCGAGCGACTCGGCATTCGACTTGGTGCGATGCGTCGTGCCGAAGCCGGGCATGGACACGGCTGTGATACCAGTGCGCGACAGCCCCAGTGCATCGAAGGCACGCACGGTCACAAGCAGCGCTAGCGTGGAGTCCAAGCCGCCCGAAAGGCCGATGACCGCAGCCTTGGTACCTGTGTGGGCGAGGCGGGTCTTGAGGCCCGCGGTCTGCAGGTCGAGGATGGTCTCGCAGCGCTCAGCCAGGTCACCATGGTCGGCAGGCACGAAGGGCGCGCGGGGGAAGACACGGTCTATGCCGAGCGCATCGCGCAGGACAGGCTCTTCGGCGAGCGAGCCCTCAAACGAGAACTCGACGGTCACGGCCTCCGGCGCATCGTCCGCGCGCGTCCATGTCGTCGAGCGACGGCGTTCAGCAACCAGGCGGTCAAAGTCAACGTCGGCGATGGCCATATCGCAGGTAAGCAGTTTGGTGGCGGCGAGCTTGGAGCCATTTTCGTAGATAAGGTTCTCGCCCGCAAAGACCATGTCGGTCGTGGACTCGCCCTCGCTCGCGTCCGCGTAGGCATAGGCGCAGTACAGGCGTGCGCTCTGGTTAGAGATGAGGCTGCGGCGGTAATCCGCCTTACCGATAATCTCGTCCGAAGCCGACGGATTGAGGATCACCGTCGCACCGGCAAGCGCCATCTCGGTCGAAGGGGGCGCCGGCACCCACAGGTCCTCGCAGACTTCAACGCCCAGCACCATATCCTCGGCACCCTCATCACAGCAGCGGTAGACAAGCCCCGAACCCAGCGGAACCGGACCCTGACCGGCAAATTCAACCCACACGGGATCCGCAGGCGACGGAGCAAACCAGCGACGCTCATAGAACTCGCCATAGTTGGGCAGATACTTCTTAGCCGTAAGACCCAAAAGCTCACCCGCACAGCACACGGCGGCGCAGTTGTAGATGTTTTCAGCCACCGCAACGGGCAAGCCAACGGTAAAGACGATCGGCAGCTCACGGGTTTCATCGAGGATGTGCACCAGCGCTGCTTCGCAGGCATGCAGCAGCGTGCGGTTATGGAACAGATCGGCCGCGGTATAGCCGGTCAGGTTAAGCTCGGGCAGTACCAGCGCGCGAACGCCACGCCCGGCAGCATCGCGAACAGCCGCCAGCGCAACCTCGGCATTGCCCTCGACATCGGCCACGCGAATCCGCGGCGAGGCCGCCGCCACACGCAAAAAGCCATCAGACTGAGAAAGGTGAAGATTCATAAGAATGCTCCCGTGCGTAAACGCTATTCAACACAATTAGCAAGCCCTATTGTAGTTCAACCGCCGGGTGGAACCGCATCCCACCAACTTGGTGAGCAATTGATGAGTTGATGGTATCTGTTAAATGTCACGTACGATTCACATCTGGTGGGTACCCTGATGGCTACACGAAACGAAGCAGATTTACACCGGGAGGACCCCGTATGACAACCAAGTACACCGACGCGCCGCGCACACGTGTCATGACGCCGGCATCGCTCAACAACGGCGTTCACGAAAACCATTCCATCGGCCAGACCATGGCCATCGCGCCCAAAAAGGGCCTGTTTGACGACATTTCCATTCCCCAGATCATCGCCGGCGCCGCAGCTGCCGCTACGAGCGTCGCGCTTGCCTCCAAGATCGGTATCGCCGGATCGGTGATCGGTGCCGCTGTGAGCTCGGTCATCACCGTTGTGTCCTCGCAGGTCTACCGCCACTTTATCTCTGCCAGCGCCGAAGCCCTCAAAGGTACGTACGCCACCGTCGACTACCCCGCCGGCGCCTATGAACCCGTTGAATTAAATGCCGAGGAGCACTTAGGCGGCGCCGCGACTACCCAGGAGATGCGCCAGATTGCAGGGCGCGCGACCACGGCGCGCGTCGCCCCCGACAGCCTGCGCGCCAAGGCGGCGGCAGAGCGCAGCCAGACGCAAAAGAAGGTCATCATCTTCTCGATCGCCATCGCCATCGTCGCGGTTATCGCCTGCACCGCTGCCATCCTTATCACCACCGCCGGTGAGGGTCTGGGCGAGCGTCCCGAGCCGATTCTGTCGTCACGCACGACCGAGCACGACGCGGACAGCACTGGTCAATCGCAAAGCCAGCAGGACGACTCGCAGGGCACCTCCGCATCCACCGACTCGTCCTCGAACACCCCCGATCAGTCGCAGGGCGCCGATTCTTCTGTGAACAACAACGGTACGCAATCCGGCACAACCGACTCAAGCCAAACGACTGACGGCTCTCAACCGAGCACGGGCGACCAGACGAGCGACACCACGTCGGGAACGGGCTCAGCAGACAGCAGCAACACCAGCAACTCGAACAGCTCGAGTGGAACCGCGTCCGGCACGGCATCTGACAGCTCGAGCCAAGGCACGGCATCGGACAACTAAGCACGTTTGCCCCTCATAGATAATCGACCTGTATAACGGGCGCGAACCGGCAACGGTCGCGCCCGTTTGCCTTGGGCGCCGAGGTAGCAAGCCCCGCGCGATGGTAAGATGCTTTGGTGTGTAAAGAGGAGATTTGCCATGAGCAAGACAATAGTTAAGCCCACGCTATCGCTGGGCAACCACATCTATCTGTATCGTCTGCTGCGTGATGCGATTGGGTGCGGCAAGCAAACGTTTATGACGCAGGTCGAGGAGGCGCTCGCTGCTGGTGACATGGCCGCTTATGACCTGGGCTTCGAGTCCACGCGCGAGCTGCTCGAGGAGCTCGACGACTGCATAAGGCTGACCGTCTTTAAGGGCGGTCGCCTGTATGCCACGCTCATCGCCAACGAGGCCTGGGATGCCGCCCTTGCCAAGGGCGAGGACAAGCCCAAGGCTGCCAAGGGTGCCAAGCAGTCCTACAAAAAGAAAAAGCGCGGCGAGAAGGACCTCAAGGCCGTGCGCCCCAAGCACGTTAAGCGCGCCGAGCCCGAGCCCGTGGCCGAAGTCGCTCCGGAGCCCGAGCCCGAGGCAGAGATCGAAGTCGCTATTGAGGTAACGGCAGAAGCCGACACCGAAATCACCGCCACGACCGATCCCGAAGTCATATCCGAGCAGGAAGCCACTGCGGAGCTCAACGAAGCTCCCAAGTCGACAACCGAAGAAGCCGCTGACCAGCCCGAAACGCCTGCGTTCCAAAACAGCGATGTCTTTGGCGACGAGGCCGAGGGCGATCAGCCCGACGAGCCCGACGATCAAGGCGCTACCGAGTCGGCGCCGGAGCCCGAGACGCCGCAGCCCGCCATCTCGCTCACGGTCGTCTATGACCCCGAGAACGCAAACGCCGGCATCACCACCATGGCATCCACGCCCATCGAGGCAAAGTCGAGCGTCGAGAACGAGAACGCGACGCAGGTTGAGGTTGAAACTGCAGCTGCAGACGCGCCCGTCACCGTGAAGCCCGCAGATTCCACGATCAAGCCGGAAGCGACGCTGGAGTTCGCACCCGTCATCGAATCCGTGCCCGCCGCTGCTTGCGACCGAATTCCCGCACCGGCACCGGCTTCGGTACCCGCAGCGGCCCCAACCCCCGCACCTGCAGCGCCCGCCATCCCCGAGGACTTCCCCGTCGATTTCGCAACCGAAATCTTCTGCCCCGGCCCGCTTCTGCACCAGCTGTCGACCTATCTCCCCTACGGCGCCGACACGCTCGGCATCGTCGGCGAGTACTACTGGATTGCCCGCGAGCGCGGTACCATCGAGGCCGCGCGAAACCGCGCAAGCTTCCCCCTGCGCTACACGCAGGCCGGCGAGCGCCACGAAGTCACCGTGCGCATCCGCCGCAACACCACCGGCGGCCTCGGAGCCACCTGGGCCATCGACAAGGTCGAAGAATCCGAACAATAACGAAAAGCGGCTCAAATCCCGACTAGGATTTGAGCCGTTTTTTTAGCATTCATCGATGTTTCGTGACCAACAGCGAGCGGGCCGCAAGTGCCCCAGGTTGCCGTGAAAGAGGAGCGACGCGTACTTCGGTACGCGAGCGACGGTTTGAACGGCAAGATGGGGTGCTTGCGTCCCGCGCAGCGTCGAGCAGTTACGAGGTTTGGTAAAACCGCGTAACAAATTAGTCACGCGTCAGCTTGCGGTGGATACGATGCGGCTGGGCTGCGTCCTCGCCCAGGCGCTCGATACGGTTGGCCTGATAGGCCTCGAAGTTGCCCTCAAACCAATACCAGTTGCCCGGATTCTCGTCGGTGCCCTCCCACGCCAGAATGTGCGTGGCAACACGGTCCAGGAACATACGGTCGTGGCTAATGACCACCGAGCAGCCCGGGAACTCGAGCAGCGCCGCCTCGAGAGAGGACAGCGTCTCGACGTCGAGATCGTTCGTGGGCTCGTCGAGGAGCAGCAGGTTGCCGCCCTGCTTGAGCGTAAGCGCCAAGTTCAGACGGTTGCGCTCGCCGCCGGAGAGCACGCCAGCGCGCTTCTGCTGGTCCTGGCCCTTAAAGCCAAAGCTCGCCACGTACGCGCGGCTGGGAACCTCAGTCTCGCCCACCATCATGTGGTCCAGGCCGTCCGAGACGACCTCCCATAGGTTCTTATCGGGGTCGATGCCGGAACGGTTCTGATCGACATAGGAGATCTTGACGGTCTCGCCCACCTCGAGCTCGCCCGAAGTCAGCGGCTCCAGACCCACAATCGTCTTGAACAGTGTGGTCTTACCGACACCGTTGGGGCCGATGACGCCCACGATGCCGTTGCGCGGCAGGGTGAACGAAAGGTCGTCGATGAGCACACGGCCATCGAATTCCTTGTGCAGGTGATGGGCCTCGAGCACCTTGTTGCCCAGACGCGGTCCAACGGGAATGCGGATGTCGGTCCAGTCGAGCTTCTGGCTTGCGCGGGCCTCGGCCTCCATCTCCTCGTAGCGAGCCAGACGGGCCTTGTTCTTGGCCTGACGGGCCTTGGGCGAGCTGCGTACCCACTCGAGCTCGGCCTCCATGCGCTTGGCGAGCTTAGCATCACGGTTTCCCTGCGCCTCGATACGCGCGGCCTTGGTCTCCAGATATGTAGAGTAGTTGCCCTTGTAGGGATAGAGGTGGCCGCGGTCGACCTCGCAAATCCACTCGGCAACGTTATCCAGGAAGTAGCGATCGTGCGTGACGGCCAGAACGGCGCCCTGATAGTTGTGCAGGAAGTGCTCGAGCCACAGGATCGACTCGGCGTCCAGGTGGTTCGTGGGCTCGTCGAGCAACAGCAGGTCGGGAGCCTCGAGCAGCAGCTTGCACAGGGCCACGCGACGGCGCTCGCCGCCGGAAAGCACGTTGACCGGCATGTCGGAATCGGGCAGCTGCAGGGCGTCCATGGCCTGGCCGAGCTTGGAATCGATATCCCAGCCATCGGCGGCGTCGATCTCGTCCTGGAGCTTGCCCATCTCGGCCATGAGGGCGTCCATGTCGCAATCCGGGTCGCACATCTCCTCGCCGATCTTATTGAAGCGATCGACCTTGGCGATCATGTCGCCAAATGCCATGCGCACGTTCTCGATGACGGTCTTGTCGTCGTCGAGTGGCGGCTCCTGCTGCAGGATACCCACGGTGTAGCCGGGGGTGAGCCTGGCATCGCCGTTGGAGACCTCCTCGATGCCGGCCATGATCTTGAGCAGGGTCGACTTGCCCATACCGTTGGGGCCCACGACGCCGATCTTGACACCGGGGTAGAAGCTCAAGGTCACGTCGTCAAGGATTACCTTGTCGCCATGGGCCTTGCGAGCCTGATACATCTGGTAGATAAACTCCGCCATATGCCTGTTCTATCCTTTCTACCTGCTGTTTCCCTATTCTTGATTCGCTTTAGTGGAAACGAAATAAGGAAATCAGCTCTGAAACGTAACGAAAAAGGGGCATGGTTGCCCACACCCCCTAATACTACCTGGGAAAAGTCCCCCGGAACATACTATGAACTGCGTACGCTAGTTTTCCGCAACCTTAGCGAACGGCCCGCTGCGATTTGCGCCACAGCAGATACGAGTAGACGTAGACGGCTCCGACCGAACCAAACGCCAGAACCGCAATCACCGCGGCGACGACTTCACTCGAAAGCACGCTGCCTGCCACGCCCATCACAATCAGGCCAATACCCAGCACCATAAAGCAGGCGCCGCCAAAACGCTGCGTACGGCGCCAGTTCTCGGGATCGGCAAGCGCCCAAGGTGTCTTGATACCGAGCGTATAGTTCTGCTTCACACGCGGCAAGTAGTTGCCTACGCCGATGAACAGCAAACCGACAACACCGGAAATCAGCACGTTAACCGAACCGACCGCCGGCACCACGCCCCAGACCGTAAGCTCTCCCAGCCAGCTTATGGCGCACATGAACAAGGTGAAGGCGATTACGAAGCCCTGGTAGAACTTGCCCGAGGTTCGATATGCCTCACCTTTGGGGTCGATGCGCGGCACCACGCAGAACATTGCGAGAAGCGCCAGAGGCAGCACGCCGAGCGCGGAGGCCATCCAGCTAGGACCCCAACCGTCGACAGCGCCGTTCGCGCCCCAGTGCGTGGGAATCTGCGCAGGCAAGCTCGGCATCACCCAGAGATGCGCGGCAACATTAATAGCGCAGACCACAACAAGCATGGCCCACGCGCGCGACGATACCCCCGTGGCGTGAATGCCCTTGTTTTCGTTATTCATCCTTATCACCTTCCGTGTTTGTAAAGCCCATAAACCAACCGATCAAGTCCTGCATGACGGTGGTGTTTAAGCTGTAAACGATGTTTTGGCCATGACGTTCGTCGGTCACCAACCCGGCGTTTTTGAGCGTCGCCAAATGATGGCTCAATGACGGCTTGCTGATGTCAAAATGCTCGGCAAGCTCCCCAGCCGTGCGATTGCCCTCGCGCAGCAGTTCCAAAATGTGACGCCGTGTAGGATCGGCCAGCGCCTTAAAACCCTCTCCCGGCATAAGACCTCCTCTCATCATCTCTCATGACGTGCACACTATACTCAATATTTAGATGTTTGTCTAACTATCTAATCGCAATGCTTCAAACCACATCAAAGCAAACGCCATCGCAACCTATGAGCGATTACCTATAATGGCGATAGCTAAAACACGACCTGCTTCCCCATCGGAGGATATTTATGACCGAAACCACAGCCGCAACTCCCATCGAGACACGCGACACCAAGCTCGAGATCATCATGGGCCGCGAGGCACTCGACAAACTCGCCGCCGCCACGGTGCTGGTGCTCGGCTGCGGAGGTGTGGGCTCCAATTGCTGCGAGGCACTTGCCCGCGGCGGCATTGGTCATTTCGTCATTCTGGATAAGGACATCATCGCGCCCAGCAATATCAATCGCCAGGCCATCGCCTTTCAAAGCACCATCGGCAAGCGCAAGGTCGATGTTATGGAAGCCATGATCCACGACATCAATCCCGCCGCTGCCGTCATCAAGCGAACTGAATACTTGCTGAGCGACAACATCGATGATTTCTTCGCGAGCGTTTTGGAGCAGACGGACGGCAAGCTCGACTACGTCGTCGACGCCATCGACACCATCTCGGCCAAGCTCACCATTGCCAAATATGCTCAGGACCACGACATTCGTTTGGTTAGCTCCATGGGCGGGGCCAACAAGCTCCATCCCGAGTGCCTCCGCTTTGCCGACATTTTCGATACGGTACGTGACCCCATGAGCCGCATCATGCGCAAAGAATGCAAGAAGCGCGGAATCAAGAGCCTGCATGTACTGTTTAGCTGCGAGGAATCGGTTAAGACACAGCCCCGCGACCCTTCCAACATCCACGAGCGCACCGAGCTGGGAACCGCCAGCTTTATGCCGCCCATCATGGGCCAGATGATTGCCGGCGAGGTTATCCGCCAGATCAGCGGCCGCGGCACTGAGCGCGTACGCTCCGATGGCCAACGTCTGGACTAGCGGAGCGCACCGAGATGGAGCCCCGGTTATTTGATGCACACTGCCATCTTGATTTAATGGCTCACCCGGACGCCGTTGCCGATGAGGCGACGGCGCTGGGCTTGGGTCTATTTGACTGCGGCGTCAATCCGCGCGACTTTTCGGCCGCAAACGAGCGCGCCTGTCGCCAACCAGGCATCATCGCCGGCGTTGGGCTTCACCCCTGGTGGCTCGCCGATGGCCACTGCGGTTTTGTCGAAGTCAATCTGCTTTGCGAAGTTGCTGCCCAAGAACGCTACATCGGCGAAGTCGGACTCGACTTTTCCGCGCGCTTTGCTGGAAGTGAGCCGCTACAAATACAGGCACTTAACCGGCTCTGCGATGCGCTCGTGCAGCATCCTCTTACCGGGCGCGTGATATCAATTCACGCCGTTCGTTCGGCAGGAGCCGTACTGGACGTCCTCGAATCGCATGGACTACTCATCCCAAACCCCGACTCCCCCGTTATCATCTTCCACTGGTTTAGCGGTACTTCGGACGAACTCGTCCGCGCGCGTGATGCGAGCTGTTATTTTTCCGTCAACGAACGCATGCTCGCGTCTAAACGAGGACGCGAATACGCACGACAGATTCCACTCGGCCATTTGCTACTCGAAACCGATGCTCCATCCGACCAGCAATCAAACTTAAGCGCGCAGCAGCTCGTCGCATCGCTAAAAAGTACCTCCCGACACATTGCCGAACTTAAAAACTGCACCGCGGAGAGTATCGAATCGATCTTTTTAGATAATTCACGCTCCATTTTCGCCTTCCGCTGACCCCGGTGGGCAAAAAATGCCAAATATGAGTACTGTTGCAAAGCTAGTAACATTATATTGTGTCAAAACAATGCCTTGATAGTGAACAACCGTTCATTATCAAGGCGCTTTAACATGGGCAAAGCCATATTTACCAGGTTTTAATCGGCTGCAGAACCTCAAGCAGAGCCTCAAAGGGCCGATTTTGCTGTTACTAAATTAGTGACAGTACTCATATTTGGCATTTTTTGCCCACCGAGTCACGGGGAGGCGCGCACCTCCCCGTGACCGCTTGGCTATTCGGAAATCGGCGCTCCGTGACCCCAAGAACCTTCCATGCCGCACACGGTCGAGGCAAACCCGGCAGCAAAGTCGAGCGCGCGCTCGATGGCCTCGGCGCCATCCTCACCGCGCTTGGCGGAATCGAGATAGCACATCAAAAACGAGGTGAGGAACGAGTCGCCCGCCCCCATGGTGTCCTTCATGTCCGTTACCGGTTTAGCCAGCTGGCGGTAATAACGCTCGCCGTCGTAAGCAATGCAGCCCTCGGCGCCCGCCGTAGCCGACACAAAACGCGGACCCAGGCCCTTCACCCATGCCAGACGCTCGCGAATCTCGTCCTCACTCGCAGCATCCGCCGCACTAAAGAAAGCAAAATCGACGTAGGGCGCAATCTGCTCGTAGTACTCGTCGGTGGAGTCGTCCGAAAAGTCAAAAGAGACCGTGACGCCCGCAGCCTTCAACTTGGGAAGCTCGCGCTCGGTAAAGCAATAGTTGCCCGAATGAACCACATCGAACTGCTTCATGTACGCAAGGTCAAAGCGATTGAGGACATAGCGCGCATCGCCACGGATACCGCCCTCGTTGGAGCCGAGGAAGACACGGTCACCGTCGACGACGGTCACGCGAGCCGCTCCGTTCTCGCCAATCATCTGCTCGCACTTGTCAAGCTCGATACCTTCATCCTCGAGGCTTGCAATGACATGCTCGGCAGCGGCGTCATTACCAAAAATGCCCATGTATGCAGAGCGTGCGGCACCGCATTTCTTGGCATAAACGGCGAAGTTCACCGCATTGCCGCCGGGATACATGGTGTGGATATGCTCGTAGCGATCGACGACGTTGTCGCCAAATCCGAGCGCGTTAACGTTAAATGCCATGGCCTTTGTCCCTTCTAGTACTCGACAACACCCATATAGCGACGGAAATCGGGATCGTGATCAAACACCTTGCCGCGTGCAGCACGCAGCTCGCAGTTCATGGCGTAGAACAGCACCGGGTCCAGATAGGCACGGACGCTCGCCGGCACGGCTTCCATACCGTACTCCTTGGCATCGAGCACCATCAGCGTATCGGTATGCGTCTTAAGGAACGCCAGGGCGCGCTCGTCCATGGCACGGCACTCGCTGGAGCCCATCTGCAGGAAGTAAAAAACGCCATCCTGAGTAGCCTCGAAGGGGCCATGGAAGTACTCGGCAGAGTGGATGTAGCTGCAGTGCTGCCACTGCATCTCCATAAGAGAGCAGATAGCGAAACCGTAGGTCTGGCTAAAGTTGGGACCGCTGCCCAGAATGTAGAAGAACTCGTGCTCCTGGCAAAGCTTGGCAAAACGATCGCCCAGCTCGGCATTTACCTTCTCGCGTGCCGGGGGAAGAATCTTATCCATCTCGGCGATACCGGCATACATATCGGCAAGATCGGCGTAGCCCTCCTGCTGATCGAGCAGCTCTGCCGCAAGCGACAGCGAAATGCCAGCGGGGACCTCGGCCTGCGGCACGCCCTCGCCCCATGGGTAGACCCACGTGGTCCACTTGCCGGAGTCAATCTTGGATCCAGCGTTGTCGGTCTGGGCGATCACCGTAGCGCCGGCAGCAAGGGCAATCTCGCAGCCCTCGACGACCTCGGGGGTATTGCCGCTGTGGCTGCAAGCGATGACCAGGGACTTCTCGCCCAGACGACGCGGACGCATAATGTCGAATTCACGCGCGGTATAGATATACGAAGTGAAGGTGGTAGCCTCGCGCTGCAGAAGCTCATGAGCCGGGATCAAATCGATCATGGAGCCACCGCAAGCAATCCAGTAGACGCTGTCGAACTTGCCCTTCTCGGCAATTGCCTCTTTAATCAGATTGTGTGCGTTCATATCCAGTTCCTTTCTTGTTTGGCCCGCAATCAATGACATTGGCTGCGTGGCCGATGGTTGTTTTAGTCAATCAGATATTTCTCGAATGCGGCCATGTTCTTGGCATCTGCGGCCGCCGGGTCATCGTAGTAACGACCGTCCGTGATTTCCTGGCCCAGCATGCCGTCGAAACCATGGGCGTTGAGCGTGGCGACGAAGGCGTCCATATCGTGCTTGCCATCGCCCCACACCAGATGGCCATACGGGTCACCGTCGATAAAGTGCATCTCGTGAATTGCCCCATCGCCAAAGGCGGCAAACCAGTCCTCGAGCGTCTCGCCTGCGACGCCCATCGCGGTTGTATCAACCATGGGCTGTAAGTACGGGCTCGCGACCTCGTCAATCATGCGCTTCGCATCGGAAACCGTCGTCACAAGGTTGCTCTCCTCGGGACGCAGGCTTTCCATCGTAAGCACCAGACCGTGCTCGCCGGCATACTCCGCCAGAATGGACAAGTGCTCGCGGCTGCGCTTCCAGGCTTCCTCGCGGTCCTCGTCCCAGTCGCCCCAGCCCGAGTTGATGGACATACGGTCGCACCCAAGTACCTCGGCAAGTTCAATGCCGTGCTTAAAGTACGCCAGGCTGCGCTGTTCATGCAGCGGCTTGCGTGCGCAGTACTGCCAAGGATAGACAACATTCTCGGGGCACAGAGTACGATACCTAAGCCCACGGTCTGCAGCCTTTTTCGCCAGGACCTCAGCCTCAAAGTAGCCCGTATGGTCGAGCGTCACATGCGGCTCTGCACACCACAGCTCAATGGACTCAAAGCCCAAGCGCTGCTGCACATCAAGGAAGTAATCGAGCGACCACATGATGTAGTGGATATTCATGCCCGCAATCTGCTCGCGACGCAGCGTCGGTTTGGATTCAGACATCTTATGCCTCCTTATTTCGATCGAACACGATTTGTCCGTCCGACATCGTCATATCAACCGCAAGATCGCGTGCGTCGCGATAATCGAGGTCGAACACATCCCGATCGAGCACGCAGATATCGGCAAGCTTGCCAACCTCAAGCGTACCCAGCTCGTCTTCGCGAATCAGATCGTACGCGCCCCCGGCAGTCCAAGCGCGCAAGAGTTCGACAAGCGTCAGCGTGTTGACCTCATTCACGGGCAGTCCGTCGGCGAAGAATCCACCGCACGCGCTGCAGATTGACTCGCCCAGGCTCGGAATCAGCAGTGGCAAATCCGTTCCACAGCACACTGTGCATCCGGAATCTTCCATGCCGCGGCGATTCCAGCTGTGCAAAAGTCGCGTCTCGCCAATTTGTCGACGCATCATCGACAGGCAATCCTCGCGCCGGTCCAGCGTCAGAATCTGCGGATAGACCTCGCAAATTCCACCTAACTTGCCAAACTCGACAAGATCGGTCGGGTCAGAGTTCTCGAGATCGGTAATCGCATGGCGGCGAAGCATCCGACCATGCTCGTCTCGAGGCAGCGAGGCATAGAGCGCCACGGTGCGGCGAACGGCGCCATCGCCCTGGCAATGCAAGGAGTATCGGAAGCCCTCAGCATCAATTGCACGCAGCTCGTTCTCAATCAGATCCCACTCTGGCTCCTCGACGACCGTCTTGCCGGCAGCGCCCGCATCGGCCGTGTCCTCATAGGGGTCAATCATCTCGGCAAGCCCCACCCATACGCCGCGATCGGTCATACGGTTGAAGCCAGAAAAACGAACGAACGGTCCCCGGAAGCGCTCTCGCGCCTCGCGGGCATATGCCAGATTTGCACCGGCGCCCACCGGCTGCGACATCATAGAGACGCGAACCGTCAGCTCACCAGATTCCTCACGGCGAGCCATTTCGTCGGCAAAGCCGTAGTAGTCATCAAACGCCATTTCCTTGATGGCGGTAACGCCGCGCTCGTTAAGCATGCTCATGTAGTCCGAATACCCGGCACGCACCTCGGGCAGCGCGAGGAAATCGCTCATCATGCGCCAGATCTTCTCGGCATAGCACGCCTGGGGTGTAAAGCCATATCGCGCACTGGCGGCAGCATTGAGAACGCAGGTCTCCGCGCCCGGCGTAAAGCAGACGACAGGGATATCGCCAAAACACTCGTCAAACACAGCTGCTGTATTTGCGTTCTCGGCATCCGATGCCAACGTTTCGGGTAGGTTGTGGCCAAAAGCCGCCGCGCAATCCGGATGACCTTCTTTCCATGCACGCAAGAGCGACACGGCCTCTTTGGCATCAGCGATGCCGGACAGATCAGACCCCAACGTTCGCAGCGCCCAACCTGTATAGAAGGTATGCACATCGATCAGGCCAGGCATGACAGTGCGGTCGCCCAGGTCAACTACCTCGTCCGCCTGGGTCAAATACGAAGCTACCTCACACTTGGTGCCAACAGCCTCAATTCGATTGCCACGGACCGCTACGAAACCTTCAAACGGCAGGTCCCCCGTACCGGTAAAGACGCTCTTAGACGTCAGTACCGTCAAACGATCAGACATCACAACCACCTACGCCGGAAGCATGCCGGAAATGGCAGTAACGACCAAGCCAAACACGACCATGAAGATGAAGAACTTCCAAATGGTCTTCCACCATTGGCCAAACGAAATCTTAGCCACGGCAAGGCCGGCGACCGTCATGCCCGCCACGGGGCTGATGGTGTTGATGGTCTGGTTGGCAAACTGGAGCGCGGTGACGGCCGCCTCGGGATTGAGGCCCATGAGCTCGGTCAGGGAGCCCATAACGGGCATGGTGAGCGCCGCCAGGCCAGAACTCGAGGGAACCAGCAAAGAGAGCAGGCCAAGGACGATATACATAAACGTGGTGTAGACGGCGGCTGGTGCACCGGCGAGCGCAGTAGCAAGCGCCTGGAGGATGGTGTCGATGATCATGCCACCCTCGGCGATGACCAGAATACCGCGAGCGATACCGATAACGATGGCAGCGTACGCAAAGTCGGCGAGACCCTTAACGAACTCCTCAGCGATCGTCTGCTGGTCAAGACCGCCCAAGATACCGGCAAGCAAGCCCATGCCAAGGAACACGGCGGAAATCTCATTCATGTACCAGCCCTGGGTAACAAGACCCCAGACGATAATGCCCATACCGCAGGCAAAATCGATAAGCACGAGCTTCTGACGGATAGTGAACTCTTCCTCGATGGAGGCATCGGTCACGGAAAACTCAATACGCTTGAGCTTATCGTCCTCGTACGTAATGGACGACTCGGGGTTTTTCTTGACGCGCATGGCGTAGCGCATGGCCCATGCGATACCGACGGCAGTGAAGATGACCCAAGAAACGGCGCGCAGCCACAGTTGCGGATTGCCCTCGATGCCAATGATGCCTTGGGCGATCAAAACATTAAACGGGTCGATGGTCGAAGCACAATATCCCAGGTTGGGACCAAGGAAGCAGATGATGAATGCCGTCATCGAGTCATAGCCGATACCCATCATGATGGGAATGAAGATGGCATAGAACGGCAGGGCTTCCTCAGACATACCAAACGTAGTGCCGCAAATGGACAGCAGCGTCATCGTGATGGGAATGATGAGGATGTCCTTGTTCTTGAGCTTTTTAACCACACGGCTCATGCCGGCATTCAAAGCGTTGGTCTTGGTGATGATTGCGAACGATCCGCCAATCAATAAGACGAACGCAACGACGTCGGCAGCCTCCTGGATACCCTTGGTGGGCGCTTGCAGAACCGCGAAGATATCCTGGCCCAGATTGATGGTCTCGCCGGTCTCGGAATCGGTGTAGTTCTTATCGACCTGTTCATAGGTTCCAGCAACGGCGACTTCACGCTCGCCCGCCGCTGTCAAAATCGTCTTGCGCTGATACTGGCCAGAGGGAACGATCCAAGTCAGGACCGCAAAGACAACGATCAGCAAGAACATGATCGTATAGACATGCGGTAATTTGAACTTAAAACGTCTGTTTGTCTTCTTCGCCTTCGTATCTGACATAGATACCCCCAAAGAACTCGAGAATGCATCGCATCTCGCTTCAACGTTTGCACAATGCAAACGTTCTATGACGTCCCATAGATTACCAGCAGCTTTTTCCTTCATCAAGATAATTTCAAACTGATTGCCGCAACGTGGTTGAACGGTTGCGTTTGCGCCGTGAACGGTATGGAAACGCCCGGTGAGATGATCCACCGGGCGCTTCCATTCGCAATGTCCTAGATGTCAAAAACGTAGCGAGACCCAACGATTCGCTGACGACCGATGATAAACGGCCGCCGCTGCTCATCGAAAAAGAAGGCTTCCATATAAAACAAGGGTTCGCCAACGGGAACTGCCAACAGTCGAGCGACCTCGGGCGACGCGCACGCGATCTCGAGTGTGCACGGGCCGGTAAACGCGGGCGTGCGGCCCGTCCGGTTGCGCACGAACTCAAAAATGGATTGGTTAGATAGAGGTGCCGTTGATAGATAGGCGTTGTCCTCGTAAACGTATATGTTGTTCTCGAGCATGACAGGGACGCCATCGGCAGTACGCACGCGCTCAACGCAAATCAAGTCAGTTCCAACGGGAACACCAAAGAACTGTGCTTCGGTGGAATCCGCCGGCAGTATCTTTCTCGAAATGACACACGCCCCCGGTTCCATTCCGTTAACGCGGCATGCGTCCGAAAAACTCTGGACGTCATCCTTCTGGCGAATCTTGCGCTTGAGCTTGGGGGCATTGACAAACGTGCCTTTCCCCTGTCGCTTCGTTAGATAGCCCTGCTGGACGAGCTCCTCAATAGCGCGTCGCACGGTAACGCGGCCAACTTTATAGCTCTCAGCCAATTCGAATTCGTTGGGTATCCGCGCGCCTGCCTTGTAGGCGCCGGAGTTGATTTCGTTTTTAATGATATCAATGACCTGTTGGTACAGCGGTATCGCTGCTTTACCGTCAGTTGGCCCTTCAGTCGGTGGCATATACCCTCTCCCAGCACAATTAATTCTAAAACGGGCTTAAGGGCATTCAACAAGCCCTTAAGCCCGCATTAGCTTAAAGTATGCTAGGTGTCGCACCAAAATGTTGGCTATTTACTCATCAGACCCGAAAAACGCGCAACTACCGCGCTCCTAAGAAAGCGTGAGCAGGTCCGGCAGCTGGTCGATGATCTTGTCCGCGGCGTCCTGACTAAAGCCGAAGCGTTCCTCGCGCTTGGCAATGACCGTCAGGCCGGCTCGCTTGCCGGCAGTGATGCCATACAGAGAGTCCTCCACACAGCAACAGCGATCCGCGGGCAATCCCAAACGATCTATAGCATGCAGATAGATATCAGGCTCGGGCTTGCTGCGCTTGAACTGCTCGCCCGAGACCAAAAACTCAAAGTATTCACGAATGCCGCAGGTACCCAGCACCTCTTCGATATTGTTGAGAGGAGACGACGATGCCAGCGCAACGCGAACCCCACGTTCTTTCAGCCCCGCCAGCGTCTCGGCAACGCCGGGGTTGAGCAGTTTTCTGTAGTCGCAGGAATACGCGCTCGCCCACACCTCATAGCGTGCCTCGGCAGCCTCGACGCTGAGCTTGCCCAGACCCGCACGCTCATGCCAATCGACGAGCACCTGCTGAAAATCACGGTGCGATGAACCAACAATCGTATTAAGTTCGTCGCGCGTCACAGAAATCTGCAGGTAATCGATATACTTCTCGAGTTCCTTTTGATAGTAAAACTCGGTGTCGACCAAAACGCCGTCCATGTCAAAGATAACGGCGTCGAACGGAAATGCGGACACGGCACCCTCCCTAACAAAAGGGCGCCCGCAAGCGGACGCCCGAACCATGCTTTATCGGCGATTCTAACCCAGTAGCTTATCCAGCGCTACCGCAATGCCGTCTTCATTGTTATTGGCGGTCACCATCTGGGCCACGGCCTTAACCTCGTCAACCGCGTTACCCATGGCAACACCGGTATCCGCCCACTCAATCATGGACTTGTCGTTCTGGCCGTCGCCAAACGAAACGACCTCGCTGGCATCGATACCAAGCTTGGACAGCGAGCCCTCGAGCGCGCGAGCCTTATCGATGCCGGGCGCCGTAAACTCAAAGTACCAGTCGGCCGTAAACATACCCGAAAGCGTCTGGGTAAAGGGCGCGTACATCTCCTCGTGATGCGCTTGCAGATAGGCCGGGTCGCCCGCGGTGAGCAATTTGTCCACCGGATAGGCATCTGCAACCTCATGGAGGCTTTCGACCTCACGGATCTTAAGGTCGCACGCATCGCGCTCGTATTTGACGATATTCTTCTGCGAGCCATCCGGCAGCGTAATCATGCAGCGGTACGAATCCTCAACATGCAGGTCGCGACCGAGCGAAATCATAGGGATCACGTCAAAATTACGCAGGTGATCAATCAGACGATGCAATTCGTCGGCAGGCATAGCCTGATCGAACAGCACCTCGTCGGTCTGGGCATCGACGACGTGAGCGCCGTTAAAGGCCACCAGCAAACCATCATGGTTCTGAAGGTCGAGCTCCTGGGCCAGGGCGTGAAGACCCCATACGGGACGGCCCGATGCCAAGATGAGCTTAATGCCCGACTCCTGCACCGCGAGCAGCTTCTCACGCGTGCGCGGGCTAATGACCTTCTGGTCGTTGGTGAGTGTGCCGTCGATATCCATTGCGATGGCCTTGATTGCCATATATGCCTCCTTGCATCGTTTTTATCGCGCACTATCTTATCCGAGCCGGGGCACGTTCGCATAGCGTGGCGCGTGACGGTTGCAAAACCACCCCATTTGAAACAAACGCAAAAAAGTACTTGCAAAGACGCGTTCCGACATATAAGTTGATAAAAGACCACCGTTGCGGTTTTAAGTAGATCGAGCATATGAAGTTTGAGTTTTAGCGTGTAAGAGAAGGAAGATCGGCAAAGTACAACCCCAAACGCAATGACAACTTAATGAGGTAACTGCCACATGTGAGGCACCCAGGGCATTGCTGTCTCGATTTTGAGCACGATGCCTTCCGCCTTGCATGGGCCGTTCCATCCCGCCCCTGCAGCAACTGCCTCACGGGCTCATTAAAAACCGCATAGCACCCCAACGTCAGCACATCACCCACGGCAAGCACATCACTCACGACAACCAACACATCAACAAACAGCACGAACATCAACCGATTGGAGAAGCTATGACAAACCGCCACGCTGAAGACGGCGATAAGAAAAGCATTCTGGATGCCCGCATTGAGCGAGCATATGCAAACGAATATGACGCTGCCTTTGCCGCCGCGACCATCAAGAACTACGCGTCGCTACCGCTCGCGACGATCTTGGCCGACCACCCTCAACTGCTGAAGCGCTGCACAAAGATCATGGGCGACCCCGACATTCGCAAGCTGACAGACCCCTATGCCCCAAAACGCGACAACGATTCGTACGTTCTTACCGTAGGCTGCCTAGCCCATATGCTTACGGCGCTCGACACGAAACTCAAGCTCGAATGGGAACCCGACGAGCGTCATGAACTCGAAAGCAAGCGGAACACCCTGCGCACCGCACTGTTCCTTCCGTTGGACAGCCTCAAGCGCTGCAACGTCGAGCTCAATACACAGGCGCGGCAAAAGCCCGGGACCACGGGGCAGAAAACTCCAAGACCCCATGCGGCCATCGTCGACCGCGACCGATATAACCGCATGACCGCGCACTTTTCCGCCGAGGGAGCAGCCATAAGGACGCTGATCGACCTGCTGTGCCTCCTGAGCATCAACGAGCTATTTGAGGGCTATCTCGCCCTTGTTCCCGCGACGGCACCTAAGTCGGTAGCAAAGATCATCGAGACCTGCAGACGCCAGTTTGAGCGCCATCGCAATGGCAGCGAGATGAACGCCAGCATCGCGCAGTACTACGCGGCTCATTACAAAAATGACGGATGTGCCCCTGTCGAGCATCAGCTGCGGCTCGCCTACACCACGCCCGTCGCAACGCTCCATCGCTTTGGAGCCCTTGGCGCTTGCGAGCCGCACGAACAGGCAGCCTGCCCCACAACCGAGCTCGATCTCAGGCTCGGACGAACCCTGTAGCCCGCCAGCCCCTCCGCGGGCAACAATCCTATTCCACAACACAACCAACAGAAAGGAGTCCTCATGGACACCAATCATTCCCCCATCATCAGCCCCCTCACCATGCGTGAATCCGCCCGAGGTATCACGCTCACCAGCATTTACGATGAGATGCTCGCCCGTCGCGAGCTCTCCGTCATGGGAAACATCGAAACCCCGATGGCCCACGACCTATGCCAGCAGATCCGCCTGCTCGATGCCACCGACCCCAGCCGCCCCATCACCATATTTGTCGCCAGCGCCGGCGGAAGCGTGCGATCGGGTCTTGCGATCTATGACGCCATGCGCCTCGCATCGTGCCCCATCCGCACCGTCTGCCTGGAATTCGCCGCGTCCATGGGCGCCGTAATCTTTATGGGCGGCGACGATCGCCGCATGGCGCCCCATGCAGAGCTCATGATTCACGACCCACTGATCCCCCAGGGGGCAGGCGGCTCGGCACTTGCGCTGCAGGAAACCAGCCGGCGTCTCATGCAGACCCGCAAGACCCTCACGCAAATCCTCTCGGACCGCAGCGGCCTCACGCCCAAGCGCATCCAGTCCCTCACTGCAAAAGACACCTACCTTTCGGCCGAGCGCGCCGTCGAGCTCGGCTTTGCCCACGAAATCCTCTCGACCACCAAGGAGGTCGCCCATGTCTAACCTCGCCAGCCGCCTCGCCGCATCTGAGTCCGCATCGTCCACCATCCTCGCCAAGGATCGAACGCTTTCCTGCGACACCCGCCAAACGGGACTCAACAACAATGCACTTGTGATCGGCCCCTCGGGAGCCGGCAAGACCCGAAACGTCCTCAAGCCCAACCTACTGCAAATGAACGCAAGCTACATCGTGCTCGACACCAAAGGCACGCTCTGTCGCGAAGTGGGACCCGTGCTGGCAGCCCACGGTTACCGCGTGCAATGTCTCAACTTCGCCGACCTCAACACCGTCCCGGCCCTTGCGCCCGGCATCGAGCGCTGCGGCTACAACCCCCTGAGGCACATTCGCCGCAAGGCGGACGGCAGGCCCAACCAGCAGGACATCCTCTCGGTGGCAAAGGCCATCTGCCCCATCGAGGACAACAACCAGCCTTTTTGGGATCATGCGGCGGCAAACCTGCTGTCGTGCCTTATCGCCTACGTCACCGAACAGCTACCCGCCGACGAGCAGACGATCAGCTCGGTCATCAAGCTGATCGAGCACCTGCAGGACGGTGCCACGGGTCGATTGTTTGACGACCTGATCACGATCGACCCCCAAAGCTATGCCCTCTCGCTATGGCGGCGCTACGCCATTACGCAAAATGCCGAGCGCATGCACGCGAGCATCGTCGGCATCCTTGCCGAAAAGGTCATGTGTTTGGGATTCGACGGTGCGGCACAGCTCTATCGTGAGTGCCATCAGGTGGACTTCGCTTCCATGGGACACACCCCCTGCGCCCTATTTGTAACCGTGAGCGATATTGACCGCAATCTCGATCCGCTGACCGGCCTCTTTATTTCGCAGGCGATTATGGGCCTCATTCGTGAGGCCGATAGGCAGCCCGACGGCAGCCTGCCCGTGCCCGTGCGCTTTATGCTCGATGACTTCGCAAATCTGCAGATCCCCCAGATCGACAACGTGCTCTCTATTATCCGAAGCCGCAACATCTGGGCAACGCTGCTGCTGCAGTCGACCAACCAGCTCGATGCGCTCTATGGCGAGGCACGCGCACGCTCCATCATGGGCAACTGCGACACGCATCTGGTGCTGGCGTTCCAGGATCCCGAGAGTGCCCGGGTGTTTTCCGACCGCGCCGACGCGCTGCCCAGCACGCTCATGGCGACGCCAATCGATCGCTCGTGGCTCTTTGTACGCGGTCGCACTCCCGAACAGGTCGAGCGCTTTAGGCTCGAAGACCATCCGCTCTACGGGGAGCTGCCCGAGGCGCAGCGAGGCCATGCGGAGACCGAGATCTAGGCGCAGGGTTCTCGCGGCGCGCGGTGCCCCGGCGATGTTCCACAAAGGCCGTGCGCCCCGGGACTACGGCAAAGCAAAGGGGCCCGCATCCGATAGGATACGGGCCCCTGACTATAAGGCGCGATGCGTTAACAGCAGCGACTACTTGCGATGCGCGCGATAGAACTCGATGAGCGCCTGGGTCGAAGCGTCCTGCTCGGCCTTGGCGGCATCGTCGTGGAAGGCAGGGGTGATCTGCTTGGCAAGCTGCTTGCCCAGCTCAACGCCCCACTGGTCGTAAGAGTCGATGCCCCAGACCGTGCCCTCGACAAACGTGATGTGCTCGTACAGGGCGATGAGCTCGCCGAGCGCAAACGGGGTCAGCGTGTCGCCGAAGATCGAGGTCGTCGGGCGGTTGCCCTCAAAGCAACGGGCGGGGACGATCTGCTCGGGCGTGCCCTCGGCACGAACCTCGTCGGCCGTCTTGCCAAAGGCGAGCGCCTTGGTCTGGGCCAGGAAGTTGCCCAGGAACAGCTCATGCACGTCCTGGCCGCTATCGGTCGCAGGGTTGGCGGTATTGGCGAAGGCGATGAAATCGGCCGGAACCACCACGGTGCCCTGGTGCAGCAGCTGGTAGAAGGCGTGCTGGCCGTTGGTGCCGGGCTCGCCCCAGAAGATCTCACCGGTGTCGGAGGTCACGGCGCTGCCGTCCCAGCGGACATGCTTGCCGTTGGACTCCATGGTGAGCTGCTGCAGGTAGGCCGGAAAACGATGCAGGTACTGGCAGTACGGCAGCACGGCGTGGCTCTTGGAACCGAAGAAGTTGACGTACCAGACGTTGAGCAGGCCCATCAGCGCGACGGCATTGTTCTCGAGCGGCGTGTTGCAGAAGTACTCGTCGATGGCGTGGAAGCCCTCAAGGAACTGCTGGAAGCGCTCGGGGCCGAGCACGACGATCAGCGACAGGCCCACGGCGGAGTCGACGGAATAGCGGCCGCCAACCCAGCTCCAGAAACCGAAGGCGTTGGCGGGGTCGATACCGAAGGCCTCGACCTTCTCGAGTGCGGTGGAGACGGCGACGAAGTGCTTTGCCACGGCCTCGGCGTTCTGCTCATCGGAGCCGTCGATGGCGCCCTGAGCCTTGAGCTGCTCGAGCATCCAGGTCTTGACTTCGCGGGCGTTGGTGAGGGTCTCGAGCGTGGTGAAGGTCTTGGAGACGATGATCACGAGCGTGGTCTCGGGATCCAGGCCCTTGAGCTTCTCGGCCTGATCGTTGGGATCGATGTTGGAGATGTAGCGGCAGTCGATACCGGCGTCGGCATAGGGACGCAGGGCCTCGTAGGCCATGACCGGACCCAGATCGGAGCCGCCGATGCCGATGGACACCAGGTGCTCGATCTTCTTGCCGGTAACGCCCTTCCACTCACCGGAGCGCACGCGCTCGGCGAAGGCATACATGCGATCGAGGACCTGGTGCACGTCGGCGACGACGTCTTGGCCGTCGACGATGAGCTGGCCCTTCTCGCTTGCCGGGCGGCGCAGCGCGGTGTGCAGGACAGCGCGGTCCTCGGTGGTGTTGATGTGCTCGCCAGAGAACATGGCGTCGCGGCGCTCCTCGAGCTTCACCTCGCGAGCAAGATCGCACAGCAGCTTGACGGTCTCATCGGTCACCAGGTTCTTCGACAGATCGAAGTGCAGGTCACCGGCGTCAAAGCTCAGCTTGTTCACGCGGTCGGCGTCAGCAGCGAACCAGGCCTTGAGGTCGATACCTTCGGCCTCGAGCTTCTCCTGATGGGCCTCGAGTGCCTTCCAAGCGGCAGTCGACGTAGCATCGATAGGTGCGGCAACAGTTGCCATAGAGTCCTCCTCAGCATACGGGCGCACGCCTCCATGCGCCCGGACATTCAGATGCCACTATTCTAGCGCAGGTCAAGACTACAATCAGCGAGCGTTGCCAATCGGCCCCCAAACGGCAACCGATCAAAAAGAGACAGGCTTATTTTGGCAGGTCAAACGCTTTACCAACCAAAAATAACCCATCCCTTTATGGCAAATATTAGGCCACGGCGCAGACGCTACCGAGCAACTCACGCAGAGGAGACCCGATGCCCTCCAGCAGTTCGGGCGCGATAATGGCAAAAACGGGAACCTCACCGGTGCCCACGACAGCAGGCGCCTTGCCCTCCGAGAGAATGCATCCATAAGGGACAAAACCGTCTTCGCCGGCATCGAGCGCCGCCATGCGACGCGCGAGCTCGCGCGCAAAGCCAGCAGTATCGGCATCGCCAATCGCCAGGACAAAGTCCACGCCCTCATCGGTTGCCAGGGCTACGGCCTCATCGACCAAATCGTCTCCCCCGTCGCCCCCGGCCGAACCGCAACGAAAGAGTACGCGTTCGAGCAGGGCACGATCGAGCGAGCCCAGCGCCGCCGAAACGAGCTCATCGCGCGTGTGCTTGTCGCCTCCCAGCACGACCAGTGCCTTGGTGCCGCCATAGTGGGCAACCAATCGCCCGCACCAGCGAGCCACATCCCCATCCGCAACCAAGCGCGTCGGCATACCAAACCCATAGTTGACCATTATCCCCACAACCCTTCCGTGCTTTATGGTGGTATCGATCGTTAGGCTCATGCTACGAAGCGAGCTTTTCCGAGCTGTTTCGCGCTCTTTAGGGCTGCGTTAAAACCCCGATGAAGCCGCACGACCATACTTGCCAAAAAGGGACAGATTTTGACGGTGTCCGTGCAAGCGGGTATTATCGAACAGGTATTCGATAAGAACATGTGTTTGATGGAAGGGCACGGATGGCGCACGAGCAGCACACCTATATCTGCATCGACCTCAAGACGTTTTATGCCAGCGTCGAGTGCGTTGACCGCGGGCTCAACCCGCTCACCACCAACCTGGTCGTTGCCGACGAATCGCGCGGGCGCACAACCATCTGCCTCGCCATCACACAGGCCATGAAGGACCTCGGGATACACAACCGCTGCCGTCTGTTCGAGATTCCCGACGGCATCGACTACATCAAGGCCGTACCGCGCATGAAGCACTACATGGAAGTGTCGGCGCAAATCTACGGCATCTATCTGGAATATGTCAGCCCGCAAGACGTTCACGTCTACTCAATTGACGAGTGCTTTATCGACGTGACACCCTATCTGGACCTCTATCACACCGATGCGGAAGGCTTCGCCTGCATGTTGCGCGACGAGGTCCTGGCGCGCACCGGCATCACGGCGACGGTCGGCATCGGCCCCAACCTATTCCAGGCCAAGGTTGCACTCGATATCACCGCCAAGCACGTGCCCAGTCGCATCGGAAAACTCGACGACGAGACCTTTCGCAAGGAAATCTGGCCCCATCGTCCCATCACCGATATCTGGGGCATCGGCCCCGGCGTGGCAGCACGACTCGAAAAATACGGCGTCTACGATCTGATGGGCGTCGCGGCGCTCGACGAAAACCTGCTTTACGACGAGCTCGGCGTCAATGCCGAGTATCTCATCGACCACGCCTTCGGACGCGAGCCGACAACCATCGCCGATATCCAAGCCTATCGCCCGCAAGCAACTTCGACCACCACAGGACAGGTGCTCTCGAAGGGCTATGCCTACGAGCAGGCCTACACCGTCTTGCGCGAGATGGTCGACAACGCCGTGTTGGACTTGATCGATAAGCACGTGGTCTGCGACAGCATCTCGCTCTTTGTGGGCTACGCGAGCGAGCGCGCCGACATACGCAGGCTTGATGCCAGCGGTACTGCACAATATGTGGACGGATGCGGACACCTGCGCTCGAGTACGTCGAGCATCGAACCCACCGCAACCGCCGGCCCCGAGCTCGCGCCCCGTGCTCCCAAGCCCGTCCAGCGCGATGACGAACGGCGCCGCCTGGTGCGCGAAGCGCAGGCAATCGATGGCATCTTTGTGGGAGAGCATGGTGGCAAACCGCGTGGTGGCTATGCCGCGCTCTTTGCGCACTCCAACGCCTCGCGCAAGCTGCCCGAGCGTACCAATTCGTTTAAGAAGATCATGGGCTATTTCGATGAGCTCTGGGCGCAGACTGTCGATCCCAAACGACCGGTCAAGCGCATCAACCTGGGCTTTAGCAATCTTGTGCCCGAGGAATTTGCCACCATCGATCTGTTCAGCGATATCGAGGCCAATGAGCGCGAGCGCGACCTGGCGCGCGCCGTCCTGGCCGTGAAAGGCAAGTACGGCAAGAACGCGCTCGTCAAGGGATTAAGCTTTACCGCCGGCGCCACCGCGCGCGAGCGCAACGATCAAGTTGGAGGACACCGTGCCTAAACCCAAACAACAGCCCATGCGCCCGCCGACCGCCTTCGAGCGCCTGGCGGACCCCGAGGGCAGACGCCGCGCAGCCGACCCCAACCTCACTGCCAACGGTGCCGTGCGCGCCAACCGCGCCGCACAGTTTATGCCCTTTGCCGCCCTCACGGGATACTACGAACTCGTGCGCAAGCAGGAAATCACCGTCGAGCAAAAACGTGAGCTCACGGAAGAAAAAGCCCTCGAGCTTTCGCAAAAGCTCGAGGGCCTCAAACGCGGCGACTTGGTGCGCGTCACCTATTACGATACGTACGGCTATCGTAGCCGCACGGGCATTCTCGACGAAGCGTTACCCGCATTCAAGCTGCTCAAACTCAGGGATATCGCCATCAACTTCGACGATATCCAGGACATTGAGCTACGCGGACGAGCCTAGCGACGAGAACGCTTGCGCAAGACGAGAGCAATGCCAAGCACTGCGGCAGCTGCAACCAGCAATCCCAAGACCAGCGTGAGGGTCGAGTCGCCAGCGCGAGGCAGCGAGCCGTCCTTCGGAGTCTTCTTAGCGGTCGTCGTGACGGTGGTCGTGGTGCTGCTCGACTGGTCGTTGCCACCCGTCTGGCTGCCGCCAGGCTGATCGCCGCCACCCGGCTGCGAAGGATCGGTGGGTTCCGTCGGATCCGGAGTACCGGGATCAACCGGATTCTCCGAATTCTCCTTGCGCTGGATCCAGACCTGGCAACCATAGAACGGGTTGGCGGTACCAAGGCACAGACCCTGGTTGGTCACCGCAAAGGTGCGCAGACCATGGTTATACGGATCGTTAAAGCCATTGGTCGTCAGCGTCGTAAAGTTCACGCCGTCCTCGGTCACATACATATCAAAGCCGCGCTCGGCATCGCGCAGGTAACACATGCACGTAAGGACACTCTGCAACTTCTTGAGGTTCTCCTCGCTCAGCAGCTTATCGAGCGCATCCTGAATATCGCTCGGCAGCTCGGTGCCATAGGCATCCTCGTACTGCTGCTTAAGGCTCTCATAGCTATCGAGCATGTCCTGATACTGGTCGGCAAAGGACTTGAAGTACGCGATCTCGCCATCGATCTTCTGGACATAAGCGGCGTCGTCCTCAAAGTCCTGGGACATCGTCGCGGCCTGATCGCAAAGACCGCCCGCGGCATCCTCCAGCGCATCGCTCAGATCGCCAAAGCCCTTAGCAACCTCGGTCTTCTCGTCATCGACATCGACGGCCTTGTTTGAATCATCAACCTCAGCAGCTTCGTTCGAATCATCGACCTCGACGGCCTCGTTTGAATCATCGTCCGCAAGCGTGTTCACGGGAACGATGGGGTCGTCAGGCGATTTCTTGTCGAGCAGGTGATCGAGCAGGTCCCTAAGGCGCTGAACCTGAGAGTCCCACTCCTCGGGCGTCATATCGATAATGTCGCCATTGGAGAACTGGCCGATCGGCTCAAGCAGGCTCGCGGTATCAAAGGTACCGATATACAGCTTGCCGTCGAACTTCTGCATGCGCCAAATGTACTGGTTCTCGTTTCGGCCAAAGCCCGAAGTCAGGCCGGAAATACCGCCCTCGGGGAACATGTCGGTGCGATCGCCAACGACGAGCTCCATGTTCTCGTCCTTGTCCATGCGATAGATGTTAACCGACTGCTCAAGATTGGCATTCACAAACGAGCAGTCAACGCCACCCATGCTGCTCTTGCCGCCCTCTTCGGTGTTGGATTTGTTGAACAGGATGCGCTCGAGGGCAATCTCCTCGTCGTTGTATTCACCGATATAGAGGTAGTCGTTGTAGACGATGAGGTTGGCAGCGCCAGAACGGGTACGGGCAGGATCGATGCCAAAGCAGTACTTTGCACCGTCCGTCTTCTGATCGCCGACAATGGGAGTCCACGAATAGCTGCCGTCGGCATTCTTGTCGCCACGGACCATGGCAAACGACTGCATGGAATTATCATCGGGAGCGTTCTCGGGCGTACCGGTGCAGATGGTCGCATAGAGATGGCCATTGTACGAGACCATATCCCAAATGGCGCCGCCGTAGATGCTGTCCTGATAGCGAATCGCCGGATAGCCAAACAGCGTCTCCGAGTTGGCAATCTCGGTGAAGCTGTCCTGGCCCTTCGAGGGGTCAGACGACGTCAGGATTGTCGACACAAAATTACCGTTCGCGTCTTTACCCACATTACTGATGACGAGCTGGCCATCATGGACGCACATGCCGCGGATACCGGTAGAAATGCCCTGCTTGTAGGCAGCACCGTAATCCTGCATGCTCGAAAGGCCCTGATAGACAACTTTGTACTCATCCGTCTTAGGATCGATCTCGTATACAGCAGGCAGGCCGCCTTTGCCGTCATTGGTCCTGACGCTGCCGCAGAAATAGAGCTTACCCTTATAGCTCACGGCATTGCGGAACAAAGGAGCGACGCCGTTGAGCGATTCAGAGAGTAGCAGCTTGGTCTCACCGGTCTTGGTATTGATCTTGACCAAGATGCCGCCGCTGTCCTTGTCGGCCCGTCCTCCTTCTGCTGTCCATAGAAGAAGGTACCGTTAAACATGGCCTCCAGCGTCAGGCGCATGGTTTCGACATCAAAGGAATCGCCCAGCGTGCTGTTCATGAGCGTCAGCGTGTTGCCCATCGCCGCATAGCAGGTGCCCACATAAAGTCAGTCACCATAGCTCGCAGCCGCCCAAGTGTAGCTCTGGCCGCGATCGCCTTCGTTGTTGGCCGTATTACCATCGGCGCCCGGAACGGCAACGGCACCGTTACCCTGGTAGTCGACGATGCCATCCGGCTGCGACGTTCCTACCGTAGGATGCGAGAGCTTCTCAAAGGAATACCCATTTCCCGCATTGTAGGTAACGGCACCCGATGCGTCTTCGGCGTGCGCCGGCAGCGGCGATACCAAGATAGCGGCAAGCGCTGCCACCAAGCCAAGTGTTCCCACTCGTCTCATAAGGTTATAGCCTCCCCTGTCCTAAAGCCCAGTTTTAGCATTCTTCATTTCTGTCCACGGTTAATTGCAATCTGAGCACAGCAATAATCAGTGTATAAATATACACCTGTAATTTTTTGGACGGGTTCATAGATGCTCGATTGGTAGCGAATTCCGCGCAAACCGTCACCAAACTCCACTTTTGCCGCATCTAAAGGTTATTTTTGCGCAAATTTTTGGATGCCGATAGTCACAATGGGCAGGAGGCTGGTACCCACCGGAGAGGGCAACGCCTACATTTTCATAACGTAATAGCCCGCACCCCTCACTGCCGTCTCGAGTGTGTCGCGATCAACCGGGCGCTTCGAGCGCACGCGTGCCGTGTGGTCCGCGTACGTTACCGTAGCCCACACGCCATCAAGCGCATTGAGGGCATTCGTCACATTCCGGGCGCAGCCGTCGCAACTCATGCCGCCGATAAGGAGTTCCTCACGATAGGGGTAGTGGGACTCGTCGGTGTCTGCCACCACAACCTTTTTGGCCTTCTTGCCGCTCGCACCATCGCTGCAGCAACTCTTCCCGTGTGTCGAAGCGGCAATGCGACGCAGTCCAAAAAACATGCCGACGGCAATGACGGTCAGCACGATGAGATTCGCAGGGTTGAGCAAGTCACTCATGCGTTCCCCTTTCAGTAGCACTATCTAGATACCCCCATGGGGTGTCCCCATCTTAACCCAAAATCATGTCCGTTCGGTCAATTAGTTTTCCTCTTCAAACTTTTTTGTTGACCATGGCTTACTTTCGTGTATAAGTTTTCCTAGGCTAACAGTTTAGATCCGTAAGGAGCGACGTGACTCGAACCATAGACATCCCAACGTTTCAGGCAGCAGTCGTGCGCAACTGCTCCCCCACGCTCGCGGGCATCAAGCCGGCATCGCTCTTTACCTATCCAGGCACCTACGCCCACGGGGACGGCTCGACCGCAACAGAAACCATCGCAGAACGCCGAGCACGCCTGCTCAACGTTATCGCCCAGTGCAACCGCGAGCTTGACCCGCTTGGCATCCACCTGAGTGTTTTGGTCTGGCGGCCCTGCGGAGCGCTCGTGTACGTGTACCGAGCCAAAAGCCTCACCACCTATTTCGCGGACCCTCGCGCCAAAACGGCGCTCGCCTCGGAAGGCTACGACACGAGAGACCTTTCGACATGCCTTGTGCATTTGGCATCACGCATCACGCTCGCGAGTAATAACGTCGCGGAATGCGCCTGTAGCCAGACTCGATGCGCACTACCCCAGCAAGCTAGCTGCAGCAACGACTGCACCTGCGAGTTTCCGCACGAAATAGGCTACTTCCTAGGATATCCCTACGACGACGTGCACGAGTTTATCGTCCAGCGCGGCGAGAACTATAAGGTCTTTGGGGCCTGGAAGGTCTACGCAAATGTCGAGCAGGCACTTGCGACGTTTGATGCCTACCGCGCCTGCACCCAATACTTCACCTTTGTCTATCAGCAGGGCTACAGCTTGGCGCAACTTGCCCAGGCAACCCGATAGAACATAGAAGCCGTGGCAACCTGCCGCACAACTGAAAGGACTCAACATGAGCAAGATCGCCGTCGTCTACTGGAGCGGCACGGGCAACACCGAGGCCATGGCAAACCTCGTTGCCGAAGGTGCAACCGATGCCGGCGCCGAGGCAGAGGTCATCTCCTGCGCCGACTTCTCCGCAGACAAGGCCGCTGGCTATGACGCTATCGCCTTCGGCTGCCCCGCCATGGGTTCCGAGGAGCTTGAATATGATGAGTTCCAGCCCATGTGGGATGAGGTCAAGGAGACCCTCGGCGACAAGAAGGTCGTCCTCTTTGGCTCTTATTCGTGGGCCGAGGGCGAATGGATGGACAACTGGAAGGCGGACGCCGACGAGGAGGGCGTCAACGTCGTCGATTCCGTCATCTGCTACGACGCCCCCGATGATGAGAGCGAAGCGGCCTGCCGCGCCCTTGGAGCCGAGCTCGCCTAGCGGCAATGAGCTCCGCCCGCAATGCGCATTGCAACAAAACACATTCGCGTCCCAACAAAAACGGGAGCCGGATCACATCCGGCTCCCGTTTTCTGCTATGTCAGTCATATAAAGCGGCTACGAGATATTGCCCAAGAACGCCTTGGTGCGCTCGCTCTTGGGGTGGTCGAAGACCTCGCTCGGCGTACCCTCTTCCACAATGACGCCGCCGTCCATAAAGACGACGCGGTCGGCGACATCGCGGGCAAAGCCCATCTCGTGCGTCACGACGATCATGGTCATACCGTCGTGCGCCAGGTCGCGCATGACGCCCAGAACGTCACGCACGAGCTCAGGGTCGAGCGCCGACGTGGCCTCGTCAAAGAGCATCACGTGCGGGTTCATCGACAGGGCGCGGGCGATGGCAACGCGCTGCTGCTGGCCGCCCGAGAGCTGGCTCGGCATAAAGTCGATGCGCCCGGCCAGGCCGACCTTGGTCAGCTCCTCGACGGCGATCTTCTCGGCCTCTTCCTTGCTGCGCTTGAGCACCTTTTGCTGCGCAAGCATGACGTTCTTTTTGACCGACAGGTGCGGGAACAGGTTGAACTGCTGAAACACCATGCCCAGGTGCGTGCGCACTTTGTTGAGGTCGACGCCCTTGGCACACACATCCACGCCCTCGACGACAATCGAGCCGCTCGTGGGATGCTCCAGGCGATTGATGCAGCGAAGCATCGTCGACTTGCCCGAGCCTGAGGGGCCCAAGACCACAACGACCTCACCCTTGTGCACATCCAGATCGATATCGCGCAGGACCACGTTGTCCCCAAAGGCCTTCTGGAGGTTCTTGATGCTGACGACGACCTCGTTCGAGTTATTGGTTTCGCTCATGATAGGACCTCCTTACAGACCGGCGATGTGATCGGCGGGCGTCGCGACAACCTGTCCGGCGCTCTTGGCGGGACGCTTCTTCTTGGTCTCGGCCGTGCCCAAAAGCCTCGCCTCAAGACCGCTCACCAAGCGAGCGAGCGGCAGGGTGATGACCAGATAGAACAGGGCGGCAACCACGTACGGTGTAATGGAGCCCGTCGTGGCCACGATGGTACGGGCGTTCATGACGATCTCGACCACACCCACGGCGGCAAGCAGCGACGTATCCTTGTAAAGCAAGATAAACTCGCTGGTCAGCGTAGGCAAAACATTACGGAACGTCTGCGGAATCATGACATAGAGCAGCGTCTGGAACGCGTTCATGCCCAGCGAACGCGCAGCCTCGTTTTGGCCCTTGGGGATCGATTGAATACCGGCACGGAAGATCTCGCATAGGTACGCAGACGAGTTCATGGCCATGACGATAACGCCAAGCACGTAGTCATCAACCTTGACGCCGGCCAACGGCAGACCGAAGAACGCGATATAGATCTGCAGGAACGCCGGCGTACCGCGGATGATATTCACATAGATGCCGGCGAGGCAGCGCAGGATGCGCGACTTGGAGATGCGCATGAGCGACAAGGCAAAGCCAAAGGGAATTGCCAGCGGAAACGCCACAAGCACGATCGAGAGCGACATAAGGAAGCCCTTAAAGACGATCGGCAGGCTTTGGACCAAAATGACTGGGTTTAAGAACAGGCGCAGGAACATATTGGAGTTCCAGGCCTCGACCCACGGCTGCTCCTTAAGATCGGCCAGGAAGTTATCGAATGCCGTCACGCCCTTGATCTCCACCGACGGAATCTTGGAAATCTTCTTGGTCGAACCGTCGGCGAGCGTATAGGTGCCGCTAAAGGCCTCTTCGCCGCCCTCGACGGGAAACGTCACGCCGTAAACCTCGACACGGAAAAAGCCGCCGGCAGGCGCCGTCTCGCCAAAGTCAATCTTGAGCGTCTGGCCGTCAGCCTTGCACGTGGGCTTCATGGGCGTACGATCCATGAGGTCCTCGCCCGAGAGCATCGTCAATCGCGTGTCATCGGTACCAAACGTCGTGCCGTCGACAAACGTCAGCGAAAGACCGCTCAGCTCCTCATCGGCATCGGCCTGGACCTCCCAGGTAATGCGCGTCTCGGTGCCACCGACCACGTCGCTGCCCGAACCGGTATTGGGACGCGCGGTGATCTTTGCGGTCTCGAGCGCCTGAGCGGTCGAAGGCGCGGCTGTCCCCGCGCACAGCAAAGCGAGCGCCACAGTCAGGGCGCAGGCTAGTTTTTGGAGCATCGAGGGCAGCGGGAAGCGCCGACCCATGGCCCCTTCGTTCAATCGAGACAAGGTGGCTCCTATCGTAGAAGTTGCCGGCAAAACGAGACGGAAATGCTCTCCGTCAAGAGAAGCGCAAAGGCCCTCTCCGCCAAAACGGAAAGGGCCCGCGCGCAATCAAGTAGTTATTTTACTTGATGTTGTACTTAGCCATGAGGGCGTCAACGGTACCGTCGTCGGTCAGGTCCTTGATGGCCTGGTTGATGTCGTCCTTGAGCTTGGTGTTGCCCTGGTTGATGGCGATGGCGTACTCCTCGCCGGTGCTGATCTGCTTAATGGTCTGGCAGGTGCTGAACTGCTCGGCGGTCAGCTGGCTGGCAACGGAGCGGTTGGTGACTACGGCGTCGCCCTTATCGGACTGCAGGGCGCTGAAGCACTCGGTGGCGTCCTTGTAGGGGACGATCTTGGCCTTGGGGAAGTTCTCCTGGGCAAAGGACTCGGCGGTCGAGCCAGACTGGACGATGATGGTAGCGTCGGCGTTGTTGAGCTTCTCGCTGTAGTTGTCGGCCGTGATGTCGGTGTTATCGACCTTGGTCACGATAGCCTGATCGTCCATGTAGTAGGAATCAGAGAAAGTGACTTCCTTCTCACGCTCGGGCGTGTCGGTGATAGCCGCGATGGAGACGTCATACTTGGCGCCCGAAGCGACACCCGGAACCAGCGTGTCAAAGTCATTGTTGACATACTCGACATCCAGGCCCAGCTTGTCGCCGATAGCCTTGATGAGCTCAAGGTCAAAGCCCTGATAATCGCCGTTGTCATCCTTGTACTCAAACGGAGCGTACTCGGCAGAGGTGCCGACGGTCAGCGTACCGTCCTTGACGAGCGCGTACTCCTTGGAGCCGTCGACCTTCTCGACCTTAGCGTCGTCAGAGCTGCTGGAACCGGCATCAGAACCAGAGGTGGCGTTAGACGAGCCGCAGCCCGTCAGAGCGAGGGCGAGCGCCATAGCGCCCGTGGCGGCAAATGCGCCAAGCTTCTTCAGCTTCATAATCAGTCTCCTTCCGGTGACCTCGTTTGATTCAGAGGTCTGCAAAAACTGTTGGCTATTATGCACCCGGAATTACGAATCTGCAATGAGAAAACTGATTGAAACAAACCCATAACGTGAATGGAATACTCTACTTTGTGACAGTCATTACTGCTGCAATGACCTTAATAGTCTAATTTCAGTTGCATAACCTGCAAGTTCGTTCGGAGTCTCCAAAATAAACGGCAGCGAACGCAAGTGGCCATTCGATACAATATTCTGCATAACCTGCATACCGCCACCAAATTCCTCGCTGCCAAGGTATCCCTTGCCGATGCACTCGTGACGATCTTTATGGGCGCCACAAGGGTTCTTCGAATCGTTGATGTGTACGGCATGCAAGCGATCGATACCCACCACGCGGTCGAACTCGTCGAGTACGCCGTCCAGATCATGGATGATGTCGTAGCCGGCATCGCTCACATGACAAGTGTCTAGGCAAACGCCCAGCTTGGACGACAGCTCGGGGCGTTTGCCGGCAACACCCTCAATGATGAGCGCCAGTTCCTCAAAGCTGCGGCCCACCTCGGTACCCTTGCCGGCCATGGTCTCGAGCAGCACCGTCGTCTGCTGGCCCTCAAACATCACCTGGCACAGGGTGTCGACAATCATCTGAATGCCGGCGTCGGAGCCCTGCCCCACATGCGCACCGGGATGGAAGTTGTAGTAGTTGCCGGGCAGCGCCTCCATGCGCCGCAGGTCCTCTGCCATAGCCTCCAAGGCGAACTCGCGCGCCCGCTCTTTGGCAGAACAGGGGTTGTAGGTATACGGGGCATGCGCCACCAGCGGTCCAAAGTCGTTTTGCGACATAAGCTCGCGCAGAGCCGCCACGTCATCCATGTCAAGTTCTTTTGCCTTGCCACCGCGCGGGTTGCGCGTAAAGAACGCAAAGGTATTGGCGCCAATGGACAACGCCGTCTCCCCCATTGCCCGATAGCCCTTCGTCGTCGAAAGATGACACCCGATCGTCAGCATCTCCAGCTCCCTCCTCATCAGTTGCGGAAAAATACGGTCTATTGGTGCCTTATTTTGGCGCAAACAGACCGTATTCCACCGCAAGTTATAAAAGGGGCATCAGGAGCAAAGGCCTCCAGGCATTCCAAGCGCTGGCGCCATGCCCCCACGCCCTAAAGTTTCAAGCGAATCGCATCGATGATGTGCGCACAGCGCTGTGTGGCGGCTAGGGACATGATGGGGCTTTCGAGTTTCCCCGCCTGAATGAGCTGCGTCGCATGCGACGCCTCACCGTAAAAATCATCGACTTCAAATGGTGCATCGATTTCGAGTACTCGACCGTCGGAATACTTCACATGGGCGAGCTCGGGGCGATGGAGACGCTCGATTTCCAACGAGCCCCGCTCACAGGCAATCGTTAAGCGGCTTTCATATGCTGTCTTGCCATCGCACACCATATGAATGGGTATACCGCCGACGCTCATATGGATCTCATCGGCCCAATCGACGCGGCCGCCTGACACGTCACGCCAGCGAACTTCACGGGACGAAACCTCGCACGCGCCCGCGAGCAAATCCTCAAACCAACCGACCGCATAGCAGCCCATGTCATATAGACAGCCGCCCTGCAACGGATCAAGCAGATAGCCCGAAGGAGGCTCGCCGTAATCGAGCTTTTGCACGCTTTCAATCGAGACAATACGGCCAAGCTCACCCGACGCAAGCAAGTCCTTCACGCGAGTGCGCATCGGGCAAAACCGATTCTTCATCGCCTCCATAAACAGCACGCCGCGCTCGCGAGAGGTGGAGGCAATCGAGAGAGCCTCTTCCTCACTCAAAACGGCCGGCTTTTCGCACAGCACGGCCTTTCCGGCGCGCAGCGCGCGACAGGCCCAACGCGTATGCATGCCATGCGGAAGAGCCAAGTAGATTGCGTCGACATCGGGGTCGGCAATCAGCGCGTCATAAGCCGCATTGCCGTTATCGTCGACCGAGGCATGGCCATGCGCAGCATCGATCGAAAACGCTCGGCAAAATTCCTCGACATGTGCAGGAGTGCGGCCGGCCGCAGCCACCAGCCGTGCCCCGTCGGCCTTCTTGAGCGACGATGCAAATCGATGAGAAATGTGCCCGGCGCCCAAAATGCCCCAACGAACCTCACGCGAATCATTTCGTAAACCTCGGTCACCCACGATAGCCTCCCATCAGTTGCGGTGAAATAGTTCCTGTTGATGCCTTATTCTGCCGCAAACAGGAACTATTCCATCACAAGATATAAAAGGGTCATGAGGAGCGTGTTTTGCCGAAGGCCTTAAGCACCGCCGTCACGGGACCAGGCTGGAAACGTCGGCGCACATCGTCGAGACACTCGGGAATATCGATGTGCTGTGGGCAGTGCCGCGCGCATTTGCCGCATTTGACGCAATTGCTCACCAACTTGGGCTCGCTTGTGCGCACCGCGCTCGCCGTAAAGTATTGAGACAGCCCCGTAAACCAGCTGTGCGCATAGCTTGCGTTGTAGGCGGCAAAACATCCAGGGATATTGATGCCTTTAGGGCACGGCATGCAATAGCCGCATCCCGTGCAGGGCACGCGATTCGATTTTTCAAACTCATCCAGCACGTGCGCGATCGTGTCGAGCTGGTTGGCAGTCATCGAATTCGGCAACGCGAGGTCTGCCAGTGACGAATTCTCATCCACCTGCGCGGTATCGGTCATACCCGAAAGCAGCATCGTCACCTGAGGATGATTCCACACCCACGAAAGACCCCAGGCGGCAGGAGTGAGCAAATGCGGGTCACGGGCACTATCGAGCACAGCGCGGGCCCGTGGCGGCAGCTTGCCCGCTAAACGCCCGCCCAGCAGCGGCTCCATCACAAACACCGCGAGACCCCGCTCGGCGGCGGCCATGAGCCCCGCCGTTCCCGCCTGATATCGCTCTCCAGCGTAGTTGTACTGGATCTGGCAAAAGTCCCACACATACGCATCGAGCATCGTGAGGAAGTCCGCCGCACTGCCGTGGTACGAAAAACCGATCTGGCGAATGCGCCCCGAAGCCTTTTGGCGCGCAATCCAGTCCTCGATGCCCAACGCCACCACACGTTCCCACTGGGCGGGCGAGGTAATGTTGTGCATGAGGTAATAGTCGATATGGTCGGTCCGCAGGCGGCGCAATTGCTCATCGAAGAACCGGTCGAAATCCTCCGCACACTTGCACGAAGCATGCGGCAACTTGGTCGCCAGCAACACCCGGTCACGCAGCCCCAATCGTTCAAGCGAAGCGCCCATGCACGCCTCGTTGCCGGGATAGAGATAGGCCGTGTCCAGGTAGTTAATCCCCTGCTCCACCGCACGGGAGATGATAGCGTCGGCGGTCTTCGCATCGGGGTGTCCCGGCGCACCGGGAAACCTCATGCAGCCCAGACCCAGAGCGGATATTCGGTTACCACTTTTGGGGTCAACACGGTATTGCACGGCCCCTCCCTTCGCCATCAGCGCCCCGGCAAGGCGAAACACAATGGTCACGCAGCCGAAACATCGTGGAATCGCAATCGAGAACGTATCGTAACGCAGCAGAAATCGAGCCGTCACGGCACCGCTTTAACATCAGCAAAAAGCCCGATGAAAGGAGCCGGGCATGACCACGCGCATGTCTTTGCGGTCTGCCCTGCAGCGTAGCGTCCAGGCAAACGTTTCTTTTTTATAACAGCCGCCCCGCGCACCCACCAATCACCCTGGCAGCATACAATCCATCAGGCGCCCCTTACGCGGGCGCCTTTTACATGGGGAGATGATTCACATGCAGATCAACAAGGTCGCTTTTATCGGCAAGGGCGGCGTCGGCCTGCTCTACGGCAGCATGATTGCCAGGGCCCTCGGCAATGACGCCGTCGAATACGTTATGGATGACACCCGTTTTGAGCGTCACGCGGGCGATGCGCTCACTGTCAACGGCAAGCCCTGCGATCTCACGTCCGTCCGCGCCAGCGAGGCGACGCCCGCCGATCTGGTCATCCTGACAGTCAAGACCACCGGTCTCGACCAAGCACTCAAGACTATGGAGCGCGTCGTGGGACCCAAC
The DNA here is from genome assembly GCA_048502435.1 of Collinsella aerofaciens. GTDB lineage: Bacteria > Actinomycetota > Coriobacteriia > Coriobacteriales > Coriobacteriaceae > Collinsella > Collinsella aerofaciens_CL. The sequence goes on from DBFRXD010000092.1 coordinate 78,048, forward strand.
ACGCTCATCGCCTCGCTATGCAACGGCATTACGAGCGAGCAAAAGATTGCCGAACGCATTGGCTGGGAGCATACCGTTCTTGGTATCTGCCAGGGCATGGACGCCGTGTTCCTCAACGGCGCGCTCACCTTTACCAATGCGGGCGAGATCCGCTTTGGCGCGGCGGCCGGCACGGACCCCGCGACCGTCGCCGCTATCGACGAGCTCTATACGCGCTGCGGCATCGCCCATACCGTCGAGAGCGACATTGCGCACCGCATGTGGGCCAAACTCATGCTCAACGACGGCATCAACCAGACCTGCATGGCCTACGGCGGGACCTACGGAAGCGCCACGGAGCCGGGCTCCGAGCAGCGCCGCTGTTTTGTCTCCGCCATGCGCGAGACGCTTGCGGTTGCCAACGCCGAGGACGTTGAGCTGACCGAGGCAGATCTGACGCAAATGGTGCACCTCATCGAGGGAATCGACCCCGCCGGTATGCCCTCGATGGCTCAAGACCGCATCGCAAGGCGCAAAACCGAGGTTGATGAGTTCGCGGGCACCATCTGCCGCCTCGCAGCCAAACACGATATCCAGGCACCGCAAAACGAGTGGCTCTATCGGCGCATCCGCGATATCGAGAAAAGCTGGTAGCGCCGACGCGCCGCATTCAACAGCCTTAACAGCAAAACCGCCGCAAGGGAACCTTTCCCCTGCGGCGGCCTTCATCTTCGTCTATGACCGGCGGCCGATCTCACAACAGTTAGCGTTGCGACCCCGGCACCTCGTCCTCATCGTCGCGGCAAAGAACCACGCCTGCGCTTCCCAGCAGCGTGGCCGCGATCAGCGCGCCGACCACAATAGAGGCAGCCCCACAAGACCCCTGCACACCTGCGACGAGCGCGGCCGTAGGACCAAGGCAACCAAGCGTCAATGCAATGGCGGCAACGGCGATATCTCGAGCGTTCACAAGACCACTTCCTCCACGAGAAAGACCTTATTTCTCATGAACTAGTGTGCCCCGCATCCATACGCCCAGCGTACCGCCACGGTAAGGGCTCTGTTAACTCGAACGCACATAAAGAACGGGCGGCTTTACGTTGCCTAAAAGCTCAGTAAAGACGCCCGCCCATCATGTGCCTATTTTGCTTATGGCAGATTACCAACCGGTGTAGTAGTCGGTGGTTCCGGCAGCGCAGCCGGAGTCATAGACCTTGCAATCACCCTTGGAGCCCGTAAAGGTCGAGCCCTGGGCCATATCGCCCGCGGCAACAACGTAATAGCCGTCGGAATCGCGCCAGAAGCCCTCAGAATCCTGAGTCCATTCGCCCGTGCGATAGTGATAAAGCACATTGCTGCTGTAATAGGTCTCGCGGCGCCCGTTGTAGTTATTGACACCCGCAGAGCGCGTCAGGCCCGATCCGTTCGCGTAGGACGCGGCAGACGCGTAAGGCGGAGTATAACCGGCGTTGTAGTACGAAGCCTGGGCGGCCTCGGCAGCCTCCGCCTCGGCGGCAGCCTCGAGCGCTTCGCACTTGGCATCCTCAAGCGCAGCGCGCAGCTCATCGAGCTCGGTCGACTTGGCGTCGACCTCCCCCATCGTCAACAGGCTACCCGCACCGTCGATGCAACCCTGCAGCACAGCGCGCTCGTCATCGGTGGCATAGTCGCCATACATATTCATGATGATCTGAGCGCGCATCTCCAGGGAATCGCGCTTGGCCTCCATCGAGGCGTTCCACTCCTGCATGGAACCATAACCATCGCCACGATAGTCAACGGGCTGCACCAGCGTCGTCTCGGACGGAGTAGATCCAACCGTATCGGACAGTGTTGCGGCGTGGGCATCAGTTGCACCGGCGCCCGCCAAAAGTGCCACGGTCAGAGCGGCGGAAAGGGCGGCGGTTTTCGGTTTTCGTGAATCAATCCTCATGTAGCTGGAAACCTCCGTAGTGCGTTTTTGCTGCGTTTGAGCTGCGTGTGATTCGATCGCGCTGCATAGTACCCCGAGCAAATCGCGACCTGCGGTTTTACTTAAAAGGCGCACGTCAATTGCGTAAAACTCACATCCTCTCAACAGGAGTTTTCCACAACTCGAATGCATAAAGCGTGTCAAAAACCCTGTTTTTGCACCCTCTCTATGCAAATAAGGCGCCTGTGCAACCATTGTTCGCACAGGCGCCTTGAGCAGGCATTTTATGCAGTTATACCTATCGAGTCGCAAGGGGTCCTTGCACAAGTCGCCTTACTCGTCCAGCGCGGCGAAGGCCTGCTTCAGATCCCAAATGATATCCTCGGCGTTCTCGGTACCGATGGAAAGACGGATCGTGGAGGGCGTGATGTTCTGCTCGGCGAGCTCCTCGGCAGAGAGCTGGGAGTGCGTGGTGGTAGCCGGGTGCACGACGAGCGACTTGACGTCGGCCACGTTGGCGAGCAGCGAGAACACCTGCAGATGATCGATGAACTTCCAAGCTGCCTCCTGGCCACCCTTAATCTCAAAGGTAAAGATCGAGGCACCGCCACGGGGGAAGTACTTCTGATAGAGCTCGTGATCGGGGTGCTCAGGCAGGCTCGGGTGGTTCACCTTGGCGACGTGGCTGTCACCAGCCAGGAACTCAACGACCTTCTTGGTGTTCTCGACATGACGGTCAACGCGCAGCGACAGAGTCTCGGTGCCCTGGAGCAGGACCCAGGCGTTGAACGGACTGATGCAAGCGCCCTCGTCACGCAGCAGGATAGCGCGGACATAGGTTGCAAAGGCGGCGGGACCGGCAGCCTCGGCAAACGAGACACCGTGGTAGGAGGGGTTGGGCTCAGCAATCTGGGCGTACTTTCCGCTCGCCTTCCAATCGAAGTTACCGCCGTCGACGATCACACCGCCCAGCGAGGTGCCGTGGCCGCCGATGAACTTGGTTGCGGAGTGGACGACGATATTGGCACCATGCTCCAGCGGACGGAGCAGATACGGGGTGCCGAAGGTGTTGTCGACGACAACCGGCAGACCGTGCTTCTTGGCGATCTCGGAGATGGCGTCGATGTTGGGGATGTCGGAGTTGGGGTTGCCGAGCGTCTCGAGATAGATGACCGTGGTGTTGTCCTTGATGGCACCCTCGACCTCTTCAAGGTTATGGGCATCGACAAACGTGGTCTCGACGCCAAACTGGGAGAGCGTATGCTCCAGCAGGTTGTAGGAGCCACCGTAGATGGTCTTCTGAGCCACCACGTGGTCACCGGCCTGGGCAAGAGCCTGCAGGGTATAGGTGATGGCAGCAGCACCGGAGGCGACGGCAAGACCTGCCACGCCACCCTCGAGGGCGGCGATACGGTCCTCGAAGACGCCCTGGGTGGAGTTGGTCAGACGGCCGTAGATGTTACCGGCGTCGGCAAGACCAAAGCGGTCGGCGGCGTGCTGGGAGTTGCGGAACACATAGCTCGTGGTCTGGTAGATAGGCACGGCGCGGGAGTCGGATGCAGGATCGGCGCTCTCCTGGCCAACGTGCAGCTGCAGGGTATCGAAACCAAAGGTGTGCTCGGGGTTGTTGATAAACTGGCTCATGATGATCTCCTTGATCGAACAAAAGTAATAAGAGTAAGAGAAGTGAGTCGCTGTCTCCTGATCACGCCGACGGGCGCAAACAGGAGCCCGGCATTCGTCTTGGTAAGCAATTCATATGCGGGCCTCCTTTCGCATCCCGGTTCCGTAGTTGGCTTAATTACCTACCGTCTTTGTGTGTTTTGAATAGTACGAGCATTGTTTTCCTCGGTCAATCACTTTAAAGCGCTAACCTGTTATCGGTTTTATAGATAACACTCGAAAGGACGGGCGCCGATGACCCTCCAACAGCTTCGCTTTTTGATCGCCGTGGCAGAGTCCGGTTCGATCAACGCCGCAGCCCAGCGCCTCTATACGGCACAGTCCAATATCTCCAATGCCGTCAAAAGCCTGGAGCAGGAACTTCATATCGAAATCTTTACGCGCTCCAGCCGCGGTGTTGCACTCACCAACGACGGCACCGAGCTTTTGGGTTATGCACGCCAGGTCGTAGAGCAGGCCGACATGCTCGAGGCCCGCTACGAGGACGGCGGTACCCCGCAAGCCCGCCTCGCCATTTCCGCCCAACACTACGCCTTTTCGGTCGAGGCCTTTGTCAACGTAGTCGAGCGCTGCCGCGACAGCAAGTTCGAGTTCATCATGCGCGAGACCACCACAGCGCAGATTATCGACGACGTGCGCGCGTTTCGCAGCGATATCGGCATCCTCTATCTGGATGACTTTAATACCCGTGTCTTGCAGAAGGCCTTTACCGATGCCCGAGCGAGCTTTCATCCCCTCTTTGATGCAAAAGTCCACGTGTTCGTCAGCGAACGCCACCCGCTCGCACGCCGTTCGCAGCTGTCCCTTGCCGACCTCACGCCCTATACGCGCTACAGCTTTGAGCAAGGCACCTCGAACTCCTTCTATTACGCCGAGGAACCGTTTAGCTATATTCCCTGCAACCGCAATATCCGCGTATCCGACCGCGGGACGCTCACCAACCTGCTTATCACCTCGAACGGCTATGCGCTGTCGACCGGCGTACTCTCCAGCGAAATGCAGTGGGGCATGGCCTCGATCCCCCTGGCAGACGCCCCGACGATGCATGTGGGCTACATCATGCATGACGACCGCAAGCCCTCTCCCCTCTTGCAGCAATACCTCGACGAGCTCAACCGCATCATCCATGCCAACCAACTGTCGGAAGACGGGGTAGAAATCGTAGATTGCTAGCCCCCGGCGGGCATGGCGCTACAATGGTCACTCACGCGAAACGTACCCAACGAAAGGAACCATGTGAAGGTCATCATCTATACCGACGGCTCGGCCCGATCAAATCCGGGACGCGGCGGCTACGGCGCCGTGCTCAAGTACACCAACCCCGCCGGCAAGACCTTCACCTCCGAGCTTTCGCGTGGCTACGCCAAGACTACCAACAACCGCATGGAGCTCATGGCGGTCATCGTGGCGCTCGAGGCACTTAACCGCCCCTGCGAGGTCGAGGTCCATTCCGATTCGCAGTACGTCGTCAACGCCTTCAACAAGCACTGGATCGACGGCTGGAAAAAGCGCGGGTGGAAAACCGCCAACAAGCAGCCCGTCAAGAACCGCGACCTGTGGGAGCGACTGCTTGCCGCAAAGAGCAAGCATAAGGTGGAGTTCATCTGGGTTAAGGGGCATGCCGGCCACGAGCTCAATGAGCGCTGCGACGAGCTCGCCACCACGGCGGCCGACGGCAGCAACCTCGATATCGACGCCGGCTTTAACGAGAGCGACCTGTAACGGCGTTTTCGCACGCTATTTCCTGCCCCCTCGCGCTACACTCATCCTGTAAACCGAACGGCACGAGGGGGATACATGCTGCGTATAGCGACCATCGGCACATCCATGATTACCGACGACTTTATCCAGGTCGTCAACGCCAACGACCAAGCCGCGTTTGTGGGCACGCTCTCGCGCGATGCAGATCGTGGCGCCGCCTTCACCGCTGAGCACGGCGGCGAGCGTAACTTCACCGCACTTGACGAGCTTGCGTCCGCCGACGACGTCGACGCCGTCTACATCGGCAGCCCTAACGCGCTTCACTACGAGCAGGCCCTTGCCTGCATCGCCGGTGGCAAGCACGTCATCGTCGAGAAGCCCTTCTGCGCCACCGAAGCGCAGGCGCTGGAAGTCTTCCGCGCTGCCGAGGCAGCAGGTGTCGTGGCCCTCGAGGCCATGCGTCCCCTCCACGATCCCGCCTTCCACGCCATCGAGGACGCCCTGGGTGAGATCGCCCCCATCCGTCGCGCCTCATTGCGCTTTGGCAAATATTCCTCGCGCTACAACGAGATTCTCGCGGGACGCGCCACCAATATCTTCGACTGCAATATGGCATCGGGTTCCCTCATGGATATTGGCATCTACACCGTCGAGCCCATGGTCGAGATTTTCGGCATGCCCTCCGGCCTTACGAGCATGGCTACTCTGCTCGACCCCGCCACGCGACAGCTCACGCACGGCCCCATCGATGGCTGCGGTTCCATCCTCGCCAGCTACGGCGGTGGCCGTATCTCCGTCGAGCTCGCGCACTCCAAAATTACGAATGACCTGCTGCCCTCGCAGATCGAAGGCGAGCACGGCACTATCCAGATCGACCATCTGTCCACGCCCCGCAACGTCCGCATCGACTATCGCGGCGACGTCGTACGCGGCTCGGCGACCGAGGCACCGCGCGAACAGGGCGACAACGGCCGCGTGCTCGACCTTCCCAAATCGAGCAACACCATGGAATACGAACTCACAGACTTTATCACCGCCATCGGCGGTATCTATAACGTTAAGGAAGAGATTTGGGAGACCCCGGCGGGACGCCACGAGCTCGGACACTACCGCGATGTCACGCTCGTCTCACTGCGCATCATGGATGCCGTACGCCAGCAGGCCGGCATTACCTTCCCGGCCGACGCAGACAAGCAGGCCTAGCGATGAGCTTCTTCGATACGTTCTTCTCCAGCGTCGCCGGCGGCAGCCGCGAACTCCAAAAGCTCTCTGGCGTCGAGCTCGAGCTGCGCCGCAGGCTCACCGTGCTCGAAAGCGACGAGGCCACTCAAGACGCCCCGCAGCGCTATTTCCTGCGGTGGGAGGGGCAAGTCCAGGGCGTCGGTTTCCGCTTCACCAACACCAACCTCGCACAGGCGCGCTCCCTCACCGGCTGGGTGCGCAATATGGAAGACGGCTCGGTTGAGATGGAGCTACAGGGCACGCCGGCAAACATCGTGTCTCTGCTCGAGGCGCTTCATGCCTCCTATGAGCGCATGGGGACACGTTTTCGCCTTGTAGACGCTCAAGCTCGCACCCCGCTTGCCAACGAGGATGGTTTTAGCCCTCGCTATTAGTATTGTGTTCTAAATAAGGTATCATTTGCTTCATGCCGTTTACAGAAAAGAGGCGAGGCGCATGGCGGTGCAAAGAAGGAATACCAGGCAGCGAAAGCTGGTTCTTGACGCTGTGCGCCAAAGCTATAACCATCCCACCGCCGACGAAATCTACAATGTCGTACGCGAACAGGATGACAAGATCAGCCGCGGCACGGTCTACCGCAACCTCAATCTCTTAGCCGACGCCGGCGAGATTCTCTCTATTAAGACGCCGGGCGGCAGCCGCTTCGATCGCACCATCGAGCCGCACGCACATATCATCTGCACCTCGTGCAGCCGCGTCATCGACGTGCCGCTCCCCTTCGATGCCCAGCTCGACGCCAGGGCATCCGAACAAATCGGATGGAGCGTCAGCTCGCACTACACCATCTTTGAGGGACTCTGCCCCGACTGCCGGTAGCCTTTGGGGCATGCCTGCAAATCTACTTTCCCATCCGTTACAGCAAACAGTACATTTCTAGGCATGTCCCGAAAACCTACTCGGAGAGCAGGCGGCGCAGTTCTTCTTCGACCGTGTGCACGTAACGGACGCGATCGTTGATACCGCGCATGGTGGGGTTGCAGCTCTCCATCAGATAGGGATGGCCCACGACGTTGAGCATGTCGCGATCGTTCTCATTGTCGCCAAATGCCATCATCTCATCGGGCGAAATCCCCAGGACACGACCGTAATCGGCAAGCGCGGAGCCCTTGCCCGAACCGAAACCGATAAGGTCCGTCCATGCGGTTCCAGACGTCATCACATCGACACGGTCGCCAAAGAGGCGCTCGAAATACTCCCGGGCCGCCGGATAATCCACCTCGGGCGTCTGGAAGCCAATCTTAATGACATCCTCGTCGATGTCCTCGGGACGGTCGACCACCGCCACATCGCAGTGGACCACATAGCGCAAATGGTCGACGAACGCATCGTTGCCGCTCATGGTGTAGATGTGCCCCTCACACGAAAGGGTCATGTCGGTATGGGGATACGCAACCACGGTATTCGCAATAACCATAGCAAGGCTACGCTCCATGGAACGCTTGACGACGGCACGCCCCTCGCTCATCACCAGGGTTCCGTTTTCGCATACATAGGCGAGCTCATCGGCCACCGGGGCAAACAGGTAGCGCAAGCTCGCATATTGACGGCCACTCGCCGGCATAAACACGATACCACGACGATGCAGCTCATCGATAAGCTCAAAGGCCTCGGAACGCAGCTCGCGCTCCCCCGGATGCAGCAACGTGCCGTCCAAATCGCATGCAATCAGTTTGATTCCCTCAAGACCCATATGCTTCCCCCAAAGCCTCATATCAACAGCAAGATGGACCTTGATCGGTCGCCCCTCAAAGCCCGTCTTGCGCATACGCGCGCTTAGCCGCGCGCCTTTTTTACGATGGTAAAGTCGGGAGCCATGCTCACGACGACCTCCGCCGCACTCGACGCAAAGCGCCGGTCCGCATCGAGTTCGCGGGTAACCAGCGAGAGCCGAACACCCTCGACACCCCGGAGCATGCGGCCCAAAACAGGCTGCACCGGCGTATACATGCGCACAGTATGCTCGTCCGAGTCGCCCCGGAAGAGCGGCGCATGCATGTTGCCGATCTCCCAGCACGAATGCGCGAGCGCAATCGGGTCCATGCGGTCAACTTCGACCAAATAAACCTCGGCGCTGCGCAAGCGCACGACAACCGCCACGGGCACCATGCCCGAACGGTCAATGGCGAGCACGTCGCCGTCGGCAAGACGACCGCCGTCGGCAGTATCCAGCCGAACATCGACCGTGCGCCCCAGCTCCGTCACGCCCACAAACGCGTATACATCAGCCTGGTCCCAATCGAGCAGTAGCTCGTCAACTTCAAAGACGCCGCCCAACTTCCGGCGAAGCAGGAGTTCATAGGACGGATCGTTGAGATTTCCCAAGCATGTCGTCGAAACCAAGCGTTCAGGCATACTCTAACCCTCGACCTCGACGAGCTCGATATCAAAGTTGAGGTCCTTACCGGCCAGCTCGTGGTTGGCGTCGAGCGTCACGGCCTCGGGCGTTACATCGATGACCACGGCGGGGACGGGCATACCGCTCGGCGTGGACAGGAAGTGCTTCATGCCCTTCTCAATCTGCTCGATGTTGGGAACCTGTTCGGCCGGGAAGGTCAGAACCATCTCGGGATTGTGCTCGCCGTAGGCATCGGCAGCAGGAATGTGCACGGTCTTCTTCTCACCCACCTGCATGTCGACAACAGCGGCGTCGAAGCCCTTGATCATCTGGCCGGCGCCGCAGGTGAACTCCAGTGGCTCGCCGCGATCGTAGGAGCTATCGAACTGCGTGCCGTCGTCGAGCGTGCCGCGATAATGAGTCTTGACCTTCTTGCCCTGGTTGGACATGGTAACCTCCGTAATAAGGGCGGCGCATAACGCGGGCCGCCATGAACATATGGCGCTAACTATACCCTAGTCATACAATTCAATGACAGTTTGCAAAGAAACGCTGCAACCGGAGGAACCATGGCATATCCCGTATTTGACCTACACTGCGACACCGCCGACCGAATCGGCTGGGCCACGCTCGATCTCGACCTGCGCTTTACCGCCGGCACCGACGGTTATTTCCCCGGCGACGAAACGCATCCGCAAGATTTCGACCTCATCGAGGGTAACGCCTGCGCCATCTCGCTCGCAAAGATCGGCAACACGCCGTGGGCACAGTGCTTCGCTACGTTTGTCCCCGACGAGATCCCCACCGCCCACGCCGCGCGCTTCCAGGCGCAAATCATGGCGCATATGAGCGGCCAGGCAATGCTCAACCACGACCGCATGGTCAACGTGCGCAGCGCCGCAGACATTCGCCCCGCGCTCAAGGACGGCAAGATCGCCTGTATCCACACCATCGAAAACGCCACGTTCTTTGCCGAGGACCCCGCGCTGATCGAGGTGCTCAAGAGCCTGGGCGTGCTTATGTCGTCACTCAGCTGGAACGCGCAGGGACCGCTCGCGAGCGGCCACGACACCCACGCCGGCCTTACCGCCGCCGGCGTCGAGGCACTTACGCAAATGGAGCACGCCGGCATGGTACTCGACGTCTCCCACCTCAACGATGAGTGCTTTGACGAGGCTGTCGCCCACGCCACGCGCCCCTTCGTCGCCAGCCACTCCAACTCCCGTGCGGTTTGCGGCGTCAAGCGCAACCTTACCGACGACCAGTTCCGTACCATTCGCGACATGGGCGGCATCGTCGGCCTCAACTACTGCAGCGAGTTCCTTTCCAACGACGCAACCGACAAAACCGCCGCAGACGTCACCTTCGACCAGCTGGCGGCACATATCGAGCACTGGCTCGACCTGGGCGGCGAGGACGCCATCGCGCTCGGCGGCGACTGGGACGGTGCCACGGTGCCCGCTTTCCTCTCCGATGCCAGCAAGATGCCCGAATTCCAGAACATGCTCTCCAAGCACTTTGGCAAGACCGTGATGCAAAAGCTCTGCAGCGACAACGCGCTTGCCTTCTTTGAGCGCTATTAATTTCACATCCCTTGAGCGGGCCGGCATGCCGAACGGTCGACATGCCGGCCCGTCCCCAATCCAAAGGACCGCTTTTGACGCAGCAGTTTACGATTTCCGTATCCCGACCGGATGGGACGCCCATCCCCGTCGTCGTTACCAAAAAGCGCGTCAAGAACTTCAACCTACGTGTCACATCGAGCGGTGAGGTCCACGCCAGCGCACCGCTCGGCGCCAGCCGCGAGCGTATCGAAGCGTTTGTGAAGCGCAACAGCGCCTGGATTATCAGCCGACTTGCCCAGCGTGAGCAACGTCAGGCGACAGTGCGAGAGCCGCTCAGTCGCTCGTCCATCATTGCACTTTGGGGCAAGCCCATCACGGTACAGGACGCACTCGATCACAACTTTGCATCACCCGCACCGCGACCCAAGCAGGCCACCTTCGCAAGTTTTATGGGTACCGATGAATCGGACGAAGACCTACAGGCCAAGCGGCACGCAATCCTCGACGACCTAACGTCCGATGAGCTCCAAGCCCACATCGACCAGCTCTATGCCTCCGAGGTCACCACGGAGCTGCGCGATATGGTGCATGCATACGAAATCGCAATGGGTGTCGCCGTTTCCCGCGTTTCCGTACGCAGCATGAAGACGCGCTGGGGTTCCTGCACGCCCAAAACCGGCGCCATTCGCATCGCGCGCGAGCTCGCCGCCTACCCAGTCGAGTGCCTCGACATGGTTGTCGCCCACGAGCTCGTCCACTTGCTCGAGCCAAGCCACAATCAGCGGTTTCACGCCCTGCTCGACACGTACTGCCCCAACAATAGGGCTCTGTCGCAGCGGCTCAAAAAACCGCCTGCCAACGAGCTGTAGGGCCGGTTAGCGCACGCGCTCGATCTCGACACCGCAACTTGCCAGGGGAAGACCGACGGGTGCCCAAGGCTTATCGAGCTTAACACGCACGCCAAGCAGCAGGGGGTAACGACGCAGCAGCATCTGGGCTACACCCTCGGCTGCAGCCTCGATGAGCTTAAACGTATGCTCGCGCAGATAGCCATCGACATCGTGGCACACCGAGCCGTAATCAATCGAGGCATCCAGGTTGTCGTGCTCCCCTGCCGCGCGCAGGTCGGCATAGAGCACCAAGGACACAACAAACTTCTGCCCCAGGGCGTTCTCCTCGGGATACACGCCGTGGTTGGCAAAGACCTCGAGACCGTCGATAGTAATGCGGTCGGCATGGCGCAGGTCGTCATAGCTCACATGGGGCACCGCCGTTGCGGCGGAAATCTCACCCCTACCACGGCGGGCAAGCTCGGCGCCTTCAGTCTTAGTTGCATTCTCGGGCAGCTTTTTGTTAGTCATCGCGATCGTCTCCTTTGTTTAGAACCCCGACCGCGCAAACTAACTACACGCGAATCGACAGGTTCTTTTTATCATCGCTCCAGTTGCAGGCATTGCGCACGGGGCATGCAAAGCAGGCGCGCGACGCTTTGTCGGCTGCATAGAGCAGACGCTCAAGCGGTTGGCTGTTCACGCGCAGCTTTCGATGGCCCAGAATGGCCGTCTTAATGGCTGCGGCATCGGCCGGCTCAAACGCCACGTCATCGGGCATGCCGCCGAGAATCGCATCAGCGACGCGTTCGCTTGCAACATCATGGGATATACCCGATTCGTACTGTTCATCTTTGCCGATATCGTGAAGAAGTGCCGTGGCGTAGATGACCTCGCGGTCAAATCCGAGCTGCTCCTCAAGATTCTTGATCCACATAATGCGAGCGACATCGAGCAGATGGTCAATACCGTGGCGGCAGAAGATACGCCCCGATTCCAACTGTGCAATGTTGCCCAGGTGCCGCCGGAACAGCCCGTTGGCACAGATGTAATCAATGCGAGGCATGGCACCAAAGGGAGTCAGGCCCGAAGCCATAAAGCCGCGACGCGGCGTCCCCTCATCGGTCTTCGATGCAAAGTCGTTGACGACTCTCATGGTTAGCGGTCCAGCATCCGAAAGAATCGCTCCTCGAGCGATGGATCGGTCTCAAAGACACCGCGACGAGCAAGCGTTACGGTCTTGGCACCGGGCTTTTGCACGCCGCGCATGGTCATGCACATATGCTCGGCTTCCATCAGTACAATCGCTCCTTGGGGAGCAAGATACTCCATGAGAGCATCGGCAACCTGCGCACACAGCTGCTCCTGCAGCTGCAGACGGCGGGCATAGACCTCAACCGTGCGGGCGAGCTTGGAAAGCCCTGCGACACGGCCGTTGGGGATATAGCCAATGGCAGCCTTGCCGTAAAACGGCAGCAGATGATGCTCGCACAGCGAGTAAAACGTAATGTCGCGCTCGATAACTAAATCGTTCGAAGCGACGGCAAAAGTTTTGGACAGGTGCTCCTCAGCGCTCTGGTCCATGCCGCCGGCAATCTCGCCATACATACGGGCGACGCGTGCCGGCGTCTCCAGCAGGCCCTCACGAGTTGGGTCCTCGCCTATGCCCTCAAGCAACAGCTTTATGGCGGCCTCAACTTTTTCCTGATCGACCATCTAGGCCTCACTCTTCCGATTTTGCGTTCGCGCTATGGTACCACGCCCTCCGGCATCGGCCACAAGCTACATAGTATGGGTCGAATAGACCGGATCGTCTCGCCAAAGCTCCACAGCATCGCAAAGCGCAACGTCCTCACGCTCAGCACGAGCGCGCGTGGCGTTCATATCAATCACGCGCTGATTGCTCGAGCCCCTAAAGCGCAATGAGATATCGTACAGATCCTGAACGAACGGACCATCCACCAGCATATCGAGGCAGGCAAGGATGCGGTCCGTCACCTCGGTATGGTGACGACCGCCCGGCATAAGCTCCTCGAGCACGTCGCCGGTAAAGCACCAAATAGTCTTCCCCGACTCCACGGGATAAGTCGCACGAACACGCTCGACAAACTCAACGAGCCCTGCCTGGTTCTCGGGTTCCATGGGCTCCCCGCCCAGAATCGTCAGACCATCGATAAAGGGATGGTCGAGACTCTCGATAATCTTGTCCTCGACGGCACGGTCGAACGGTTCACCCGCGGCAAAGTCCCACGCGACGGAGTTAAAGCAATTCTTGCACCCACGACGGCACCCACTCACAAACAGAGAAGTACGAACACCTTCCCCATCAGCAATGTCGAAATACTTAATGTTCGCGTAGTTCATAGGTAACTCTCCTGGGAGGCCGGGACATATCGTCCCGTCCTCAAACATTCTCGGCCTTCGGCCTGCGAAACTGCGGGCGGGACGATATGTCCCGGCCTCATGCAAAAGGTAACTCAATGAACGAAGCGAACATCGAGTATAGGGTTCGAGGTCCAATAAAAACCTTGTTGCAACTCAACCGCCATCGCAAGTAAATCGCAGCTGCAGCTCAAATTATTTCTGCTAAGAACTTCGAGGAGTGGGCAGACCGCATGCTGCATCTCAGCTACATCAACTTGGCTGCCCCGTAGCGAGGCCCCGGACCTTTGCTCGATATGAGTTCCGCACGAACAGGAGGCGCCAGTGGCGCCTCCGTCGTGAGCCAGGACTGTTCGAAATAGCGAGTAAAGGTCCGGGGCCTCGCTACGGGGCAGCCTGGGATGGTTATTAGAGATGCAGCACGCGGTCGCGAATCTCCTCGGTTCGACCCTGGTTCCAGAATTGAGTACCGATGTAGCCGCACGTACGACGGGCGACATTCATCTTCTCCTGATCGCGGTTGCCGCAATTGGGGCACTCCCACACCAGCTTGCCGTCATCCTCGACAATCTTGATCTCGCCATCGTAGCCGCACACCTGGCAGTAATCGCTCTTGGTGTTGAGCTCGGCGTACATGATGTTGTCGTAGATGTACTGCATCACGCGAATGACAGCCTTAAGGTTGTCCTGCATGTTAGGAACCTCGACGTAGGAGATGGCACCGCCCGGCGAAAGCTGCTGGAACATGCCCTCAAACTTGAGCTTATCGAAAGCATCAATCTCCTCGGACACATGGACGTGGTAGCTGTTGGTAATGTAGCCCTTGTCCGTCACACCCGGAATAATGCCAAAACGACGCTGCAGGCACTTGGCGAACTTGTAGGTCGTCGACTCAAGCGGGGTGCCGTACAGCGAGAAGTCGATATCGCTTTCGGCCTTCCACTCGGCGCATTTGTCGTTCATGTGCTGCATGACGGCCATGGCAAACGGCGTGCCTTCCTTCTCGGTGTGACTGTGGCCCGTCATGTACTTGACGCACTCATACAGACCGGCATACCCCAGGCTGATGGTGGAATAGCCGCCCACGAGCAGTTTGTCGATCGTCTCGCCCTTCTTAAGGCGCGCCAGGGCGCCGTACTGCCACAGAATCGGTGCGGCATCCGAAAGCGTGCCCATCAGGCGCTCATGACGGCACAGCAGGGCACGATGGCACAGCTCAAGGCGCTCGTCGAAGATCTTCCAGAACTTGTCCATGTCCTGATGCGAGCTCAGTGCGACATCGGGCAGGTTGATGGTCACAACACCCTGGTTAAAGCGGCCATAGTACTTAGGTTTGGTCGGGTCATAGTTCAGCGCGTTGGCAACATTGTTAAAGCCGTTGCCCGAACGGTCGGGCGTCAGGAAGCTGCGGCAACCCATGCAGGTGTAGCAATCGCCATTGCCGGCGGTCTCACCCTTAGACAGCTTGAGCTCACGCATCTTCTTCTCAGAGATGTAGTCGGGCACCATCCGCTTGGCAGTGCACTTGGCAGCCAATTCGGTCAGGTAATAATAAGGAGTGCCGGGGCGGATGTTGTCCTCTTCCAGCACATAGATCAGCTTGGGGAAGGCGGGGGTGATCCACACACCGGCCTCGTTCTTCACACCCTGGTAGCGCTGGCGGATGGTTTCCTCAATGATGATGGCCAGGTCGGCTTTCTCCTGCGCGTTGCGGGCCTCACCCAGATACATGAACACGGTGATGAAGGGGGCCTGACCGTTGGTGGTCATCAGGGTCACGACCTGATACTGGATGGTCTGGACACCGCGGTTGATCTCGTTGCGCAGGCGGCGCTCCACGATCTCCTTCTTGCGCTCCGGGGTAACGTCCAGCCCTTCCATCTCCGCCTCGACTTCAGCGGCGATCTTCTTGCGGGAGACATCCACAAAGGGAGCCAGATGGGTCAGACTGATGCTCTGGCCGCCGTACTGGTTGGATGCCACCTGCGCAATGATCTGGGTGGCAATGTTGCAGGCGGTAGAAAAGCTGTGGGGCTTTTCAATATAGGTGCCGGAGATCACGGTGCCGTTCTGCAGCATATCCTCCAGGTTGACCAGATCGCAGTTGTGCATGTGCTGCGCAAAGTAGTCGGAATCGTGGAAGTGGATCAGGCCCTCGTTATGTGCCTTGACGATCTCCGGGTCCAGCAGCAGGCGGGCGGTCAGGTCTTTGGAGATCTCACCAGCCATATAGTCGCGCTGGACGCTGTTCACGGTGGGGTTCTTGTTGGCGTTCTCCTGCTTGACTTCCTCGTTCTGGCACTCGATCAGGCTGAGGATGCGCTCGTCGGTGGTGTTGGTCTGGCGCTTCAGGCTCTGCACATAACGGTAGGTGATATAATGGCGGGCTACATCGTGGGCCTGAATGTCCATCAGCTTGTTCTCCACCATGTCCTGGATCTCTTCCACGCTCACGGCACGGTTCAGCGCCTGGCACTGCTCCGTGACATCGTTGGCGATGGACAAGATCTGCTCCTGGGTCAGGCTGCTCTTGCGGCTGACCGAATCGCTGGCCTTGGTGACCGCAGTGATGATCTTGGTGATATCAAATGGAACTTCCGAACCGTTGCGCTTGATGATCTTCATAGTGTTCCTCCGTCGTTCTATCTGTGTACAGTTCAAACGGGTGCCTCTTGCGAAAGAGGCACCCGCAAAGCAGTCTTGGGATGCGTTCAATTGATGTGATTCTATGATATCACTATTTAGTGATATGTCAATGGAGAAACCACTACATTTTGTGTTTTGGCGGTTTCGCCAAAATTGAGCCGAGAATCTTGGAGCAAAATTTGAGGCCAAAGCTCTTGACAAACTGTGCAAGGAAAGTGTTTGCATTCCGGGGCGTAATATCCACGGCGGTGTATACTTCTCTGGAAGTTTGGATAGAACAATACCTTATTATATAGAGAAAAATGACCCCTGAGGCCACCGCAGCTTCCACGTCAAGGAACGTGTAAATTGCAGTTAAAAAACTAGTCAAAAAGTCAAAGACGCAAAAAGAAACGAAAAAAGTGAAAAAAGGGGTTGCCAAACGTGTCGGGATATGGTATTATACTTGAGCGCCAAGGGCCGCCGGAAAGAATGACTTCTGAAAGCGGCGGAAGCAAAGCGAAAGAACCAATATGGATACGTTGAAAAACGAACCACAAGTTCGAAAAAATCGAAAAGCTTCTAAAAAAAGCACTTGACAAAAAATCACATCTGTGGTAAAATAATCAAGTCGTCAGCCGCAAAGGCTGAGGCGTACAGGACCTTGAAAATTGAACAATATCGAAAAACTTGTAACGGAACCTATTTTCGTGTTGGAAAAACACGTTAAACAATTCCAAACAAAGTAATTCACACAGGACGCAAGCGATTGCGTGCTGAGCGAA
>DBFRXD010000093.1:0-60725 GCA_048502435.1 Collinsella aerofaciens
CCTCTCCGCCCCGCCGGACCCGCGCGAGGCCTCGATGAGCAGGCGCACGTAGCCGTCGAGCCTTTCGACACTGCCGGCTATGTCGCGCGCGGCGGCCGCGAGGTCGGCGTCTTTCTCGTCTTCCAGCTCCTCCGCCACGAAGTCGGCGTTGGCGCGCAGCACGGTGAGCGGCGTCTTGAGGTCGTGGGCGAGCGACGCCACCTGCTCGCGCTGCCCCCGCTCCGCGGCCCAGCGAGCCTCGAGCGACTCGGCGAGGGAGGTCCGCATGGCATCCATCGCGGCGAGGACGTCGTTCACCTCGCGCACGTTGGTGCTGCCGACCGCGAAGTCGAGCTCCCCCGCGCCGACGCGCCCCGCCGCCTCCGCGAGCGGCGCCATCTTGCGCGAGATCACGCGGCTCGCACGGCGCGCCACGAGCGCGAGCGCGAGCGCGCTTCCCGCAGCGGCGCCGACGAGCATGAGGTTCTGCGGGTTGGGAAGCAGGCCGGCGAGGTCGCGCGAGACCCACTGCGGCAGGTACTCGCTGACGAGTGCGCAGGCCCCGCCGCCCTTGAGCGGGAACGCGGCGTAGGTGAGGCCCGAGCCCCCGCCCTCGATCTCCACTGTGCCCGGATCCGCGGCGAGTTCCGCACGGGCCATTTCCGTCGCGTCCTTGAGCCGTGTGCCCTCGAGGTCTGTCATCAGCACGTGTCCGTCCTTGTTTAGGATGAGGTAGCGGTACGCCGTCGGCACGTCCTGCTGCCTGCAGACGCCGTCGCGTGCCAGGCCCTCCGCGACCTCGCGCGCATTGGCCGGCCCCCAGCTTGCCTCGTAGACGAAGCCCGCGTTGATCGCCGCGGAGAGCGCCATGAACGAGGCGAGCCACGCCGTGGCGACCGCCGCGAACGCGTAGGCGAAGTAGCGCGCGATGACGAAGGAGAGCGGCATGCCCCCGCGACCTCGCGCCCCGGTTCTCAGAGCTGCCACTTGTACCCCATCCCCCAGACGGTCGCGATCGGGTCGGCGCCGGCCTCGGAGAGTTTCCTCCGGGCGCGGCTGACCTGCATGGATATGGCCGCGTCGTCGGCGTCGCTCTCCCAGCCGAGCACCGCCTCGCGGATCTGCGCGCGGCTCATGACCTGCCCGGGGTGGCGGGCGAGGTACTCGCAGATGGCGTACTCGGTGGGCGTGAGCGGAACGGCCTCGCCGCCCACGGCGAGGCCGCGCGCCCCGAGGTCGATCCGCACCTCCCCGAAGGAGAGGGTATGCGAGCGCGGCCGGCGCTCACGGCGTAGATGGGCCGCGACCTTGGCGCGCAGCTCCGCGGCCCCGAAGGGCTTGCGGACGTAGTCGTCGGCTCCCAGGCCGTAGCCGGCCACGGCGTCCTCCTCGGCCACGCGCGCGGTCAGGAAGATGATGGGCCCGTCGAAGTCCGGGCGGATCTGCCGCACGAGCTCGAAGCCGTCGAGCCCCGGCATCATGACGTCACAGAGCACGAGGTCGAAGCGCGAGAGGTCCATCCCCGGGACCGCCGTCGGGTCCGCTGCCTTGACGACCTCATGGCCGTCGCGGCCGAGGACGCGCGCGAGCGCGTCGAGGATCGCCCGTTCATCATCCACTGCCAGTATTCTCGCCATGTTCGACCTCCTGAAACTCCCGTCGGCATTGTACTTGCGCCGCGCTCAGCGGTCCAGAGCCCCGCGCGCAGCCGCGGGCGCGGCCGCCCACATGG
Source organism: Collinsella aerofaciens (assembly GCA_048502435.1). GTDB lineage: Bacteria > Actinomycetota > Coriobacteriia > Coriobacteriales > Coriobacteriaceae > Collinsella > Collinsella aerofaciens_CL. The sequence continues at coordinate 1,712 of DBFRXD010000093.1, forward strand.
TGATCTCAGGGTTGGGAAGCACGCGGTCGGCGATCGAGCGCAGCGCCGACCCCCAGCCGGCGTCGAGCAGGGCATTCCCGCCCAGGACGAGCGCTGCGGAGAGGAGGACGAGCGCGGCGGTGAGCGGCTTCCTACTCATCTGCCCTCCCGTCCTCGAAACGGCAGAACCAAGCCAGAAGGACGGCGGCGGCTGCCAGGGCGAGCACGAGGCCAGCGAGCGCAGTCGTGAGGAGAGGGGCCGCCGCGCGTGCGGCGTCGATGAAGGCCTCCACCCCGAGCGACCCCAGGCGCGCGGGCCAGACGAGCGGCACCCAGCTCAGGGGCGTCGCCAGGGCACCGGTGAGCTCGCCGGTCATGAGGCCGTGCGCAAGTCCGCCCACTGAGAAGAACGCGAGGAGCACCCCCGCCGCGCCGGCGCCGATGGCGGCGTTGCGGCCGAGGCGCAGGGCCACGCCGAGCCCCAGCGCGTAGAGGGGCAGGCTGCCCAGCACGATGCCCGCCCAGGCGGCCGCAAGCGGAGCGGGCCCGAGCGGCAGGCGCCCGGCGACGGCGAGCGCGGCCCCGAACACGCCGAGCGCCACGGCCAGCGCGCCCGCGCCGAGCGCCGCAAGGGCGAGTAGCTTCGCCGCGACGGCGCGCCCGCGCGAGGGGACCGCCGTGAGGTTGGCGAGGTGTCCGGCAGCGCGCTCCTCGTCCACGGCGAGCCCGCAGACGATGGCGGACATGAGCGGCATGAGGGCGCCGAGGAACTGGGCGTAGGCGTCCGCGCCCAGCGCCGGGTCCCATCGGGTTACGGAGAAGTACTCGCCGCAGGCAAGACCGGCTGCCAGGCCGCAGACGAGGTGCACCGCCGTGAGCGGGGAGCGCGCCAGGCGCAGGGCCTCGGAGAGCAGGGCCCGCGGGAGAGTCATGCGCGGCGTCGGGTCGGAGAGTCGTGTCATGGCCATCACCTCTCCTCGGAGCGCGCGAACCAGGCCGCGCCCGCCGCCGTGAGCGCGGCGAACGCGAGTGCGCAGACCGCAAGGCCCGCCAGTGTGAGCATGCCGTCCGCCGTGAGCGCCCCGCCGAGCGCCATGTCCGCCGCGAGTGGCTCGCCGCTCGGCAGCACGGGGATGAAGCTCGTGGGGATGACCATGCTCGCCGACGGCGGAAAGAGCTGCGGCAGCGGCATCAGCGACCAGGCGAACCCACCCACGAGCTGCGCGGCGAGCGGGCAGAAGATGCCCGCGAGCATGCCGAGTCGCACCGTGAGGAAGAGCCCTGCGGGGATCATCCACGCCGCGGTCACCGTGTTGGTGAGCGCGCAGAGGAGCATCGTGAGCGTGCCCGCGGCCGTGAGGCCCTGCGAGGAGAACGCCAATCCCGCGAGGTAGATGCCGAAGACCACGAGGTTCGAGAGCATGCAGAGTGCGAGGCACCAGAGCGCCTTGGCCCACCAGGCGCGCCCGAGCGGGAAGCCCAGGCCCAGAAGCCCCCGCATCCGCGTGCGAGCGTCCGCCCGCGCGACGCACGCCACCACGAGTGAGAGAGACACGGGCAGGAAGAGCGCGTACCAGTAGTTCCACGCGCTGAAGATCTGCACGCCCCGGTAGGGCATCGCGCCGAGCAACGGCATCGGCAGCGCCATGAGCACGGCCAGGCGAACCGGTGCCGCGTGGCGCGACTTCAGGGCCTCGGCGCGCAGGCCCGCGAGCAGGCCGCCTTTCTCGCCCGTCATGCCGCCACCTCCCCGCGCGCTCGTCGCCCCTCCCGGCAGACGCTCATGAAGAGTTCCTCGAGGTCCTGCCCGGGTCGAAGCGCATCCTCGTAGGCGAGGCGCCCCCCGTAGATGATGCCGATGGTGTCCGCCATCTGCTGTACCTCGGAGAGGATGTGGCTCGAGACGATCACCGTCGTGCCCGCCGCCGCGAAGCCGCGGATCTGGTCGCGCAGCTCCTCGATGCCGATGGGGTCGAGGCCGTTGGTGGGCTCGTCGAGCACGAGCAGGCGTGGCCGTGCGATCAGCGCCAGCGCGAGCCCCAGGCGCTGCCGCATGCCCATCGAGAAGCGCCCGGCGCGCTTCTTCCCGGTGTCCGCGAGGTCCACGGCGGCGAGCACCTCATCTATGCGGCTCTCGGGAAGGCCCAGCAGCGTGGTGCGCACGCGCAGGTTCTCGCGCGCGGTGAGGTTGGGGTAGAGCGGCGCCTCCTCGATGAGGCTGCCGATTGCGTAGAGGTCCTCGCGGCGCCAGGCGTGCCCGGCAAAGAGGATCTCCCCGGCCGTCGGCCGCAGCATCCCGCAGATCATCTTGAGCGTTGTCGACTTGCCGGCGCCGTTGGGGCCGAGCAGCCCGTACACCTCGCCCTCGCGGATATGAAGGCTCACGTCGGCCACGGCGTCCTGCGCCTGGTCGCCGCGGCCGAAGCGCTTGGTGAGCCCACGCGTCTCGAGCATGTAACCCATGGGTTTATCCTTTCTCTTCCGGGCGCGCGGGCCGAGCCACCGTGCCCGCGCGCCTTACCTTTCGGGTTCACCATCCATGGTGGGGCGCGTTTCTAACGAAGCCGTAACGGCCGTTGGGCTCTTTTGGCGCCAGCCCTTCTCGACCCGTACGCCACTCATGGTATGTTTATCGCGATAATAAGGACGGAGGTGCCTGTGGCACGCAATAAGTACCCGGAGGAGACGGTCGAGAAGATTCTCGACGTTGCCGAGCGGCTCCTCGTGGAGCGCGGCTACGAGCGCACCACGATGATCTGAAGAGCAATACGCTAAATCGAAAAAGGCAATCGAAGCCGCGCCTGTGGACTTATCGAGGGTCGAGATTCCCGCCCCATCCATCGGCACCCAGCAGAAGGTCGTCGACATCCTCGACCGCTTCGACACCCTAACGAAATCGCTCACCGACGGTAGGATAAACCCCATGAATATATGAATTGACCTGCTGACTCCAATGAAGATTGGAGGGTAACTGCCAGGGGTGACGGCCCAGCGAGTGTTATTTTGCGAGCTATGCGCATTGAAAGCGACCTTTCGTGTTATAAACTACTTGCCGGAAGCCGCGGCTTTCAGAGTACGGCTTACGTGTACGTTTAACCTCCGTGGGCGACGGGGTGCCGCAAGGCGTAGAATATCGCCCACCTGTAGGGGCCTGCAGCGATGCGGGCCCCGCTTCGTATGAGGGGGGCGTAACCGATGAAGATCGTATCCACCCCCAGGACTTCTTCGACCTCGTCGAGGGCGACCGCGAGCTCATGCTTAAGCACAATCGCCCCTGCATTGTGGTGGTGAGGCTGCGCTTCCGCGGGAAGCGCAGGGACTTCGCCGTGCCGCTGCGTTCCAACATCGCCCCTAACGTGCCCAAAGACCAGTACTTTGCGTTGCCACCCCGCCCCACGACGCGCCCCGGCTGCCGCCACGGCATCCACTACATCAAGACGTTCCCCATAACCAAGGCCTACCAGCGCCGTTTCAGGACCGAGGGCTCGGCCTACTACGAGACGCTCCAGCGCATCATCGACGGCAACACCAAGCGCATTGTCTCCGAGTGTCAGGCGTACCTCGACCGCTACGAGCGCGAGGGAAGGCCTCGTTTTGCCGTCGACATCGACCGCATCGTGGGGCTGCTGGAGGGCGAGAAGTAGGGCACCTCTGCTCAGTCTCGAGCCATGCGGAGTCGCTCCGCATTTTTGAACGCCGCGTGTGCGTCCCAAATACTTGAGAAACAAGCTGTGAAGTGCGGTGGCGCGCCCGTGCCCGTGCATAGCCGTCACCATCAGCGTCTACGCGGCGTCGGCTTCAAGTGTGAGCTGGCGCCGCTGCTGTATATGGTTTGCCTTGCTACAAATGGCGATCAATGCCCACGATGCTTCTGCTTGCGCTTCAGCTTTCGCTGCTCGAAGCGCGCCTCCGCCTCATCCGCGCGACGCTGGCTTCTTGCTTGAGCCGACTCCCGCTTCATCGCTTCCCGCTGTGCCGCGAGCGCCTGTTGTGCCTTGGTGCTCACCGCGGGCCGTTTAAGGGCTTTCGCTGCCTCGCGAGCGCGTCGCTTGGGGTTCTTCGCGGGCTTGCTTGCCTCAGCCGGCTTGCCACCGAAGAACGAGAGCTTCTCCCATTTGCCGACAACGAATTGCAGGATTTCCTCATCGGACGGCTCCGCGCCAAAGACGATGCGGGCGACGCCGTACCTTCCGTCCTCGACATGCTCCGCCAGCCCGATCCAGAATTGGCCGTCGTGATATACGGTCAGGGTGGACGACACGCTGATCTGCATGGTTGGTTCCTCCTTTATGCAGATGACCATGCGGAGAAGGGACAACCAAGGAGGCAGGTTACTGATGCGGACTCCCGCACGCCCACGACTACCCGACGGGGGCTGTGTTTTCATCTCTGATGGCCGCATTGTAGCACGCGCGGATGCGCCCTTCATCGCTGCCGACATGACGTGGCTGGGATTCGTTCCTCGACACATCCTTTTGTATATTGCCTTCCCGGTTTCGAAACTTTAAATCAATTCGAGTTTCGAAACCGGGAAGGAGAGCGTATGTGAGAGGCGATATGAGCATCAACTTGATGCTTGAGGGGGAGCTCGCGTCGCTTCTGCCCATCGGGGACGTGTTCCCGAAGGTCCTCATCTCCCGCATAGGGCATGAGACCTGTACCCGGGAAGGCGTACTCGTGCTGGACCTCGCGCGGTGCTGCTCGGTGAGCAGGGGTTCTGAACACTGCGTAGGGATATAGCGCGACAGGGGGGGTGCAGCACCGTTTGCGCCTTGTCTAGAGAACACGAACAAGAGATGTGGCCTGCAGACGACTGAATAGCTCCATCCGTTTTGGTTACAACAAAATGTGTGCCGCGCGCCTGCGGCATGAGGGAGGGAGATTTCTATGAATATCGTTGTATTGAGTGGTAGCCCGCGCAGGGGCGCCAATACCGACACCATGGTCGAGGCGTTTGCCGAGACCGCGCGTGAGGGCGGCAATACGGTCGAGGTCGTCCGTGTTGCCAGCAAGAAAATCGGTGGTTGCCTGGGGTGTCAGTATTGCTTCGCCCACGAGGGCACTTGCGTGCAGAAGGATGACATGGTCGACGTGATCGAGTCGCTGAAAGGCGCCGATATGGTTGTCTTCGCTTCGCCTATCTACTGGTTTGATATCACTGCGCAGGAGAAGGCCGCCATCGACCGCCTGTACGCCTTCGGTGCTACAGGCTTCCCGTTCACCAAGACGGCCCTTTTGCTCGATAGCCACAGCGAGGGCGTCTATGATGCGGCGATTGCTATGTACAGGGCCACATGCGCGTACTGCAAGTGGGAGGACCAGGGCATTGTCACCATCAGCGGCATGACCGAGCGTGACAGCATGGCATCGTCGCCCAAGTTGGAAGGGGTGCGAGAGCTCGCCCGCAAGCTCGCCTAAGGACAAGAGGGGCGCATGGCAATCAGCACTAGCGGAAATGCTTGCTGCCCTTACCAGGAGGAATGCTGATTGCCATGCGTTGATGCTTCCGCGGACAATTCCGGCGTGCTAAAACGCCTTCTCGTTCAAGAATTCCCTGAACGCGGGAATGTCAAAGCCAACGAGACCACGCCCGCGCTCTCCAATGACGCCGTCCTCCAGGAGGCGGCGTTTGTATTGGCTTGCGTAGTTGCTGGCGACGCCCATGCGTTTGGCTATCTCCGAGACCCTGCTGGGGCCAGAATCGGGCAGCATCGCGAGTAAAAACTCAATGTCTTTATCGGAAAGCTCTCGATAGGTCGTTTCGAGAATGCGATCACGCAGCTCCATGCGTGCGAGTAGGGAACCCTGCTGGACATCGGATGCACTGATTTGGGGCGAGTTCTCCGAAACATCCCAAGTGCGATATCCGACGAGCTGCATCATGTAGGGGAATCCGTCGACGGCCTTCACAGCATTCTCGAGCGCTTCTGGTGTGATTGAACGTCCTCCGGCCTCAACGGTTTTGCGAAACGCGTTTGCAATTTCAACGTCAGTGATTCGTCCTAACTGATGATATTGGGAACGCCTGAGGAACGAGACGGAATCGTTACGCAGCAACGCCGATACTTTGTAGGGCAGTCCTGCCATGAGTAGGGCAACTTTTTTACCTTCGCGTACAAAGTGCTGGTAAACAGAGGCAAATTGAAGCATTTCTTCGAGATCGACGGTGACTTCATCGATGGTAATGAGAAGTCCGATGTCATGTTTTTCGAGTTGCTTAAAGATGCCATTCATGCGTGTGCGCCAGTTGCCCTGGACCTCTTGAGCATATGTCCAATCGATGCCCACTGGACCAATTTGAACGCCGTTTATGCGCGCATGAGGCTGTGAGAGGTAGCTATCTGCGGCTTCTTTGGTTCGCTCGATAATATCTTCGAGCATGCCTGGCATGGCGGAGACATTTGCTGCGATCCAACCGTGTTCAAGCGCCGTTTCTGAAAGGAGCGAGAGAAGCGCCGTCTTGCCCGTTCCCCTTGCGCCCGTAAAAATGGTCGACAGGTTGGGATCTCCCGGGCCGTTGATAAAGCCACGGTTGATGTCACGCAGAATATGCTCGCGACCCGCTAGAAAGGGAGGGACGCTTCCGAACGTCGGGGTAAAGGGGTTCTTGCTGTACTCCATGGTGACTCCTTTGCAAGTTTTGCTAATTTTTGCAAGTTTTGCTAACAGCTGACCAAAGGGCATCGAAGCAGTGACGCTGACATTTTTTACGCAGAAAAATAAGCAGAAATCAATTTATCTGCGTTAAAAAATAGTTGAGAAGAAAAACGACGAGTCCCGGGCGCAATGCCGTTGCGTTCCGGGCCTCGTCGCTTTGAGAAGTATCTAACGGTCTCGTTGCCGTGGCACCTAGTCAAACAGGCTCGGCATGTCGTTTTCCTTCATGAGGGCACCGGCAGAAGGCAGGCTCTGTGCGGTGAACTTCTCGGCCGAGACGCCGGCGCCAAGAATCTCCTCGGTTGTGCCGACGGTGGTGACCGAGCGGCCCTTCTTGGCCGTAAAGGCTTGGACGCCCTGCGTGTTGGTGGTCGTCTTGGTCTTGAGCAGCGACGTGTTGAAGTTCATCAAACGATAGTCGCTCGAGACCAGCGCGATGTCGCGATCTGTGTTGAGCACCTGGGCATACAGCAGCTTGCTGCCACCGTAGATGGCGTTCTTGAGGCGCTTGCGGTTGGTCTTGGTGACGTATCCAGAAAGCGCGACGCGCACCACGCGGCCGTTCTCAAAGACGAACAGCACGTCGGCCTTGTAGTCCTCGGGGTCAATGACCCAGATGACGCTCTCGTCGGGTTCCATCTCAAGATCGGTCGGCAGGTACGAGCCCAGCTGGGCCGACTTGGTATCCTCAAACGCCGCGACCTTGCACTTGTACACCTGGCTCTTGTTGGTAAAGACCAGCAACTCGTGGGTGTTGGAGGACGGGAACTCGATAAAGGGTTTGTCGCCGTCCTTGTACTTGAGCGTGGCGGCCTTCTTGAGCACTCGGTCGGTCATCTTTTTGAGGTAGCCATCGCGCGAGAGCATGATGGTGACCGGATATTCCTCGACCTCGGGCTCCAGGCTTACCTCGATGACCTCATGGGGCTCGATCCTGCCCGTGCGGCGCGGCATCACGTACTTCTTGTTGACTGCGGCCAGCTCATCGCTGATGACCTTCTTGATGTTCTCCTCGCTGGAGAGGATCTCCTCAAGCTCGGCAATCTCACCCTCGAGCTTGGCGATGTCCTTGGTGCGGTTGAGGATGTACTCCTCGTTGATGTTGCGGAGCTTAAGCTCGGCAACAAACTCGGCCTGGGTCTCGTCGATGTCGAAGCCCTTCATAAGGTTGGGCACGACCTCGGCCTCGAGCTTGGTGCCGCGGATGATGGCGATGGCCTTGTCGATATCGAGCAAAATCGCCTCGAGGCCGTGCAGCAGGTGCAGGCGTTCGGACTTTTTACCCAGGTCAAAGTTAATGCGGCGACGCGTGGACTCAATACGCCACTTGACCCACTCGTGCAGAATCTGGCGCACGCCCATAACGCGGGGGTAACCATCGACCAGCACGTTGAAGTTGCACGAGAACGAATCCTGTAGCGTGGTCGAGCGATAGAGCTTGGCCATGAGCTTGTCGGGGTCGACGCCACGCTTAAGGTCGATGGCGATGCGCAGGCCCGAGAGGTCGGTCTCGTCGCGGATGTCGGCAATCTCCTTGACCTTGCCCTCTTTCGAGAGCTTGACGATGCGCTCGATGATGACATCGGTCTTGGTGGTGTAGGGAATCTCGTAGACCTCGATGATGCGCTCTTCGGGAATCCAGCGCCAGCGGGAGCGGATCTGGAAACTGCCAAGGCCGGTCTCGATAATCTTTTCCATCTCCTCGCGACGGTAGATGATCTCGCCGCCGGTCGAGAAGTCGGGCATGGGCATGTACTCGAGCAGGTCGCAGTCGGGATCCTGCAGGTAGTGCATCGTGGCAGTGCAAACCTCGTTAAGGTTGAAACCGCAGATGTCGGACGCCATGGCGACGCCGATGCCTTTGTTGGCCGAGACAAGGATGTTGGGGAACGTGGTGGGCAGCAGGCGCGGTTCCTTCATGGCGCCGTCGTAGCTGTCAACGAAGTCGACCGGGTCCTTGTCGATGTCCTTGAAGATCTCGGCACTGATGGGGGAGAGCTTGGCCTCGGTATAACGCGAGGCGGCGTAGCTCAGGTCGCCCGAATAATACTTGCCAAAGTTGCCCTTCGACTCAACGAACGGCGCGAGCAGCGCCTCGTTACCGGTGGCCAGGCGCACCATCGTCTCGTAGATCGCGGCGTCGCCGTGCGGGTTGAGCTTCATGGTCTGGCCCACGATGTTGGCGCTCTTCTGGCGCTCGCCCTTGAGCAGACCCATCTTGTACATGGTGTAGAGCAGCTTGCGGTGCGAGGGCTTAAAGCCGTCGATCTCGGGGAATGCACGCGAGACGTTGACGCTCATGGCGTAGGGCATGTAGTTGACCTCGAGCGTCTGCGTGATCGGCTGGTCGGTGACCTCGGAGTGCAGGCCGATGACGTTCTCGGCGTTGACCTGCTTTTTCTTTGGCTGGTTCTTCGTCTTCTTCTTTGCCACGATTTCCTCTTGAACTTCTTATGGGCCGTCGTTATCGATTTGCTGCTATTGCAGGTCCAGCTGGTCCAGATATTCCTTGCCGTGCTCGGAGATATGGCGCTTGCGGCCCGCTTCGTCGTTGCCCAGCAACAGGTTAAACATGGTCTCCATCTTGGTGACGTCCTCGGGCTCCACCTTGATCAGGCGACGCGTCTCGGGGTTCATGGTGGTGAGCCACATCATGTCCGGGTCGTTCTCGCCAAGACCCTTGGAGCGGTTGATGGAGCACTTTTGGTCGCCAATCTCCTTGAGGATGCCGTTCTTCTCGAGCTCGGTGTAGGCAAAGTAGGTCTTCTCTTTGCAGTTGATCTCGTAGAGCGGCGACTCGGCGATATACACGTAACCCTCGTCGATAAGTGTGGGCACCAGGCGGTAAAGCATGGTGAGCACGAGCGTGCGGATGTGGTAACCGTCGACGTCGGCGTCCGTACAGATGATGACCTTGTTCCAGTTGAGGTTGTCCAGGTCAAAGGCACCAAGGTTCTTGATGCGCTTGTCTTTGATCTCCACGCCGCAGCCCAGCACGCGCATGAGGTCCATGATGATGTCGGACTTAAAGATGCGCGGATAATCCTCCTTCAGGCAGTTGAGGATCTTGCCGCGGACGGGCATGACGCCCTGGAACTCGGCATCGCGCGAGGTGCGAATGGCACCTGCTGCCGAGTCACCCTCTACGATGTAGATCTCGCGGCGGCTCTTGTCCTTGGAGCGGCAGTCGATGAACTTCTGCACGCGGTTGGCCATGTCGGTCTTCTGCTGCAGGTTGGTTTTGATACTCTGGCGCGTTTTCTCGGCGTTCTCGCGCGAACGCTTGTTGATGAGCACCTGCTCCATGATCTTGTTGGCGGCGTCTTTGTTCTCGATCAAGTAAGTCGAGAGGCGCTCCTTAAAGAAGGCCGTCATAGCCTGCTGGATAAAGCGGTTGTTGATGGCCTTCTTAGTCTGGTTTTCGTAGGACGTCTGGGTGGAGAAGCAGTTGGTCACCAGCACCAGGCAGTCCTGGACGTCCTGCCATTTGATGCCGCTCTCGTTTTTGTTGTACTTGCCCTGTTGCTTAATGTAGGCATCGATGGCGCTGGTCAGAGCGCTACGGGCAGCCTTCTCGGGCGAGCCGCCATTCTCGAGCCACGATGAGTTGTGGTAGTACTCCTGCATCATGAAGGTGCGCGAGAAGCACATGCACGCGGTAATCTTCACGTTGTAGTCGGGCAGGTCCTCGCGGTCGCGACCTCGACGGTCGGCCTCGATAAAGAAAGGCTCGGTGAGGTAGTCGGTACCGACCTTCTCGAGCACGTAGTCTTCGATGCCCTTGGGATAGCAAAAATCCTCTTCGGAAAACTCGCCATCGTCGCCCTCGATGCGCAGGCGGAAGGTCACGTTGGCGTTGACCACGGCCTGGCGGCGCATGGTCTCGCGATACCAGTCGTGGGGAATGCTGATCGAGGTAAAGACCTCAAGATCGGGGCGCCACTTGATGGTGGTGCCGGTGCGGTTCTCGTCGCTGGGCTCAATCTCGAGTGCCTTCTTCTTGGCGCCGACAACCTTGCCCTTCTTAAAGTGCAGGGAGTACTTGTTGCCATCGCGCCAAACCGTGACGTCCATGTACTCGGAGGCGTACTGGGTCGCGCACGAGCCTAGGCCGTTGGTACCGAGCGAGAAGTCGTAGTCGCCGCCCTGGTTGTTATTGTATTTGCCGCCGGCGTAGAGCTCGCAAAAGACGAGCTCCCAGTTAAAGCGCTTCTCGGAGGGGTTCCAGTCGAGCGGGCAGCCACGGCCATTGTCCTCTACCTGGATAGAGCCATCGCGAAAGGCGGTAAGGGTGATGAGCTTGCCGTAGCCCTGGCGCGCCTCGTCAACGGCGTTGGACAGGATCTCGAAGGCGGCATGCGCGCAGCCGTCGAGCCCGTCCGAGCCAAAGATGACGGCGGGGCGCAGGCGTACGCGCTCCTCGTCCTTGAGCTGGCGGATACTGTCGTTACCATAATTTGCGGTGTTTTTTGCCATACTCGCTCTCTCGGTGCTCCTTTGCTGCGTTTAAGTCATATAGATAGTCAAGGTAGCATAGCCCAGCCCACAGACGATTCCACCCAACACGAAATCCATCGAACAATCGTTCGGAGTACGATGGAGATTCGTTTACTCGGACAAAACCGAGTCGGCTCTGTCCGAGTAAGTTTGAATAGCGGATCGAAATTGCTATGTCCGCATGGCGATGACGAACATGGTTTCCATAATGACAGATATAGTTGACATCTTCTGATGGATGCAATATATTTCTGTCATGTTGCAACGGATATTTGTCCATTACCACGAAAGGAACTTTATGCCAGGTAAGAAAAACCTTCGCATGAAGGCGGCGCGCGCGGCGGCTGGCCTTTCGCAAGCCGACTTGGCCCAAACCGTGGGCGTTACGCGGCAGACCATCGGCCTGATTGAGGCGGGCGGTTACAATCCCACGCTTAATTTATGTGTGGCGATCTGCAAAGCGCTACGCGTTACGTTGAACGATCTGTTTTGGGAAGACGGGATCGACGTCGACCCTAACGCTCTTTAGGAGTCCACTATGAAATTTGAAGATCTGAAAATCGTGCAAAAGTGGCGTGAATATGCCGGCCCAAAGGACGAGCGCCTGGAGGCGGAAAGCGCAAAGATCTACAAGATTGGTTTCGTGCTGCTTTCGTTTGGCATGTTGATGATCTTTTTCTACCAGTTTATAGCTCGACAGGTTGCGTGGGTTCACAGCGACGCCAGTGAAATGCCGCATGGCTTTGCAACGCCGTTCGAGGTAGCCATGTATTTGTGGCTCGTTCTCGTGATGTTGATTTGCGCAGGACTGCAAACGCGGAAGGGCTATGTCGACACCAATCGTTTTGGGCAAACCGAGCATCTTCCTGTTGGATATTTCCTGCTTCTCAGCGGTCTTAGCGGCGCCGCGTTCGCGCTTGTTATTGCCGCAATGCGCTGTATCGCTGAGGCGCAGATCGTACCGCTCGAAAGCGTCTTTTGGTTGGCGAACCTGGCCACGGGCGTGTTCTGCGGTGCGACGATTTTCGCGGCCACGTTTGCTGGCCTGTGCGCAACGTTTTTCACGGCGAAAAGACGCCGTGCCAAGCTCGAGGCAGAACTCGACTCCACTGACGATATCTAATGCGATATGGGCTGGCTCTGGGTATCCAGAACCAGCCCATTTGATGTTCGATGAGCCGAGTCGGCGTCTCTCACAAAGGTAACTGGGAGCTAGCGAGGCCTATCCGAATTGACCTCATTGGCGGTGTCTTTTTCGAGCGCCGTGCGGCGGGCGCTGTAGGCGACGAGGCCGGCGCCTGCCGCGGCGAGTGCTGCTGCGGCTGCCGTAAGGGGAGCGTTGACATCGCCCGTGCCAGCGAGCGCGCCCGCTTTTCCGGAGCGTTTGTTATTGCTGTGGTCCTTGCCACTGCCGGAGCTGCTTCCGCCGGAGCCGCCGCCCTCGTCGGTACCGCCGCCACTCGAGCCGCCATCGTCGTCTGCTGTCATCGGGGCGTCGTGAAGTTCTGTCGTATCCGCGCTGTCGCATACGCCGACCTGAACTTCTGAGCGTTCGCATGCCGCGTCGGGCACATGAAGCTCGTGCAGTACGGCACCCAGCGCCGAGTTTGCGCCCGGTCGAATTTCCTCGAGCGTTACGGGATCGAGCGCCACCAGCTTACGCGCCTTCGCATATAGCGTTACGCGTTTGCCCACCTCGTCGCTCCAACTCTCGGGGATGGCGAAGCTCATGCGGAACTGTGCCGTGCAGCCCGGTGCCAGCACGGCGTTGCCACTGTCGGCTACCAGCGGGTGCGTTGCAAAATGTGCGCCCAGCGTCTCGAGCGTGTACTTCACGTGTGTCATGTCGTTGGCCGAAGCGTCCTCGGCAAGCTCTGGATCGTAGATCGATGCCATGCGTGCGTTCACTCCGAACTCGATGGATGCGCTGGAGAACGGCTGGCTGGAGCCCTCTCGGTACAGATCGATCGTGCCGGCGGTCAGCAAGGTGTTGCCGTCGTTTCGCACCGTGACCATGAAGGATTCGCCTGCTGCTCCGGGCACCACCGCGCCCGAGGTAGCGACTGCACCCGTCGGAGTGGCACACGCCACCAAGGGCACTTCGATGCCGTGTAGTTCTGCCTCGCTCTTCTCCGCGCTCACAATGTGCGTGGCGAGCGCGGAGAGCATGTCCCCCGACGTCAAAAATGTCGTTATCTGATCGACGGGATGGTCCAGCTCGCACATCACGAACGGCTCCGTGAACAGATCGCCTGCCAAGGTGCTGGCGAAGATGCGGAAGTGCTTGCCCATTACTGCTACCGGGTTGCCTTCTTCGTCGTAGGTTTGTCCCACCTTGCCATCGGTGTTCTCTACATAGAGCACGCACCTGCCGTTGTTGCTTACGCTAAACGATGCCGGGCCGCAGCCTGCGGCACCCACGGGCTGCGTTGCAAATACCGATGCGCCTCGCGTCCAAGTAATATGCTGCAGTTGCTCGTTGACGGTAGCCAAAAAGCCCGTGTGCTGCGGCCACGGCACCGCGTGGGGTACTGTGGCATCTGGCGACATAACGCCCCAGCCCGCAATGGACTGGCCGATCACGGCGTACGATGCACAGCCACAACCGCCTGCGGTCTCGTATGCAACGGGCACTACCATTTTGCCGTTGATATTCTCGGGCGCGCCGAGCTCGATGCTCGACGGTGCCTGCGGAAAGCGGAGAACTTGGCGGAACGTCAGGCTGTCGCCCGAAACGTCCGACCACAGGGTAAAGCGCTCCAGCGCAACCTCGGCCTCGCTGCCGAGCGCCTTTTCTGCGGTGGTTCCGCGGCGGTGGAGGTAGGCGCCCGACAGGCGCCCGTTGACAAGTGTCTTGCCCACCGTGATGCGTGGGCACTGCAGGCAATGGTAGCCATCCTCCTGAAGGCGGCCGCGCGAGATGCTGCGCCACGACGTGTGCGATACCACGCGAACTCCGTCGTTGCTTATGCGCAGGCGCACAACGGACAGTATGCCGGCTGTGCTTGCCATATCGAAAAGGGTGTCGTCGCCGGCGGGGCGCTCGCCCGAGACCAGCAGCACGTAGGCGTCCTGGTTTCCTCTTCCGTCCGTATATTCCACTACGTCGAAGTCGTAATCGTAAATGCTGTCGCGCTCCACGTCGCCCTCGCCAAACCCAAGGGGAAAGTCCACAGGCGTGGGAGCGGACCACGTTCCGTTTGCCTTTGTGTGTACCACCAGGCGCGAGCGACCATTGTCGCCGTAGCGCACCGAGGCGATACGGAACAGGCATTCTACGCCGGCAATCATTGCCAGCTTCATGTGGGCTTCGCTGAGCACGCCAGCAAACAGCACGTTGTCGCTCGAGGGCTTGATGCCGCCACGCTCGTCCTCCGACACGCCGGCAGAATCGGCGTTCGGGTCGGCAACGGTGTTCGTTGCCTGACCGATGTAGGTGTACTCATACATCGGCGCGGCGTTTTCGTCGTTCTCTATCAGTGCATGGACGAAATGTTCGATCTGTCCCGTGTCGTCGCTTTCTGCATCCGCCTCGAGCTCAATGCGCGTGACCGCTTGATCCCAATCGCGCACGACAGGCGCGGTGTTTACGGCAGTGGCCTTAACCTCGGCGCATGCGAGCAGCTCGGCATTGGTGACGATGGTGGCCGACGCGATAAACTGCGGCACATCACCTGCCTCGGCATTGCTGGTCGCGCCAAAGCAGGCATCCAGCGTGTAAGGCGTATCTCCACCCAACGCGAGCTCAGAGCGCTGGAGCACATACTGGTTGGCATTGTTCACCGACATATTCCACGAATCGAGGAGTGTGGGCCACGACCCCGACCAAGCCTTGGTGGTCCACTTGAACATTACGAACTGGAGTATCACATCGACATCGACGTCTGCACCTACGCGCAGTCGCGGAAGCTGGTGTCCATCTGCCTTCTCGTACCCAATGAACAGCGTGAGGGATGCGGCGCCGCGCACGGCAGACGAGGCGACGCCCGCAACGCCGGCTCCAAAGGTAACGGCAAGCCCAATCTGGATGGTGAACGAGCCCGATATGTTTGAATAGTCAAGCGAAATGTTT
Organism: Collinsella aerofaciens; assembly: GCA_048502435.1. Lineage (GTDB taxonomy): Bacteria > Actinomycetota > Coriobacteriia > Coriobacteriales > Coriobacteriaceae > Collinsella > Collinsella aerofaciens_CL. The sequence goes on from DBFRXD010000093.1 coordinate 16,917, forward strand.
TTAAAAAACGCCGCGCCGCTGCCGTGCGTGTGGGCACCCACGGCGAGCGCCAGCTTCGCCAGCACCCAAGGGTTGACGTTTAGGAAAAACGGCACCGGGCCCAAGGTGAACTGCTCGGTCCAGTTGAGGTCGGTTTTTACTTGGAAGAGAGCCTTAATTTTGCCAAACGCCGGATCGTTGTTGTTGCCCCAAGTTTTGCCAACCCAGTCGTAGGCGAGCGATCCGTACACCTGTGTGGCGATATCCATCGTAAACAGCAGCGTGCAATGGTGGCGAAGGAGCTTAGTGTTCCTTGGATCGGTGCCCGAACCGGCACTCATGCTTTTGTACTGATTCCACTTCCCCTCCATCTCGTCGAGGTAGCGGTTTGCCTGCTTGGCGCCCGACTCGCGCGGCGACTTCTTCCAGTATTCCGGATCCGGATTGCCCGAATCGTTCATGTAGCTGGCCGGTTTGTATCCGCCGCCAAACAGTACGTACCCGGCAAACGAGAAATCGAAGAGAATCGGAAACGTGGGCATCCAGCAGACGAACTTGTTGCCGCCGATGCCGGGGAACGCCGCGGGGAAATCAAACGGAGTGATCTCTTGATCCATGGTGGTGGGGATGATGGTCGTTGAGCCCGATTCTGCCTTTGAGGCCGGTGCGGTGGCAACGGCCATGGGGGATGAGAGCGTGTAGGTTTTGCCCTGGTAGTCGAGCACAAAGCGCAGCTTGCATCCTTCCTCCAGAAGGCCCGAAGCTGCATCGAGGAACTTGTCTTCGAGTGTGAACGTCGCCAGATTATCCGAACCCGATGCACTGGCCTTGACTTGGCCAATTTGCGTGACGGTTTCGGGCGAGCTACCCGTGGCGGGCATTACCTTGTTGATGCACAGCGTTGCCTGCCCGCCCTGCGGCAGATGGGCCTGCACGGTAAAGGCGTGCGTGTTGGGCTGGTCGTTTGCTGCTTCGTCCGCTGGCATTGCCATAAACGTGGCGTCGGCGTACTGGATGTCCCATTCGTCGAATGTGAGCTGTCGAAAGTACGGCTCGCCGTCGGAAAGCGGACGTGTGGGTGCGGTAATGGCGGTGCCGCCCTGGATACGCGCAAGGGGAATCTCGACATCACGGTAGCCCGCCATGCTAATGGAGATACCGCCGTTAAAGTCGTACGCGTCGAGAAGCGTTGCCTCGTCTACGTAGCCTTCCGAAAGAGGCGCGACCTCAAAGATGGCCGTGCCTTCGTCATCGGTTGTGGCGGTGAGCCGCTTGCCTGTAGCATAGCGCGACGTGAGCGTGACCTGGACACCCGCGATGGGCATATTCTTGTTGGCGACGTCGACCACGACCACACCAAACATGGTGCGCGAGAGAACGAGCACCTTGAAGGGGTCCTCTTCGTCGGCATAGGCCGCGGTGGGCGCGAACGGCAATATGAAGGCGTTTGCGCTTCCCGGCACGCGAGGCAACATAATGCTCGCTAGCGAGGACGCTCCAGCAACAAGTAACGAACGGCGATCAAGCATCTTGGGCTCCCATCCCGCAGGTATCGGTGGAAATAATCCAATTTTGCGAGAAGGCGCCTCGTGGCGGTAGTGCCGTTCGATGACCAAAATGTCCAATTTGAGCGCGCGAAAGCGTCAGACCCCTGGAGCGCTTTCGATACGACGGACAGTCTGGCCGCTAGCGCAACATGTGGGCGACCAGCTCGGCGCGTGTGCCGATGCCAAGCTTTGCGTATACGCCGGATAGGCGGTTTTTAACGGTGCCCGGCGATACTCCCATATGGCGTGCGATTTCGGCGTTGGTCCATCCGCGGCAGGCGAGCATGGCCATGGTGAATTCCGTGGTCGTTAGATCGTCGGCCACGTCCTCGCCCGAATCGGGGTTGTGGATGCGCCGCCAGCCGTAGCTGAAGCGGTACGTGATCTCGATGATGCGCGCGAAGTCGTCAGGGTATTGCGTTTTTAGGCACGCCTCGATGAGCCCCTGTAAAAGGCCGTGGTGCTCGCCAATGAGCTCGATAAGGCCGTCGGGGCACGCAATGTTCCAAGCGGCTCCGAAGTGCGTTTTTGCGGCGTCGATGTCCTTGAGGCTCATGCATGCCATAGAAGCCGACAAGTGCAGGAATAGCTCCGAGATGGGATAGCTTCCCTGTTTCATGATCAGGGCGTTTTCTGCCATGCCGAGACTGCGGCCATATTCGCCGCGCAGGTACAGGGCATGCGCCATCACGTAGCTGGCGAACAAGCGCAGACCTTCGGGCAGATGCGCCGCAAGCGGATAAAACTCTTCGGCGGAATACGGGGAAGGCAAGTGCAGCAGGACGCTCGCGGCGGAGGCGAACAGGATATGCATGGCGTGGACGGCAGGCGATTCCTCGTCAGGTGGCGTATCGAGGATGCCCGCAAGGCAACGGCGGGCATCGGCGATACGGTTGAGCGACAGACTGGCGTATCCGCAGATAAAGCATGCGGAATAGCGCAGTGCGGGGTCGGTGGCGTCAAGATAGGGACGCGCCGTCTTGGCAGCGAGGGTGGCCTGTCCGCGAAAGTACAGCGCTTCTGCCGTGGCAATGGCGCGCGAATCGGGGTCGGAAATGCCTGCAACCGCAGCGTCAATCTGCCCCGGCACAAAAGCGGTGCACATCAACGGCATGGGAACGCATGGGTAGCCATCGCAGTCCATCTTCCATCTCCCAACAGCTGGCAACAATTGCAGCAATTGTACTCCTGTTGCTCGGGACCCCTTTCGTTTTACTGTTCGGTTAACGCTGCAGATCGTTTTGGAAGGCTTACGAGCATGGTGGTCCCGTTCTCGGAACTTTCTTCGACCTCTACCGTGCCACCGTGAAGCGCTGCAATCTCCCAAACGAGCGCTAGTCCGAGTCCTGCGCCGCCATATGCCCTGCTGCGGGATTTGTCTAGACGAAAGAACGGCTGGAAGATGCTCTCTCGGTATTGCTTGGGTATTCCCGGGCCCTCATCTTTGACTCGTAGGAGCACGTGGCTGTCGCTGTCGCTGATGGAGACGTTGACAGTCGAGCCGGAGCGGCTGTAACGGATGGCGTTTTCGACCAGATTAAACACCAGTCGATAGAGGAGCGTATCACTTCCGATTGTCAAAGCGTCTCCGGCGCAATCGAGGGTTACGTCCTTATCCTCGGCAAGTGGCGCAAGGTCGGTGAGGACCTCTTCGGACAAGGGGCCAAGTTCAACATCGCCATCGCAAGGAACGCTGCGGAGCTCGCTCATCTCGAGCAATACCTTGGTCATTCGAGACATGCGCTCGGTTTGTTCTTGTAACAGGCTAAGCAACTCGGCTGTTTCGGGTTGCAAACCGGAGTGCTCGGAGATGAATAGTTCAATCTGTGCTTGCATAAGGGCGAGCGGGGTGCGCAGCTCGTGTGCGGCGTTGCCGGTAAACTGACGCTGTGCAGAGAACCCTTCGCCAAGACGGGCGATCATGTCGTTGAAAGAGGCGCTACATCGTTGTAGCTCGGTGGGCACATCTTCACTGAGTCTGATTTCGCTTAGGTTGTCAGGCTGCACACGCTCAACCTGGGCGGCAAAAGCTCGTAGCGGTTTGAGCGCACGGCCGCTCACAAAGTATGCCAGCACGCCGCCAAGGAGTGTGACTCCGGCCGTGATGCACCAGGTTGTCGTGCCAAAAGACTCCTGTGCGTCGTTTACGACGATCGTGACCTTGTCATCGGGGGTCGCTTTCGTTGGGTCGAACGCCTGGGGCGAATTTTCGCCGGTTGCGTTAAAGGCCGAGATGTTACTGCCGATGGCATCCATGTAGCGCATGCCCGTATAGCCGACCAGGCAGTTCGTCAGCACGCATGCCGCACACGTGAGCAGTGCCGTCGTAATCGTTATGCGCCATTGCAGCGAAAGCCTTTTCATTCGCTATCCTCCATAACGTAGCCCTCTCCAATCCGATTGCGAATCGGGTCGTATCCCAAAGCGCTGCGTAGCTTTTTTCGGAGCGACGAGATATGAACGCGGGTTGCGTTGCTAAAGCTGTTCACGGTGCTATCCCAAACGTGCTCGATAAGTTCCTCTTGACTTACCGGACGCCCCTGATTAAGCATCAGGTATTCCAAGATTCCCGTTTCCTTGCGCGTAAGAGATAACGCCTCGCTGTCCACGGAAGCGATGCGCGCCTTGGTGTCAAAGCGGAGCTTTCCGCAGGCTAAAACTATGTCGCTTTGTGTAAAGCGTCTGAGGGTAAGGCTGCGAATCCTTGCCGCAAGCTCGTCCAGATGAAACGGCTTGGTGAGGTAATCGTTGGCGCCGGCATCGAGTCCGGCGACTTTATCGGATACTCCGCCACGTGCGGACAGAATCAGTACCTTAGTCTCGCAGTCAGTTTTCCTAAGTTCCCTGAGTACGGTCATGCCGTCGATACGGGGAAGGTTGAGGTCGAGCACCACGAGGTCGAAGGCCTCAACGTCCAGTAGGTCGAGCGCCTCCTGTCCGTCGTGACAGCAGTCGACGCTGTACGCCAAGTTTCGCAAGCTGCGCGCGATTGCGTCACACAGCGCCTGCTCGTCCTCGACGATCAAAATACGCATAACAGTCTCCTTGCACATTTCAAATCGCGCTTAACACGGATTTTATAGCCGATATGGTCCAATGGTCGCGTAACGAAAGGAGTGGTCAGGTTGTTCAAAGCAGTAAAACCCGTGGTACAGGTCGCTTTGTTGATCGTCGGAATTGCCATGGTGTGCTTTGGCGTTATGCGTGGCGAGGCGGATGCCGTGCTGGCCAAAGCGATTAGGCTGTGCTTGGAGTGTATCGGAATTGGATAAAAGAGAAAACACTGCGTCGCATGTTTTGGCCCGATTTCGCGGATTCATTCAGGCGGCGGCGACGCTCATCACCAACATTCACCTGCCAAACTTTGCCAAAGGCGGCATCTATCAGGGCGCGGGAAAAACAGTCTGCGTACCCGGGCTTAACTGCTATTCGTGCCCCGCGGCATCGGGTGCGTGCCCCATCGGGTCGTTCCAGTCGGTGGTAGGTTCATCCAAGTTCAACTTTTCTTACTATGTTACCGGTACGCTCATTTTGCTCGGCGTGCTGCTGGGACGCTTTGTATGTGGCTTTCTGTGTCCGTTTGGCTGGCTTCAGGAGCTGCTTCATAAGATTCCCGGCAAAAAGCTTTCCACGAAAAAGCTTAAGCCGCTCACGTACATCAAATACGTCGTGCTGCTGTTTGCCGTGGTGCTGTTGCCCGTCTTGGTGGTTAACGACGTGGGCATGGGCGACCCGTTCTTTTGTAAGTACATCTGTCCGCAGGGCGTGCTCGAGGGCGCCATTCCGCTGGCCATTGCCAACGCCGGCATTCGATCTGCGCTGGGGCAGCTCTTTACCTGGAAACTTGCCGTTCTCATTGCCGTAGTAGTGCTGAGCGTTTTGTTCTATCGCCCCTTCTGCAAATGGATTTGCCCGCTCGGCGCATTCTATGCGCTCATGAATAGGGTGTCCTTGTTGGGGATTCAGGTTGACGCGTGCAAATGCGTCTCGTGCGGCAAGTGTTCAAGGGTTTGTCAGATGGACGTTGATGTGGTCCGCGCGCCCAATCATGCCGAATGTATCCGGTGCGGAAAGTGCATCGGGGCCTGTCCTGTCGATGCCATCAGCTATCGCTATGGCCTGGATGTGTCGGCGGAAAAGCTTCCCTTGACCGTCGATAAAAAGTAAACAAGCTTCGACAAAACGGAGGAATGACTATGAAGCTTTCTAAGATTGCGGCCCTGTTTATGGTGCCGGTACTGGCCTTGTGTCTTGTGGCGTGCTCGGCACCTGGTGGCAATGCGAGCGAATCTGCGGGCTCCGATCCTAAGATCGCAGAACTCACTGCGCAGAAGCCGACCAATGCCGACGAGGCCGCCGAGTTGTATGCAAAACTCATGCAGAAGGAGAACGATATCTTTTCGAGTGATAAAGCGCTGTGGGAAAAGGTATTCAATGCGGCAAATAAAGACTCGGCAATGATTGAGGACGGCAGCAATTACGGCGATTTCCTGCTCAAGACCATCGACGGCGCCAAGGATGAGTTTACGGCGGATGAGCTTAAGACGCTCAAGGCCGGTGCGCAGCAGATCAAGGAGATCGAGGACAAGCTCGAGAGCTTGGAGAAGGAGTTCCCCGGCTGTGGAAGCACGCCGAGCGCAGGCGAGAGCGTCGACGCTTCGGCCGCTGGCATGACGGCTGGTGCCAATGCTTCGAGCGAGGCGACGAAGTTCCCCAGCTTTACGGGCAAGGACCTGGATGGCAACGACGTGAACAGCGACGAGCTGTTCTCTAAGAACAAGGTCACCGTCATGAACTTTTGGTTCACCACTTGCAAGCCGTGCGTGGGTGAGTTGGGCGACCTTGAGGACCTGAATAAGGAGCTTGCCAAGAAGGGCGGCCAGGTCGTGGGCGTCAATTCCTTTACGCTCGATGGCAACAAGGGCGAGATTGCAGATGCCAAGGACGTGCTGAGCAAGAAGGGCGTGACGTATAAGAACATCTGGTTCAAGTCGGATAGCGATGCCGGTAAGTTTACGTCAAATTTGTTCTCGTTCCCGACAACGTATGTCATCGATCAGAATGGCAACATCGTAGGGGATCCAATCGTGGGAGCCATTAGCTCCGCTGAGCAGCGCGCAGCGCTCGACAAGCTTATTGACCAGGCGATTGCGAATAGCGAGCAGTAAAAAACGCGTAAAGCATGGCGAAGATCGTGCACCGCTGTGCGAAGTAGTCTGCTGCCTTTCAAGATAAGCTCCACCATATAGAGGTCCCGCTCGGGACCTCTTCTTTTGGGCGCCGTCCCGTTCGTTTTTTGGCGCGGTTTGTTACATTCCTCACTGGCGTCGGCAAAAAATGGGGATAGAGTAGGACAAAAGCGTCGAATACGAACGGCGGAGGAGAGCGGGCAGGGTGCCTGCGCAGGAGAGGTTGCCGTCCATGCTGGAGCTCAAAGGTATTTGCAAAAGGTACGTTACGCAGTCGTTTACGCAGGTGGCGCTCGACAACGTAAGCCTGTCTTTTCGCGATAACGAGTTCGTGGCCATTCTGGGTCCCTCGGGTTCGGGTAAAACTACGATGCTCAACGTTATCGGTGGGCTCGATCATTTCGATTCTGGCGACCTGCTGATCGACGGTATTTCGACCAAGGATTTTCACGATCGCGATTGGGATGCCTACCGCAACAACCGCATCGGCTTTGTGTTCCAAAGCTATAACCTCATTCCGCATCAGACCATCTTGGAAAACGTGGAGCTGGCGCTTACGCTCACAGGTGTGGGGCATGCCGAGCGCCGCCAGCGTGCGCGCGAGGCGCTCGAGGCGGTTGGCCTGGGCGAACACGTTAACAAGCGCCCGAGCCAGCTATCGGGCGGGCAGATGCAGCGCGTGGCCATTGCCCGCGCCCTGATCAATGACCCTGAGATCGTCCTTGCCGACGAGCCGACTGGCGCTTTGGATTCAACGACATCCGTGCAGGTTATGGATTTGCTCAAAGAAGTTGCGCGCGACCGTCTGGTCATCATGGTCACGCACAATCCCGACCTGGCATACCAATACGCCACGCGCATCGTCAACCTGGCGGACGGCAAGATCACCGACGATTCCGACCCCTTTGATGTTGTCAAGGCCGCGCGTCGCGAGGCTAAGCCTACGCGCAAAACCTCGATGAGCTTTGTGACGGCGCTGGGGCTTTCTGCCCGAAACCTCATGACCAAAAAGGGCCGTACGGCCATGACGGCCTTTGCGGGGTCGATTGGCATTATCGGTATCGCGGCGATCTTGGCGCTCTCCAATGGCGTGAACAATTACATCAAAAAGGTCGAGGAAGATACGCTCTCGAGTTACCCGCTTACGATCTCCAAGCAGGACTACGACCTGTCGTCCATGATGGGCGGACAGGGGGCTGCGGATGATGACTCGCCTGAAAATGTGGATTCGTCCGACGACAGTGCCGGCGGCAAGGCTCAGGGAACCGATAAGATTCCCGTGGTCACGGCCGTAAAGGATATGTTTGCAAGCGTTAAGTCCAACGATATGACGAGCTTTAAGGCATGGCTCGATGCCGGTGGTGACGGCATCGATAAAGAGGTCAACGCCATTCAGTACGGCTACGGTGTATCGCCGGTTGTCTATCGTGCCGGCAAGGGCGACGAGAAGCCCGTCCGGCTTGTTCCCAACGCCATGACCGAGGCCATGAGCGGAGGCGCGAGTTCGGCGGCAACGGTGAGCATGGAATCCATGGGAACCTCGGTCTTTAACGAGATGATCGACGACCAGAGCCTGCTCGACAGCCAGTACGATGTCGTCGCCGGTCATTGGCCCACGTCTGCCAACGAAGCCGTGATGGTGCTTTCGAGTCGTGGCACGGTGGGCGACTACACGCTCTACAGCATCGGTGCGCTGGATATCGATGAGCTCAACGATCTGGTAAACAGCGCTATGACGGCTGACGGTGGGGTCGAAACGCCCGAGACCGGCGCCGACTTTACCTACGACGATGCGCTGTCCACGACGTTTAAAGTGTTATCGCCGGCCGATGCCTATCGCAAAAACGAAGAGACCGGCATGTGGACCGATATGTCTGGCGAAACCGACTTTATGGCCGCCAAGGTTGCCGACGGTATCGACGTGCACATTGTGGGCGTGGTGCGACCCAACGAGACCGCCAACGCGAGCGCGTTGTCCCCGGGCATTGCCTACACGCATGCGCTGACTCGCCAGCTTATGGAGCGCGCCGCGGATTCGCAGATTGTGCAGGAGCAGCTCGCCCACCCCGAGACGGATGTCTTTACGGGCAAAACCTTCGACGAACTGCAGGGCGAGGCCAAGCAAGGTGTGGATCTGGGCAGCATGTTCAGTGTGGACGAGGCGGCACTTAAGAGCGCGTTCTCGTTCGATACGTCTGCGCTTTCGGGTGCGGCCGGCGGTATCGACCTTTCTGGTATTGACTTGTCCGGGCTGGACATTGACCTTTCGGACGTTGGCAAGGACATCGACTTCAGCGACATCATGGCCAAGGCGCCGACCCCAGATTTCTCGGGCGTCTTCGATGGCTTGGAACTTACGCCCGAGCAGATGCAGCAGGTAGGCACGCTCGCCAATCAGCTGTTCACGGGCTTTATGCAGTCTGATCAGTTTAAGGCGCTGTCACCCGAAGACCTTAAAGACGCGTCGAAGCTCGCCGCCGCGTTCTCGACGTATCTTGAGAATGATGCTGCGGCCCAGCAAATCCTGGCTCAGCTCAGGGCGCTCAGCGGCGATGCCCTGGCAGAGCGTCTCCAGCAGGCGATGACCGACTATGTGCAAAAGCAGCTGGCTCCGTATCTGCAGCAGGCTATGGACCAGGTGACCAAGACAATCAGCGAACAGATAGCGTCGACGGTATCGTCCCAGCTCAAGGCGGGCGCGGCAGGGCTCATGGGACAGATGGCGACGCAGATGTCTTCGGGTTTTGCCAACCTAGCGAGCGCCATGCACATGGATGCGAGCGCCTTTGCCAATGCCATTCACTTCAACATGGACGCCGAGGATCTGAGTTCGCTCATGATGAGTTACGCCAAGGCGTCGAAGCTCACCTACGACAACAATCTGACCACGTTGGGCTACGCGGATGAAGCGGACCCCATCTCGGTCAAGATTTTCCCGCGTGACTTTGAGGCCAAGGAGCGCGTACTCGATCATATCGATGCGTACAACAAGCAGGTCAAAGCCGCTGGCCATGATGAGCAAGCAATTTCGTACACCGACTACATGGGCATCATCATGGGCTCGGTGACCGACATCGTGAACACCATCAGCTTGGTGCTCATCGCGTTCGTGAGCATCAGCCTGGTCGTGAGCTCCATCATGATCGGCATCATCACCTACATCAGCGTACTGGAGCGCAAAAAGGAGATTGGCATCCTACGCGCAATTGGTGCGTCGAAGCGCAACGTGGCCAACGTATTTAACGCCGAGACGTTTATCGAAGGTCTCATTGCGGGCGTCTTTGCTATTGTCGTCGTGGTACTCGTGAGCTTTCCGGTCAATGCCTGGGCGCTTGCTGCCAAACAAGTACCCAACCTGATGAGCCTACCCGTGCAGGATGCGCTGGTGCTCATCGCGATTTCGGTGCTGCTGACGGTCGTTGCCGGCCTGCTGCCGGCCCGCAGTGCATCCAAAAAGGATCCTGTGGAAGCCCTACGCTCCGAATAATGTGACAAAGGGGCAGTCCCTTTGTCACGGCTAAAAGCAAGGAAGTCGCAAGGGTTGGGGCGGGGTTGTCGGCGAGTGCCCTCGGATACAATCGAAGCCGTGCTAGAAAGAGGCTTCGATGATTAGAAAATCGTTCTTTAATCCGTTCTCGTCGCTGCTGCTTGCGCTTGCCGGGCTGGCTTTTTTGGTCGATGTCCTGCCGCAGGTGGAAGGCCAGACGGGCGTGTTCGCGCCAGCTGTGCTCTTTTTGATGTGGCTGGTGGGCGGCCTGGTGCGCCTGTTTTACGAAAATGAGGCCAAGCGCAGCTTTGATCGCCATATGTTTAAAGCGAACCACGCGGCCGTTTGGAAACGCGTCGATGCGTGTTGGATTCAAGTTGATGCCGACCGGCTTGTGCCCGGCGACGTCGTCCGCCTATATGCCGGCATGCTCTGCCCGGTCGACGTGACCCTTGCCAAGGGCGACCAGGTCCTTGTCTCGGAATCGTCGCTTACAGGCGAGAGCGGTCAGACCGCCAAGCGGGAAGGGGAGACCGTTCGCGCGGGAACGACCATTGTCGACGGCAAGGCGTCGGCAACCGTCCTCGCCCGCATTGCCGATGAGCAGCCCGTTTTGCGCCGTCGCGCTCGAATGGGCACACAGTTTGGTGCCGGCGCCAAGAGCATCTGCGCCGCCCTGGTAAGATGCATGCTCATCGTACTGCCGTTTGTCATTATGATTCGAGGCTTTGTGCTGGGCGACTGGGCGCAGGCACTGCTGTTTGCCCTGGGCACGGCCGTGGGCCTGGTTCCCGAAATGCTGCCGGTTGTCACGAGCGTTTGCCTTTCGGGCAGTGCCCATCGACTAAAAAACAAGCAGGTCATCGTTAAGAACGTTGACGCCATGGAGTCACTGGGCTCCATGGACGTGGTGTGCGTTGACAAGACAGGCACGCTCACCGAAGATGCCGCGGTGCTCGAGTACTACACCGATATCCTGGGCAACGAAAGCGAGCAGACGCTCAACCTGGCGTATCTGGAGAGCACGAGCCAGGGGGCCGCTGCCAATCAGCTCAATCGGGCCATTGCCGATGCGTGCGCGGCACCCGAGCTGCACCTTGCCGCGAAAGACCTTGGCCACGCCTTTGCACTGCATGCCTCTGACCCCTTCGACCACGTCACCAAGGCTTCGGGTGTCAAGCTCGACGCCACGCCCGGGGCGCTTGGTTGTTTGGGGCTACAGGTTCGCCCCGGCAATCATCTGACCATCGTAAAGGGCGAGGTTGAAAGCGTGTGCACACGCTGCGCCTGGGCAAACTTTAAGGGCGAGCTGGTGCCCATGGATGCCGATGGCCGTCAGAGCGCCTACGAGGTTGCCGAGGACATGCGCGCCGATGGCATCAAAGTGCTCGCTGTCGCCTATAGCACGACGTCGGCGGACTGGGATGACCTGGTGCTGTGCGGCTTTTTGGGCTTTTTCGATCGGCCCAAGGCGAGCGCTCGTGCCGCCGTGCAGGCGCTGTCTAACCTTTCCGTCGAGGTGCGCGTGCTCACAGGTGATTCGGCTTCGGTCGCTCGCTCAACATGCTCGCGCCTGGGCATTCCCGCCGATAGCGTTATCACCGGCAGCATGCTTCAGGCCATGGAGGAATCCGAAGCGCTGATCCGGGTGGGGAAGGCTCGCGTGTTTGCCGAGCTTACGCCCGCACAGAAGGCGCAGATCGTTAGCCTGATTCGCCTCTCCGGCCACATCGTCGGCTATATCGGAGACGGCGTGAACGACGTGCCGGCGCTCACATCGGCAGACGTCGGCATTGTCGTGGACTCGGCTGCGGCCGAATCCAAAAAGGTGGCCGACCTGGTGCTGCTCGAGCGCGACTTGGGTGTTGTCGCCGAGGGCGTCAGCGAGGGCAGGACTTCGTTCGCCAATGCCTCCAAGTACATCCGTATCGCATCGAGCTCCAACTTTGGCAATATCTGTTCGGTTGCCGCCTCGAGCATTTTCCTGCCCTTTGTGCCGGCAACCGCTACCCAGCTGCTCTTGCTCAATCTGTGCTACGACGCCACCTGCCTGGCGCTTTCGTGGGATAACGTTGACGATGCAGAGATTGCCCGCCCCAGGGCCTGGTCGGGTAAGGGGCTCGGCAGCTTTATGCTTCATTTTGGCTTTGCGAGCTCGGCCTTCGACATCATTACGTTTGCCATTCTGTTCTTGGGCGTATGCCCCGCCGTCTGCGGCGCGCCCTTTGCCGCGCTCGACGCGGCGGGTCGAGCGGCCTTTATCGCGACCTTCCAAGCCGGCTGGCTGCTGGAATGCGCATGGACCGAATCGCTCGTGCTCCTGGTGTTGCGAACGCGCAGTGTCCGCGACGGGGATCGTCCTTGCACACCGCTCGTGGTGATGGTTGCCGTCATGCTCGTTGTCACGGCGCTCCTTGCGCTCAGTCCGGTGGCGCAGCTGTTTGGGCTCGCCACGCTGCCTGTATGGTATCTGGGCATCGTTGCGCTGCTGAGCGTGTTGTATCTTGTTGTTGCTTCGACGATCAAGCGGGTCTATCTGGCCCGCTCGAGCAGCTTGTTCTAGGGCGGTTCTATGCGTACCAACAGAACCAACATCGCGATTACGCCGGCCGAGGCCGCCGAGCTCAGCAGCGCGCTGTTCTCGTCTGGCAGCGCTGCCGCCCTGGAGCTCGCGCCCGTGTTTGCCGATATCGCATCGGGCAAGCTGACTGCTATCGAGCTGGCGGTTGCCGGCTCGCAGGCAAGTGCCGCCACTGGACCCATCGTTATCGGCGAGCTTTCGATCGACCTGGCCTCGCGCACCGTCAAGGTGTCGGACGCGCCGGTCTCGCTCACGCCCAAGGAGTTCGACATCCTTGCCTTTTTGGCGAGCAACCGGGGTACGGTCTTTAGCAAAGAGGAAATCTACCGGGCGGTGTGGCAAAACGAGTATCTGCTCGATGACAGCAACATCATGGCCTTCGTCCGCAAAATTCGAAAGAAGATTGAGCCCGAACCAGACAACCCCCACTACCTGCTGACTGTATGGGGCGTGGGCTACAAAATGGCCGAGTAACGCTTCGGGTATTCGCTCCCATCGATCCAAATAGTCACTTTGACAATCCTTGCCAAATCGCAAGAAAGCCGCAAGAAACCAGCCATGTGCTCGGTCTTGCGGCTTTTCTATTCTGTAGACAGTCGCGGACGCGAAAGAGAGGTGAGGACCGTGAGCGGCAGTGACAGTACCAGTAACGCAGGACGAAGTTGCCGGCGCGGGTCCACTTTGATGGGGGCGCGCGGCTGATTCGCCCTGCGTCCGATCGATAGAACGGAGCGAGGCAATTGAAGAAGATGACTATGCGCCATACGCCGTCTGCGGTTCAGGCGCAAAACGAACTGATGAGGCATCGCGCGGAGGGTCGCATCCAGTATGCGGCGACCATTCCGCTGACGGAGGCCCTATCCTGGGTCGGCTCGAATCTCGGCGGCCTTAATCGCGACGAGGTCGCGCACAGCGAAGCCGACAACGGGCGTAACGTGGTCACGCGTGGCAAGAAGAAGCCGATTGCCCGCAAGCTTGCGGACGCGTTCGTCAATCCCTTCACGGCGATTCTGTTTTTCCTGGCCATCATTTCGGCAGCGACCGACATGGTGTTTCCAGCGTTGTCGATGATGGGCAGCACGCCCGAAGACTTTGACCCGCTGACGGTGATCATCATCACCACGATGGTCGTGCTCTCGGGCACGCTGCGCTATATCCAGGAAGCGCGCAGCGGCAACGCGGCCGAAAAGCTGCTCGATATGATTACGACCACCGTGACAGTCACCCGCGAGGATGCCCCTAGGACCGAGATTCCCATCGACGACGTGGTGGTTGGTGACATCGTGCACCTGTCCGCCGGTGACATGATTCCCGCCGATGTGAGAATCATTGAGGCTAAGGACCTCTTTGTGAGCCAGCCAAGCCTGACGGGCGAGAGCGAGCCGGTCGAGAAGGTTCCCGCGACGTGCACCGAGTCCGATTCGGCAACGTCGTTCGAGAACATCGCCCTCATGGGCAGCAGTGTGATCTCGGGCAGCGCGACGGCGCTCGCCTTTAGCGTGGGCGAGCAGACCTTGTTTGGCTCTATGGCATCGAGCCTGTCCGAGGATGCCGTAGAGACGAGCTTTTCCAAAGGCGTCAATAGCGTCTCGTGGGTGCTCATCCGCTTTATGATGGTGATGGTTCCGTTTGTCTTTATGATTAACGGCGTCACCAAGGGCGATTGGCTTAATGCTGGCCTGTTTGCCATCAGCATCGCCGTGGGCCTGACACCCGAGATGCTGCCCATGATCGTTACCACGTGCCTTGCCAAGGGCGCCGTGGCTATGAGCAAAAAGCAGACCATCGTTAAGAACCTCAACTCGATTCAAAACTTTGGCGCGATGGACGTGCTGTGCACGGACAAGACTGGCACGCTGACGCAGGACCAGGTGGTGCTGGAGTATCACTGGAACATCGATGGCCAGGAGGATTCGCGCGTTCTGCGCCATGCCTACCTCAACAGCTATTTCCAGACGGGCTACAAGAATCTGATGGATCTGGCGATCATCAAATGCACCGAGGAAGAGGAGCAAAACGACCCGAGTCTCACCGACCTTTCCGAGGCCTATGTGAAGGTCGACGAGGTGCCGTTTGACTTTACGCGCCGTCGCCTTACCACCGTGGTGCGCGATCGAAGCGGCAAAACCCAGATGGTCACCAAGGGTGCAGTCGAGGAGATGCTGTCGGTGTGCTCGCATGCCGAGATTGACGGCGGCGTTCACGTGCTGGACGACGAGGTGCGCGAGCGCATTTTGGCAACGGTCGCCGACCTTAACGACGACGGCTTCCGCGTGTTGGCAATCGCTCAAAAGTCCAACCCGTCGCCTGTCGGTGCCTTTAGCGCCGATGATGAGCGCGACATGGTGCTGATCGGCTACCTGGCGTTTTTGGATCCGCCCAAAGAGTCCACGGCCGATGCTATCGAGGCGCTGCGCAACCACGGTGTAGCCACCAAGATCTTGACCGGCGACAATGAGAAGGTCACGCGCACCATCTGCAAGCAGGTGGGACTCGAGGTCAACAACATGCTGCTCGGCAGCGATATCGCCGCAATGGACGACGCCGAGCTCGCTCGTCGCGCCGAGGACGTGCAGGTCTTTGCCAAGCTTACGCCCGATCAAAAAGCGCGCGTCGTGTCCGTGCTGCGTGCAAACGGTCATGTGGTGGGCTACATGGGCGACGGCATCAACGACGCCTCGGCCATGAAGTCGTCCGACATCGGCATCTCGGTCGATACTGCGGTCGACGTGGCCAAGGAGTCGGCCGATATCATCTTGCTCGAGAAGGATTTGATGGTGCTCGAGGAGGGCATCATCGAGGGGCGCAAGACCTACGCCAACATGATCAAGTACATCAAGATGACCGCAAGCTCCAACTTCGGCAATATGTTCAGCGTGCTTGCCGCATCCGCCCTGCTGCCGTTTTTGCCGATGATGAGCATCCAGCTGATCCTGCTCAACCTGATCTATGACTGCAGCTGCCTGGCGATTCCCTGGGACAACGTGGACGAGGAGTTCCTGCGCGTGCCGCGTACCTGGGACGCTTCGAGTGTTGGCAGGTTCATGATCTGGATCGGGCCCACCAGCTCCATCTTCGACTTTATGACCTATATCTTTATGTACTTCGTTTTCTGCCCCCTGTTCGTGAGCCATGGCGTGCTGTTCAACGACCTGGCGAGCGTCTACTCGGGCGCCGCGCTGGAGCAGATGCAGCTGGCCTACATCGCGCTGTTCCAGGCTGGATGGTTCGTCGAGTCTATGTGGAGCCAGACGCTGGTCATCCACATGATCCGTACGCCTAAGTTGCCGTTTATCCAGAGCCGTGCCTCGGCTCCGGTGATGCTGCTCACGATGACGGGCATCGCGCTGCTCACGCTGATCCCGTTTAGCCCGCTTGGCCCCACGCTGGGTCTGGGCGCCCTGCCTGTCGAGTACTTCTTGTTCCTGATTCCGTGCATCTTGCTGTACATGGCGCTGGCGACAAGCCTTAAGAAGGCCTACGTCAAGCGCTACGGCGAGCTGCTGTAGTGGGGGATTGATGCAGAAAGGAGCGTTTGCATGAACTGGACGCAGATTTGGATGGACTTGTTTGGCACCACGGAGTGGCTCGGCCTTAACATGGGCTTTTGGGTGGCCAACGGCGTGGTGTTGGTGGTTGTCGTGATTATGAACGTTGTCTTTTGGAGCATGAAACCGCTGCCGAGGGATGAATAACAAGCGAGGGGGCCGCCTGCCGGGCGACCCCCTCGCTGTTTATAAGCACCAGTAAATCGAAGGTGAATGGTTTCCCGAGAAGTGAACGACCTAATTTGGACCCCTGAAGCACCCACGTTTTTCGACGCTAAAACCGCAGGATTTGAGTGATAAAACCGCAGGAATTGGCCTTCCCAAAGTGTCGATGCATCGAGGGTCCGATTTCACCCGTTCACTTCGCGGAAAAGCATTCACCTTCGTTGCGTAAGGCGACGGATGGAAGGGTGATTATCGTCAAGCAGCTACCTCTGCCTTGTGAATCATCTGAAGCACAAGGCATAATGCATGTAACAAGGGGGCGGTTCCTTTGTCACATCCGTTGATATGAGAGAAGAGTAGATGATTCTTTCGCTTGCCCCTATGGAGGGGATTACCGGGCATGTGTTCCGTCGCGTGCATGCGGAGTGCTTCGGTGCGCTCGATTGCTATTACACGCCGTTTTTGCCGCCGCCGCGGGTGGGAAACCGCTTTGGCGGCAAGGCGTTTAAGGAGATCGATCCTGCCAATAACCAGGGGCTCAACGTGGTGCCTCAGTTGATGTCCAAGAACGCGGACGAGTTTGTGTGGGCGGCACAGGTGCTCGCCGACATGGGCTATCGCGAGGTCAATCTCAACTTGGGTTGTCCCTCGGGGACGGTTGTCGCCAAGGGCAAGGGCTCGGGCTTTTTGCGCCACTTGGACGAGCTCGAAGTGTTCTTGAGCGATGTGTGCGAACGTTCGCCGTTGCCGGTGTCGGTAAAAACCAGGCTGGGGCTGGAGAGTGACGACGAATACGAGCGCGTGCTTGACCTGTACTGTCGCATGCCGCTGGCAGAGCTAATCGTGCATCCGCGCGTGCAAAAGGATCGTTACACGGGCTCGCCGCGCAAAGCGTTTTACGGCGAGACGCTGGAGCGCGCGCCGTTCCCGGTGGCATACAACGGCGACATCTTTGATCTTGAGGACGTGGACGCGCTGGTGGAGGCCTATCCCGGCACGCGCCATGTAATGCTGGGGCGTGGCTTGCTTGCGAACCCCGCGCTGGCTCGCATGGTCAAGGGCGGCCCTGCTGCAACGGCTGCTGAGCTGCAGCGCTTCCACGACACGCTGTTTGCGGCATATGCAGAAGAGATTGGCGGCAACGCGGTCTTTCGCATGAAGGAGTGGTGGTTCTACGCCAAATGCGCCTTCGCTGACCCCGCTACCGTTCACAAGCTCGTACGTAAGACAAAAAAGGTTGACGAATACCGCGCCGCCGTCGAGCGCGTCTTTCGCGAGCAGCCACTCGCACCCATAGCCCGCTTCCACGGCTAGTTGGTCGTTGGGTGTTCTTTAACGACTAGTCATTTAAGAACGTCCCCAACGACTATGTAGCAAAAAGCTGTACACCAGCATCCAAAGATGTCGAAAATGTCGACTTTGGATGCTGGCGTACATGTTTGGGTTCGGCGGGGGAGCGGTGCCTAGGCAATCATTGCATCAAGTGTTATGAGTTCCCTGAGCCGTTCCGTGCGCGTTTGCCCATGGCGTTTGGCTTTTTCGTCAAACGCCTCAAGAACCGATTCGCCCACACGTGCTGATATAACGACGCTCGGCTCATCGGAGATTGGTGGCCTTCCCAACTTGATGGTGTGACCTTTCGGCCACTCATCTTTTTCGTAGGCTTCCGCGGCTTTCTTCAACTCTCCGGGAGCAAACCCCATCATCTTTTCGAGCTGCTTAGCATCCATGGCGCCTCCTATCGATCGACATAATGTCGAGCGCCGGTTCTCGGATTCTCTTTTTGTATACAATTTTGTAGACAAAAATACAAGCAGTTCATCGGGCTAATTAGCTTGTTTTGACCTGCCTGTTCGATAGGAAATGAGCATTGACGGCTTCGATACTCCTTTGCTTTTCAGCTTGGAATTTGGATGCTCATTGAACTTCCGGAGGGGAGCCCTTTATTAAGCTATTGAGATTCTGGGCAGGAGCTCTCACTGGTCTTCGGTAATGGGGCCAGCTTAATTCGCGACACAGTGTGTCGCGAATGGGAGTAGTCGTTAGGTGTCCTTCAATGGCTACTCATATAAGAACGTTCAAGTGTCGGATTTTGTCATTTAGTGTCGCTCTCAGCGACTATTCTGGAGGGTCGTGGTCAAAAAAGGGCAAATATGAGTACTGTTGCCATTATGGTTGCATTTATTTGCTATAAATTGTAGCTCCTGATGAGATTTGTTCCCATTAAGAGCTACTTTTATTGAACATATGAGGAGAAATAACGTCGTCTGCGGACAAGTGGAACGTTGAATAGTTCCTGAAGTGATCAAAATCGCTGCTACTAAACAGGTAGCAGTACTCATATTTGCCCTTTTTTGACCACAGCCCTCTCGGAAACCTTTCCAGAGGCGTCAAACAGCCATAATCCAAAGGTCTCCTCAAACAATTTGCCGGCCAAGAGCGTCCATGACTACCAAAAAGCTGTACGCCAGCATCCAAAGATGTCGAAAAATGTCGACTTTGGATGCTGGTGTACATGTTTGGGTCGTATGGGTTGGGGCCCTGGACGGACAGAGCGTGCGTACTAGAGCAGGTTTTCCTGCACCCACGCGATGATGTCGCTCGATTCGTAGAGTGGTTTGCCGTCGATGAACAGGCAGGGAACCTGGCGTTTTCCGCCGACGGCGATGAGTGTCTGTTCGGCATCGGAATCGGTCGAGATATTGCGCTCGGGAATGGTCACGCCGTTATCGGCCAAAAAGTGCTTGACCTTTAAGCAATACGGGCAGCCGGTCATAACGTACAGCGCGAGCTCGTGATTAGTAGCCATAGGTCTCCAATCGGTTGAGGTTTTGATTGAAATACCCAAAGCCGACGCGGTCTATGCGCGCGTCAACGAAGACTCGATGGCCTGGACCAGAAACGCCGTGGCTCCGGTGGCGCAGGGCTTGTCGTAGTAGTCAACAAAGCGCTGGTCGGCAAGATAACCGTGGGCGAGGCCCAGGTACGCCTCGTCTTGGGGCTCGCATCCCCAGTTGAGAGCAATCCAGCGACGATGCATCGCGACAAGCTTACGAGCCTCGTTGCTCTCTGGGTCGCCAATGCCTATGGCAATCGAGAGCTGGCCCAGAATAGCGCGTTCAAGTTCCTTCATGTCGTTCCATGTCTCGGGGTCCATGTCCAGCAGCGCTTCGTTTGCTGCATCGATAGCCTCATTGCCATAGCGCGCCCGCGCCTCGGCACCGTAGCGCTTCTCGTTTTCTTGCACGGCGCGCCAGCGCTCCAGTTGCGGCAGGACGGCGCCCATGAGCGAGACGGCTTCGTCGAGCGACATGCCGGTGTTTTGCGCCAGCCGCGGAGCGCAATCCTCGATCATTGCCTCCATGGTGGTGTCGTAGGTGTACTGGCCGTGGTCGTAGCACCACTTGCAGTAATGGTCGGTCGTGGCGCCCGTGGCATCGGTGCCGCAGTCGTCGGGCGTGAGTATCATGCCGCAGCTCTGGCAATAATGCTCGGGCATTTCGAGCAGGTGGGACAGTGGCTCGCCGGTTACGGCGGCAATGAGCTTCATCATGTCGATGCCCGGGGTGACCTCGTCGCGCTCCCAACGGCTGACGGCTTGGCGCGTGACGAAGAGCTTGGCGGCGAGCTGCTCCTGGGTAAGGTGATGGACGCGACGAACGGCAATGAGCTTTTCTGCAAAGGCCATAGCGGCTCCTTTCTGCTGGTTGATGGCTTAAGCATACGCGGCGGCAGGCGCCCTTCCAAGCAACCGTTGGTTGCACGACAGGAGTCCACGGCGAAGAATTGCGCGCAACGCCCCACGCCTCCATGCCGTACAATGACCGGCATGGAACCTATTGCACACATACATACCGACCTGCCGCAGAAGTTCGGCATTCCGCGCAACAGCTTTTTGGCGCCTCATCTGCAGGGACGCATCGTCTTTGAGCCGGAATTTGCCTCCAAGGCAGCGGTTGAGGGCCTGGACTCCTTCTCTCACCTATGGCTGCTGTGGCGCTTCGAAAACGGAACGCCCGGCGGCACGGTTAAGGACATAGCTACCGATGCCAAGACGCAGGACAGGTCCGGCACCAACGTCAAGTGGTCGAAGACCGTGCGCCCGCCGCGTCTGGGCGGAGCCGAGCGCGTGGGTGTGTTTGCCACGCGCAGTCCGTTTCGCCCTAATCCCATTGGGCTTACTTGTGTCAAGCTTGATCGTGTCGAGCTCACCGACGATGGTCCTATCATCCATGTGCTGGGGGCCGACCTGCGCGACGGCACGCCCATCTACGACATTAAGCCCTACATTCCGTTTGCGGACTGCCACCCGGATGCGACCGGAGGCTGGATTGAGGATGCTCCGTGGCAAGAGCTCGACATCGAGTTCCCGCAGACGCTGCAGGATATAGTCCCGCCCGCAAAGCTCCCCGGCTTGGTCGAGGTCCTTCGCCAAGATCCACGCCGCGCGGGCAGCAAGCACGAGCCAAACCGCGTTTACCACTTGGCCTACGCCGGACTCGACATATCTTTTTCGGTCGATGAAACCCAGCTAACCGTAGTCGCCGTCACCGACGCGCGAGACTAACCAGCCATTCGTCCGCACCCGTCAAATTAAGCGCCAAACCCCGCGCCAAAACCGCCCACGCTGGTGGACAATAACGCCTATCGAAACAGTCTACTTTGCACGGGAGTCCAGCATGAAATACGACTTCACTTCAATCATCGACCGCCACGGCATGGACTCCATCGCCGTTGACTCCTGGGGCGAGATCCCCGGTATGGCTCCGAACGCACCCGACGAGGGCTTCGACCGCATTCCCATGTGGGTGGCCGACATGAATTTTGCCACGGTCCCCACGGTCCAGGAGCACATCATTCAGCGTGCCCAGCACCCCATGTTTGGCTATTTCGATCCGCGCCCCGAGTACTTCGACCGCATCATCGAATGGCAGAGCCGCCGTAATGGCGTCGAGGGCCTGGCACTTAAGCATATCGGCTACGAAAATGGCGTGCTGGGCGGCGTCGTGTCGACGTTGCGCGCGTATGTCCAGCCGGGCGATGCGGTGCTGGTCCACAGCCCCACCTACATTGGCTTTACCAAGTCTATCGAAGCCGCGGGCTATCGCATTGTCCACAGCCCGCTTAAACTCGACGACCAGGGCGTGTGGCGCATGGACTTTGAGGACATGGAGTGCAAACTCGCCCAAAACCACATCCATGCCGCGGTGTTCTGCTCGCCGCACAATCCCTGCGGCCGCGTATGGGAGCGCGACGAAATCGAGCGCGCCATGGACATCTATCGCCAGCACGATTGCGTGGTGATTTCGGACGAGATTTGGTCCGATATCATCCTGCCGGGGCACAAGCACATCCCGACGCAGTCGGTGAGCGAGGATGCCCGCATGCGCACGGTTGCCCTCTATGCGCCGAGCAAGACGTTTAACCTGGCGGGCCTTGTCGGCAGCTACCACATTGTCTACAACGAGACGCTGCGTGACCGCATCTGCGCCGTGTCCAACAAGACCCACTACAACGAGATGAATGTCCTCTCCATGCATGCGCTTATCGGTGCCTACCAGCCGCAGGGCTACGAGTGGGTGGACGAGCTCAACCAGGTGCTTGCCGGCAATATCGAGTACTTCTGCGATTACGTGGACGGGCATTTTGAGGGCGTGTCCTATTCGCGTCCGCAGGGCACGTACATGGTGTTTCTGGACTGCACCGAGTGGTGTCGCGAGCATGGCCGCGATATTCAGTGGCTGCTCGACGAGGGGGCGCGCGTGGGCGTGGGATATCAGGACGGCCGCCCGTTCCACGGGCCCTGCCACATTCGCGTGAATCTGGCGCTGCCGCTTTCGCGCGTAAAGGAAGCGTGCGACCGCCTGGACCGCTACGTTTTTAATGCACGGTAAGTGAGCACTGCATGCGGGGCCTTCTGCCAAGTCGGCTGGAAGGCCCCACATGGTAAAACGTCTGTAGCCATTGGGCACTCGTGTGGTTTTGTTTGCTATTATTTTTTACCATTTCAGTCTGTAAACAGGATCGTATGGAGCTCGATGAAAAGGTCCCGTCGCTCGGTTGCCATTTCGTTGTTTGTTGCGCTTGCGGTAGCGTGCGCCTTTGTCGTAGCGATAGCCGGCTGTTCCGGGTCGAATGGCAGAGCCTCGACGTCTGCATTAGAAGGCCTGGATGCCTCGCAGGCCAAAGACGACAACCTTAAGACGCTCAACGTCGGCAGCGACCTCTATCCACCGTTTGTGTATACCGACGAGTACGGCGATATCGTTGGCCTGGATGTCGAGATATTGACCGAGGCTTTGACTCGCATTGGTTACAAGCCAAAATACCAGCTGATCGACTGGGAAAAGAAGAAGGAGCTGCTGGCGAGCGGCGAACTCGATTGTGTCATGGGCAGCTTTAGTATGACGGGTCGCGAAAACGAATATCGTTGGGCCGGCCCGTACCTTGCGAGCCGCCAGGTGGTCGCGGTCGATCCCCAGAGCGATATCTACACGCTTGCCGATCTTGAGGATAAGATCGTGGCGGTTCAGTCCACCACCAAGCCCGAGGACATTTTGCTCAATCGCATAAATGAAAACGTTCCGCAGATCAAGGAACTCTACAGCTTTTCGGACGGTTCATACCTGAACCCGGCGCTCGTCGAGGGCCTGGTCGACGCTATCGCCGCGCATGAGTCCTCGTTCCTCACCTACGAAAAAGACTATGGTGTGGCATATCGCATTTTGGATGAGCCGCTGCTAGAGGTCGGTTTGGGCACCGCTTTCGATATCAACGATACGCGTGGCATCGACGTCAAGCTCACTCATGCCTACCAAGAAATGCTTGCCGATGGCACCATGGAACGCCTGGTGTCAAAGTACTTCGATGACCCTTCGCCATTTTTGAATATGGAGGGCCTGTCATGATCGATGCGCCCGACCACGCCGCTCAGGAGCGGGACAATCGTTCGACAGGGGCATGGCTCCTTGTCGCTCTGCTGGGGATAGCGCTCTCGGTTGTTGCCGGCATGATGAGCTACGATTACACGACGGCCCAAGCCGAGCAGCGCTTTGCCGACGTTGTCGATTACGTGGCGACGCAGAGCCTTTCCTACGATGCATTCAACAGCGCCTATACGACCAAAAACCTGATACGCGTTATGGAAATCGCCGGAGAGGCTGCCCGCGATATGGAGCGCGACGGTTCGGTGGATAACGCCATGCTGGAGCAATACGCCGACCAGTTCAACGTGAGCGCGCTGATCGTGACGGACGCATCGGGCAATTTGGTGTCCGAGTCCTCGACGGGCGATGTGGACTACGGGTCGCTCGCTACGTATCTCAAAGAATCACCCGTGCTGGAGGTGGCAACTCATCCGCTTAAGTCCTATACCGCCCGCATCACGCTTGCGGATGATTCGGTCGCAGACATTGGCTGCGTGACTCGGCAGGATGGCGAGGGCATCGTTATCGCGGTAAGGCATCAGAGCGCGAAAGCGGTTGCAAGCAATACACTCAAACTGCAGAGCTTGCTTGATGGCTATGAAACCATCGATAGCGGCAATATCGTGATCGAAAGCGACGGCAAGGTCGTTGCGACCAATGCCGTTGAACCCACCGTATTGGGCGTGTTCGATCTGCCTGCGACGGATGTCTTTATTGTCGACGGTATTAAGGATCGATGCCTGGCTGGTAAGGTCAGATTGGTTAACGCCGACGGCGAGTGGTATTTGGGCACATTTGGAAAAGCGCACAAATTCTATGTGTACACCTATGCCTCGGCGCAGCGCTACTTTGAGGTCGCCGCGGCTGTTGCCGCCGGCGTGCTGGTACTCTACGGCGGTGTTATAGCCGTTGTTGTGACGGTGCGTCGCCGCGCTGATCGTCGACGTTTGACGGACTTGCTGCAGCAGGAGCGCGACTATGGCGACAAGCTGGCAAAGGCGGCGCGTGAGGCCTCGTCTGCCAACTCTGCAAAGACGGAGTTTTTGCGCCGCATGAGCCACGATCTGCGCACGCCCATCAACGGCATTCGCGGCATGGTCGAGGTTGGCGATGCCAATGCGGACGATCTGCAAAAGCAGACTGAGTGCCGCTCGAAAATCTGGACGGCATCGGGACTGCTGCTCGACCTTGCCAACGAGGCACTCGATATGAGTCGCCTGGAGAGTGGGCAGGTCGACCTAAACCTCGTGCCCATAAACTTGGTGGCCCTCAACTGTGAAGTGCGCGATATTCTGGAGCGCCAGGCCGAGGAGCGTCTGGTGAAAATTATCTGTGACCAGCAGGCGCTTGATCATCCCTATGCACGGGTGAGCGTGACGCACCTCAAGCGCTTGTTGCTCAATATTGCCGGCAATGCCGTCAAGTACAACCGCCAAGGCGGCTATGTTCGCCTGGCGTGCCGCGAGGTGGAGCCAGCGGATGGCGTCCCCGTCTATGAATACACGATCGCCGACAACGGTATTGGCATGAGCGAGGAGTTCCAACAGCGCCTCTACGAGCCGTTTTGCCGCGAGGAACAGCAGGTGGAAGGCGCTTCGTCGGGAACTGGACTGGGCGCGCCTATCGCAAAACAGTTGGTTGAGCTTATGGGTGGAACCATGAGCTTTACGAGCGTCTTGGGGCAGGGGACGACGTTTACCATCCGCCTGCCGTTCGAGAAGTGCGACCGCTCCGAGATTCCTCAGGCAGTGCGCGTGGAGGCGGGCGATGGCGATGCGCTCCAGGGCTTGCGCGTTTTGCTCGTAGAGGATAACGATCTGAATGCCGAGATCGCGCAGTTTACGCTCGGCCGTGCCGGTGCCGTCGTGACGCATGCTAAGGATGGTGAGTCTGCCGTCGAGATGTTTACCGCGAGCGCGCTGCACGAGTATGACGTGGTGTTGATGGACATCATGATGCCCGGTATCGATGGTCTTGAGGCCACGCGTCGAATTCGAGCGCTCGATCGCGAGGATGCCGCAACCACGCCGATTATCGCCGTGAGTGCCAACGCCTTTGCCGACGACCGCAGGCTTTCGCGTGAGGCGGGCATGGATGCGCACCTGAGTAAACCCGTGAGCTCGCAGGAGCTCGTTGAGGCGCTTGCGCACATAGCCGCCGACGCTTCATAAGCATATGGCCTGGTTCCAAGGTGGGTTGGAACCAGGCCATATTGTTATTGATGAGGCCTGTTTTTGGAGCTTACTTTTCTTGAATCTGCTTGCCGCAGAGATGCTCAATCGTAATCTCGTAGAGCTGGACGCCCTTAATGTCCTTGGCGATTTCCTCTTCGACCTCCTCGGCAGAAGGGTAGTACTTAAGGGCGAGCTGGCGGACTTTGTCCTCGATAAACGCGGGGGTGTCATTCGCCAGGCGACAGCGGCCAAAGACCACGGTACTCATAACGTAGGGAGCCCAGTCGCCGTCCTGGTACCACTCGTTTCCGTAAACGGTAAAGCAGACCTTGTCATCGCGCTTGAGTGCGTCGACCTTGTGGCCAGCCTTGGCGCCATGGAAATAAATATTGTCGTGCTCGGCGTCAAAGAAGTAGTTGACGGGAATGGCGTACGGGTAGCCATCGTCGCCGTTGACGGCAAAGACGCCGCGCTTGCAGGTGGCGAGCAGTTCGCGCGCTTCCTCGTCGGTGATGGCGCGTTTCTTTCGACGTAAGGGCCTAAACATCGTTGACTTCCTTTCTGGTCGTGCGTGGTGGTTGAGCACAAACTATAGCGAAACGGATCCGTTTTTCTTGATGCGGGCGAGTATGTTTTTGAGCTTGTTAAAGTCGAGCGGTTTGGATAGATGGGCGTTCATGCCGGCGTCGTGTGCCGCCTTGGCGTCCTCGGCAAAGGCATTGGCGGTGAGCGCGATGATGGGGATATCGGCTGCATCGACCTTCTCGCTCAGGCGAATCGTGCGGGTTGCCTCGTAACCGTCCATGTCCGGCATCATAATGTCCATCAGGATCGCATCGAAGCTGCCGGCGGGATGCGATAGGTACAGATCGACGACTTCGTTGCCGTTGGCGGCGCGGGTGACCACGACGCCCTCGGATTCTAGCAACGCCTGGGCAATCTCGGCATTCAATTCGTTGTCTTCGGCGAGCAGTACGTTCATGTCGGCGAGCGAGCAGTCGAGCGCCCCCTCGACCGTATTCGCCCGCGCCTGGGGGTTCTTGTCGATATCGAGCGGAATCTCCACGTAGAACGAGGTGCCCGCATGGAGCTCGCTGGTGACTTCGATGGTGCCGCCCATCAGTTCAATAAGCGACTTGACGATTGGCATGCCCATGCCGGTTCCTTGGAACTTGCTACGCGCATCGTTACCTTCTTGGGCAAACGGCTCATAGATATGCTTTAAAAACTTGGAAGTCATGCCAATGCCGGTATCCGAAACGCTAAAGCAAAAGAGCGCGCGCCCGTTATCGAGTGGCTTGGTCTTTGAGCTAAAGGTGACGGAGCCGCCGTGCTTGTTGTACTTAATGCTGTTGTCTAACAGGTTGATCATGATCTGTCGGATATGGGTGGGACTGCCGACCATGTATGGCCCCGTGGTGTATGGCAGACTATTGTCCTGCATGGTGATGCCGTTATCGGATGCGCGGAGCTTGCACAGAACCAGCGTATCGTCACAGAGCTCTTTGAGGTTAAAAGGCGCATGTTCCAGTGTTATCTTGCGGTCTTCGATTTTGCCCATCTCGAGGATGTCGTTAATCAGCGAGAGCAGGTGATTGGCGGCAACACGAGCCTTGGCGCGGCTTTCGCGGGCGACCTGGATATCGCCTTCCTTCAATTCCTCGATATCGATAAGGCCCAGGATGCCGTTGAGCGGCGTACGGATGTCGTGGCTCATGCGCGTGAGGAATGCCGTCTTAGCGGCGTTGGCGGCGTCGGCTTTTTCGCGCTCGGTTCGAGCGCGCACGAGCGCCCAGATGAGCAGGACGATGCTGACCGACAACATACCGATGAGGGTGGAGGCAACGGCGGCACGGTTGCGATAAAGGAATTGAAGCGTGTTGGATTCCTGGGCCGTGTACGACGTAGAGGAGTAATTGCTTGCGGAGAGCGATTCTCCGGCATTGATGATGCCCTTGTTGATGATTCCCAGCAGCTCGGGCTTTCCGCGCGAAATCCAGCACGAGAGCTCGCAGGTGTCAGGGAGCTCGACCGTCTCGCAGTCCTCGAGATCATAACGATCGCCGAGGGTTTTTACGCGTGAACTGGGAGCGACGACGCAGCGCGCCGTTCCCCTCCTGAGGGCGTCGAACGCTTCATCGTCGGATTGGTATTCGGTCACGGTCGCTGTGGGGAACAGACTTTCAAGTACATTTTGGTTGACAAACGATGATTTGGTGCAGGCGATGTTCTGAAGGTCTTTGTTCAGATTGCCGTCGGTGTGGATGGCGGTGAGGGGCACGGTCCCCAACGATACCGACTGCACAACGCCTGATTGCTCGGCAAACCAGTAATCTCGGTATACCGGCAGCGCAACGTCTATGCTTCCTTTTGACAGGGCCTTTGACATCATCTTGTAGCTATCAAAGGCGACGGTTTTGACCGTAATGCCAAATTTATCGTGCAACGTCGTCGCAAGCGATGCGAGCGAGCCTTCCATTTTGCTGTCTTCGTCTTCGTTGCAGTAGGGGAGTTTGCCCGTAATGTAGCCGAGCGTGATGGTGTTGCCATTTGCTTTGAGCCAGGAACGTTCGGGGCCGTTGAGCGATGATGAACCGCTGTTTTGGGCCGAGTAGTTAGATTTGACTTCGTCGATATAGCGTGGGTTGACGCGGGCGATTGCCGACATGGCGGCATTGATGTCGTCCATCAGGTCGGGGCGGCTTTTGGGGACGGCAAAATAGTAGTCGCTCGAACCAATGTAGAACATGGGGGAGGCGCTGGGCGACGAGGTCGTGTCGTTCATGATGATGGCATCGACCTCGTTGTTTGCGAGCGCGTCAAAGAGGGCACTGCCAGTGTCGATTTCTTTATAGGTGCAGGTAATGCCTTCGTTGGCGAGCCACTGCTGGCCAACGAAGGTTTGCATGACGCCGGAGTTGCAACCGATAGTGAGACCCTGGAGCGCTTGGGGGTCACCCTTGGCCAGATCGTCGCGATCGGGCTTGGCGTAGATGTAGTAGCGCTCGGTGCCCTCGGGGTTCGAGGAAAAGAGCAGCTTTTGGGCGCGTTCCTCGGAGTAGGAGATGTTGGGCATGAGGTCGATTTCGCCTGCCTCGAGCATGTCCATAAGCTCGGTGAAGGTGCCGGAGACGTATTCGTACCGCCAGCCGGGCGTGTAGTACGACAGGGTCTGGAGGTACTCGTAACCCCATCCCGAGAGACGCTCGCCGGGGGTGCCGTTCTGGA
Organism: Collinsella aerofaciens; assembly: GCA_048502435.1. Taxonomy (GTDB): domain Bacteria; phylum Actinomycetota; class Coriobacteriia; order Coriobacteriales; family Coriobacteriaceae; genus Collinsella; species Collinsella aerofaciens_CL. The sequence continues at coordinate 45,741 of DBFRXD010000093.1, forward strand.
AGCCCTCGTTGTTGACGAGCCAGCCGACGCGGACCGTCTTGACTGGCTGACTAGAGTCATCGGCAAAAGCCTGGACAGGCGCGATGGAACTCAGTGCGGCAAGCGCGGCAAGCACAATGGCCAGGGCGCGACATATAACTGAACGAAGGACAGTGGCAGCTCTCACATGCAATCCTAACGAATTGAGACATTACCGCATAAGGATACCAGCTCAGCCTGCCCAGTCGGCAGCTGTACCGCTAAACGTTCCCGCCCGGCAGTTGGGGACAGTCCCTTTCTGCCGGCACAAAAGGAACGTCCCTAACTGCCGGTTGTGGGACAATACCGAGCGAACGAGATTGGACGTCTGGGAAAAGGGGTCGCGATGAACAAGTTGAGGACGCTTGCCGATGTGTTGCGACAGGCTGGCTTTGCGCGCATCACGGGCCTGTTTCTTATCTTCTATCTGCTTTGCTCGACGGCTGTCTGGCTGTCCGAGCCCACGACTCTTACGTTTGGCGATGGACTTTGGTTTAGCTTTGAGACGGTCTCGACGATCGGCTTTGGCGATATCCCCGCCGAAACGCCGGTTGCCCGCGGCATTACCGTCATTCTGAGCGTCATCAGCATCTTCTATATCGCCATGCTTACGGGCGTGGCGGTGAACTACTGCAATACGCTCATCAAGCTGCGCCAAAAGGACACCATGGCGCGCTTTATGGACGATCTTGAGCATTTGGAAGAACTCAACCGCGATGAGCTCGCCGATTTGTCGCGCCGCGTGCGCGAGTACCGTCGCCGGCAACGATAGAACGGGTGCCGCGCGTCACGACGAGGGGGATTGCATATGAACATCACGGTGTACCTGGGCGCGAGCGTCGGCAACGACCCGGCGTTTCTGCCTGCAGTGCGAGAGCTCGGCACGTGGATTGGCTCCAATGGCCACGCGCTGGTATACGGTGGGTCCAAATCGGGGCTGATGGGTGCGCTCGCCGATAGCGTACTCGAGGCGGGTGGACACGTGACGGGTGTTGAGCCGAGCTTTTTTATCGAGGCCGAGTTTCAACACGACGGTATTGACGACCTCATCGTGACGAGCGACATGGCCGAGCGCAAAGCCAAGATGATCGAGCTCGGCGATGCGTTCATCGCATTTCCGGGCGGCACGGGCACGCTCGAGGAGATTGCCGAGGTCATGTCCGCCGTGTCGTTGGGGCATCTGAGCGCGCCGTGCATTCTGTACAACCTGGATGGGTACTACAACGACCTCAAGGCGCTGCTCGGGCACATGATTGATAAAGGGCTTTCGAGCCCGAGGCGCCAGCACGGCATCTACTTTGCCGACGATTTGCGCGAGATTGCCTCGATTATCAACGGATAAGTCTTGAGCCTGCCCCACCATGACTCCCAATGGTGCCGTTTGCGGCGCAGATGGTTGGCTCGTTCGAGCAACGCTCGCTCTACAATAAAACGTATCTATGTCGACTTTAACCGCGGGAGGACCCGATGGATAACCTTGCCAAACCCACAAACCGCGCGCTGTTTTTGGTCAGCGTTGCCGTGACCGGTGCACTCGCAGGTGCTGCGGTCTGGCTGTTCTTTTTTGCGATGGAGCACGGTATCGACTATCTATGGACCGAGATTCCGCACGCGCTGGGCGTCGCTTCGCCCGAGCTTGCCAGCGGCCCGTTTGGCTTTCTGCCGTACCCGTTTTTTATCTGCCTGCTGGGCGGCCTGTTAATCGGTCTGTACGAAAAGATGACAGGCACCAAGACCGATGACCTCAACCAGGTGATGGCGAAGGTTAAGCAAGACGGGCGCTATCCGTACGACAACCTGGGCAAGCTTTCGCTCGCGGCATTGCTGCCGCTGCTGTTTGGCGGAAGCATTGGACCGGAGGCCGGCCTGACCGGCGTTATCGCTGGTCTGTGCAGCTGGGTCGGCGACCGCATGCGTCGCTTTGGCGCCGAGTTTAGGGAGCTTACGCTGCTGGGCACCCAGGCTGCCCTGACGGCACTCTTTACCGCGCCCGTCTTTGGTTTTGTGGCACCGCTCGCTGGTAGCGCCGACGGCGACGAGGGCTCCGCGTCCGGCGAGATCACCATCAAGCTGCCCAAGGCGCAAAAGACGGTGGTCTACGGTATTGCGATTGCCGGCGGTCTGGGTACCTACCTGCTGCTTGGCCAGCTTGTGGGCGGCGGCATGGGCATGCCCAGGTTCGAGTCCGCCGAGGTGGGCAACCTAGAGCTTACCTGGCTCGTCCCTCTGTCGTTGATCGGAACAATCTGCGGCTGGCTGTACTTTGTCTCTGAGCACGCGAGCGAAGCGCTTGCCCATGCAATAGGGGAGCGTCCTGTCGTCAAGGCCATGCTAGCCGGTCTGGCGCTCGCCATCTGCGGCACGGTCCTGCCCTACACCATGTTTGCCGGCGAGGCCCAGGCCGACGTGCTCATGGAAACCTACTTGACCATTCCCGCCGGCGTGCTTATCGCGACCGGTCTGGTCAAGGCCATGCTGACCCCCGCCCTCATCAACCTTGGTTGGCGCGGCGGTCACTTCTTCCCGGTTATCTTCTCGGGCGTAAGCCTGGGCTATGGCCTTGCCATCCTCACCGGCGCCGATCCGGTCTTTTGCGTCGCCGTCTGCACGGCATCGACGATGGGCGCCGTCATGCGTCAGCCGGTCATGGTCGTGGGCCTGCTGCTCATGTGCTTCCCGCTCAAGGGTATCGTCTGCATGATCATCGCCGCCGTTATCGCCGCCGGCATTCCGCTGCCCAAGCCGCTGCGCAAGTAGCACGGTTAATCGCGAGTCAACTCCAGAGGGGCACGAGATGATCCTGTACTTTAGCGCGACGGGGAACAGCGAACATGTGGCGCGTCGCATTGCAGCGGCGACAGACGACAAGGTTGTGTCGATTGAGCGCTTTGATGCCGAGATCCTTCACCTTGCTGTGATGGAAGGCCCCTGTCGGCTGGGGTTTGTTGCCCCGGTATACGCCTGGGGCTTGCCGACGCCAATGATCGAGTTTTAGAAGACTGTCGACCTGTCGATTGCTGCCGGTGCAAAGGGCGGCGAGCGCCCCTATACGTTCTATGTCTCGACGTACGGTTCGACGACCGGGCAATCGGCCAAGTTCGCCCGCGATCTGCTGCACGAGCGTGGGCTCGAGTTAGATGCGGCGATGAGCGTCAAGATGCCTGATACCTGGACGCCTGTTTTCGACCTGTCTGACCCTCAAAAGGTTGAGGGTATCAATAGGGCTGCTGAGGCGCAGATTGATGCTGTGATCGAGGCGGTACGGGAACGGCGCACGGGCAATATGATGCGCCATCGCGTGCCCCTGTTTGCATCGTGCGCGTATCATGCGTTTGGGCTGCCGCGTATGCAGCAGACGAGCAAGTTTGCCGTCGATGCTAGCCGCTGCGTCGGGTGTAGCCTCTGCGCTAAGCGCTGCCCCATGGCGGCGATTGAGATGCGCGACGGCCTTCCCGTCTGGACAAAGCCGGAGTGCGCAGCCTGCCTTCGTTGCCTGCACTGTTGTCCCAAATTTGCCATCTCGCACGGTAAGCGCACAGCATCCCACGGTCAGTACAGGCATCCCAAGCCAGGTGTGAGGATGTAGCGGCTGCTGGCCGCGCTACTTCCAAACTGCGAGCGCTGCAGTGCCCAGTACGATGAGGACGAGACCGATGGCGCTGCGTCGTGAGAGTTTTTCGTTGAATGCCAGGCGCGCAAATAGTACCGATACGGCAATCGATAGTTTGTCGATCTGCACCACGACGCTCACCTGGCCTGTGGCGATGGCGTAGTAGCACAGCAGCCACGATGCTCCGGTCGCGATGCCCGATGCCGCGAGAAATACGAGCTCGTAGCGGTCTACGTGCACGGCTTGGCCCATCTTGCCTTTAGCTGCCACGATTGCCCATGCCATAACCAGTACCACGCAGGTGCGGATTGCCGTGGCCAGGTTTGACTCGACGCCTTCGATGCCGATCTTAGCGAGGACGGAGGTGAGTGCTGCGAACATGGCGGCGCCGAGGGCGTAAGCAAGCCAGGTCCGGTCTTGCTGCTGCTCAGGTCCGGCGGATTGCTGCTTCTCGGTCATTAAAAACGTGCCGAGGGTAATGACGGCGGTTCCCACGAGCTTAACCGCAAGGTTGCTCGTCTCGCCAAAAAGCACGATGGCGATCAGCGCGGCGAGCACGGTGCTCATCTTGTCGACCGGTACGACCTTATTGACGTCTCCGATGCTCAACGCCTTAAAGTAACAGATCCACGAAGCGCCGGTAGCGAGTCCCGAGAGGACGAGAAAGAGCCAGGATCTGGGTTCGATGCTGCCAATGGTTCCAATGGATCCAGAAATGCCCGCCATTGCCCAGGCGAAAACGAGCACCACGCAGGTGCGAATGGCCGTCGCGACATCGGAGTCGGTCTGCTTGATGCCGCATTTGGCCAAGATGGATGTGATGCCGGCAAAGAATGCTGACGCAAATGCTGCTGCGACCCACGACACGGGTGAAATGCCTCCCCAAAGAACAACCGCGCCAGATTTACGGCGCTCGTCCGATGATACCGTCCCGCCATGAAGCTTTGATATCGCTGTGGTGAGACAGGGGCCATAGTTCAAGAGGGCATTTGGTTAAGGCTCGAATCGAAGGTGAATGGTTTTCCGCGAAGTGAACGAGTAAATCTGGACCCCTGGAACATGCACACTTTTTTCGAACAAAACTGCAGGATTCTTAGACAAAACCGCAGGAATTGAGTCCTTAAAAATGTCGATGCTACAGGGCACTGTTTTTACTCGTTCACTTCTCGGAAAGGTATTCACCTTCGATATGCTGACGGTGTCTTTTTGGTTGCTAAGAACTAGACGGCCTGCTGTGAGGGGCGGTGGTGACGCTATGCCGCCTTGTTTCATTGAAAAAATAAGCGGGGTACCACCTAAGCTTATTAGCTGTCGATTACAGGTCGCGTACTCGATAAACCTTGGTGCTGATGGTGCAGCTGATTGCACATAGCGCGAGGGCCAGTACGGCAATTCCTGCGCACAGACCGCCAAGGACGGCAGGATCGGGATTCGCTCCGGCAATCGACATGAGCCAGTTGCTAATGGGGTTGGAAGAGCTCAGCATTGCCATGGTACCGCAGCCCATCAGGGCAAACAGGCCGACGGAAAGGCGCAGCGCCTCCATGTGTCCAAATCGAAAGAACAGCGGCTGTGCCAAAAACACCATCATGAGGGAGATGAGCATCGATGCGGCGGAGGCTATTGTGATCTCAAAGACGGTCTGTCTCGTCGAGGGAATGCCCGTGTGATCGAAGAACGGAAGGGCGATGATGTTCAAAAGCACGGCGGCGCATGCCATGACGGCCGAGAAAGCAATAATGCACAGGTAGCGCGCGCAGATGATGTCTTTGCGCGAGAACGGCAGCGTTGCCCGATAGCGCTCCCAGCCGTTTTGGTTATCGTAGCCAGCCAGTGAGTTCATGATTATGATGGGCGACATGGCACTGACGGCGCAGGCACCGGCGCTCATACCGGAATCGCCATCCGACGCGTTGGCGAGAGTCAACACGACGAATATGAACAGGCCGACACCCGCGATGCTCGGGATGAGCGTGCGAACGATGGCGAGCTCGGACATAAAGGCGCGTTTCATTTCGAAGCCCCTTTCAGCATGAGGCGAAGATAGTCATCAATGGTTGCCCGGTCGCAGGGAATCTCGGGGAAGGCCTCGAGCGTTTCGCGACGGTTGGGCACGAGCACGTCCACGCTATAGGAGTGGTGGACGGCACGGGCACCTTCGACGCAAGTCATAAGCTCGGCAGCCTGCGATTGGGTGCAGTGGGCGATGCCGGCGCGGTCGGTAATGTCCTCGCGCGGCAGGTCAAAAATAATCGAGCCATTATCGATGCAGATGACGCGATCAGCGGTGCGATCGAGGTCAGACGTAATGTGGCTCGAGAGCAGCACGCTGTGCTGGCCGTCGGCGACAAAGGCAAGCAGCTCATCAAGCAGTTCCTCGCGTGCCATGGGATCGAGGCCCGCGGTGGCTTCGTCCAAAACGAGCAGCTTGGCATCGTGGCTGAGTGCACAGGCAAGCTGCAGTTTCATGCCCATGCCGCGGGAGAGGTCCTTGACCTTTGTCTTGGGATCGAGGCCAAATCGGTTGATGAATCCGGCGAACGTTTCGCGGTCCCACGCGGGGTACGCCGGGCCTACGAGCGACTCGACCTGGCCCACCTTAAGTGTGGAAGGGAAGGGGCACGTGTCCAGCACGAGGCCGACGCGAGTGCGCAGACAACGCTGCGTCTCATCGGGCGCGTCGATGCCACAGCGCTGCCCAAACAGGTGCACCTCGCCGGCATCGAGTTTGATAAGCCCGAGCGCGGCGCGAATCGTCGTTGTTTTGCCAGCACCGTTAGCACCAACAAAGCCGACGATCTGGCCAGGCTCCACGGCAAGCGTGACGTCGCGCAGCGAAAAGCGGTCGCTCACACGGCGTGAGATGTCTTTGAGTTCTAAAAGGTTTTGCATGGTATAGCCTTTCTTGCAGATGGCTACTGCATGGTTTCGGGGGCTACGAGGTCGAGCATCTCGTGCAGCCTGTCGCGCGTGACGCCCAAGGCTTCGGCTTGGCTTGCCGCTTTCGCAAGCAGGTCTTCGATATGGCAGAGCTGGTTTTCGCGCAAGAGTTCTTGGTTGCCCTCGGCGACAAAACAGCCCTTACCCTGCACGGTGCAGATAAAGCCAAGCTGCTCCAGGTCGGCGTAGGCGCGCTTGGTGGTGATGACGCTCACGCCAAGATCGCTCGCGAGTGCTCGGATGCTGGGGAGTTTGGCTCCCGTAGCGAGCGTGCCCGAAAGGATCTGAGCTTTGACCTGCGAGGATATCTGCTCGTAGATGGGCTTGTCGCTCGAATTGGATAGGATGATGTCCACAGCGGCTCCTTAGCTGTTGGGCTACACGTGTATATAACCGGTAAGCACAGTATATATACACTATGCACAGTTGCGCAAGAGGTAAATACGGATTGTCCGCTCGTTCATTCATCTCAATCTGTAACATCTGGAACCGATTTGGACGGCTACCTGTTACAGATTGAGATTTTGCTGGCGGGCCCCACCTGGTTGTCTCAATCTGTAACAACTGGAGAAGATTTTGGCTGCTAGATGTTATGGATCGAGACATTGGCCACCCGTCTATCCTTATATCTCAATCTGTAACAGATGGACCCGTTTTGAGTGGCTAGATGTTACAGATCGAGACAAACTGCTGCGGAGTGCCGCCATCGACTGCTACCCCAGGCCCCAACTGATGAATTTGTCCTGATAGGTGTCCTAGAGCGGGATTTCGCGGCTACAATAATACGGTTACAACGACGTAATGCACTCAATGCAAGAAAGGATCCGCATGGCAAGCCTGTCGGATAAAATCTCGTCGCGCCGCACATTCGCGATCATCAGCCACCCGGACGCCGGTAAGACCACGCTTACCGAGAAGCTGCTGCTCTATACCGGCAGCATTCAGACCGCCGGTTCGGTCAAGGGCAAGAGCTCGGCCAAGCATGCCGTCTCGGACTGGATGGACATCGAGAAGGAGCGCGGTATTTCCGTTACCTCCTCGGTCCTGCAGTTCACCTACAACGGCGCCTGCGTCAATATCCTCGATACCCCCGGCCACCAGGACTTCTCGGAGGATACCTACCGTACCCTTATGGCCGCCGACGCTGCGGTCATGGTCATCGACGGCGCCAAGGGTGTCGAGGCCCAGACCAAAAAGCTCTTTAAGGTCTGCACGCTGCGCCACATTCCCATCTTCACCTTTGTGAACAAGCTCGACCACGAGGCTCGTGATCCGTTTGAGCTCATGGAAGAGATTGAGAACGTCCTGGGCATCAATACGTATCCCATGAACTGGCCGATCGGCAGCGGCCGCAACTTCCGCGGCGTGTTCGACCGTCAGACTCGTCGCGTCATTGCCTTTGAGGGCGACGGCCACGCCAACGCCACCAAGAAGGTCGCCGAGGTCGAGGCCGAGCTGGGCGACCCTGCCATGGATGAGCTCATCGGCGAGGAGAACCATAAGAACCTGATGGATGACATCGAGCTGCTCGATGGCGCCGGCGACGAGCTCGACTTGGATGCCGTGGCCTGCGGCAAGCTGAGCCCGGCGTTCTTTGGCTCGGCACTCACCAACTTTGGCGTGGAGCCCTTCCTCAAGGAGTTCCTGCGTCTGGCCCCGACGCCGCGCGCCTATACTGATACGCTCACCAGCGAACCGGTCGATCCCTGCCGCGACGACTTTAGCGGCTTTGTGTTTAAGATCCAGGCCAACATGGACAAGAACCACCGCGACCGCATCGCCTTTGTGCGCATTTGCTCGGGCAAGTTCGAGCGCGGCATGGACGCCTTCCACGTGCAGGGCAACCGCAAACTCAAGCTTGCTACGGGCACGTCGATGATGGCCGATGACCGTGCCATCGTGGACGAGGCGTACGCGGGCGATATCGTGGGCCTGTTCGATCCGGGTATCTTTAGCATCGGCGACACCGTGTGCTCCGGCAAGCGCCGCGTGCAGTATCCGCAGATTCCGACGTTCGCCCCCGAGATGTTCGCCCGCATTACGCAGGTCGACACGCTCAAGCGCAAGCAGTTCGTCAAGGGCATGGAGGAGCTTGCCCAGGAGGGTGCCATCCAGATCTTCCGCGAGCTGGGTGCCGGTATGGAGAGCGTCATCGTGGGCGTGGTCGGCGTGCTGCAGTTTGAGGTGCTCGAGCGCCGTCTCAAGGCTGAGTACCGTGTTGAGGTTCGTCGCCAGCCGCTGCCCTATACAGACATCCGCTGGATCCAGAACGACCCCGACACCATCGATATCCCGGGCCTTTCGCTCACGCGCGACACGCTGCGCGTCGAGGACATGCGCGGCGGCAAGCTGCTGCTGTTCACGAGCCCGTGGAACGTGGATTGGGCAACTGACCACAACCCCGACCTTATCCTGTCGGAGTTTGGCAACGTAGCGTTTTAACGCATCGGCGCGGTGGCCCTGCGGGGCTGCCGCGCGCTTGCTTGCCTGATGCCGTGTGAGCGGCTATCATACCCACCGTCGTCTCAAGACCGGGGCGTCCGAGCAGTTCGGGTCCGATATCCTGCTCGTTAAACCTAAAACCAAAGGAGTACATAATGATCAAGAAGGTCATGGAGGACTACAAGGTCCTGTTGCGGAGCATTCCCGCGGCAACGGTTTCGCTGTTTTTCGTGAGCGTCATCATGATGAACCTGCTGGCCAACAAAGAACTTATCAGCCTGCCGTATCTGGCGCTCGACTGTGGCTTTGTGGTGAGCTGGGTTTCGTTTTTGTGCCAGGACATGATCTGCAAGCGCTTTGGCGCCAGGGCATCCATCAAAATCTCTATCCTCGCGCTGGCGGTCAACCTGGCCGTGAGCCTGTGCTTTTGGGCATGCTCGCTCACGCCCGGCATGTGGGGCGCCTACTACGACACGGGCATGATCGAGGTCAACACCGCCCTTAACGCCACCATCGGCGGCACCTGGTACGTGGTGCTGGGCTCTTCGCTTGCCATGCTCGTTTCTGCCGTGGTTAACTCCACGCTTAACCAGTCGCTTGGCCGTATGCTCAAAAAGAATAACTTTGCGAGCTTTGCCTTCCGCTCCTATGTGTCTACGGGTGTTGGCCAGTTTATCGACAACTTGGTCTTTGCCATTGTGGTGAGCCACACGTTCTTTGGTTGGACCTGGGTGCAGGTCCTTATGTGCTCGCTGACCGGCGCTGTCGCCGAGCTGCTGTGCGAGGTCTTCCTGAGCCCCGTGGGCTACAAGGTCGTGCGCGGCTGGGAGCGCGAGAACGTGGGCTCCGAGTACCTCGAGCGCCACGCAACCGCTTAAGGAGCAAGTATGCGGGTTTTGATCACGGGTGCTTCGGGCGGTATCGGAGCCGCATGCGTGCAGCGCTTTTTGGACGAGGGCCACGAGGTCGTGGGCTTTGATCTGCTGCCGGCGGCGATCGAACACGAGCGCTACCGCCATCTGATTATTGATGTCCGCGAGCCGGGCTCGTTTCCAGGCGACCTTGAACCCCAAGTGATCGTGAACGTTGCCGGTACGCAGGATTCGGCCGATGATATCGCCGCCAACCTGTGTGGCACCATCAACGTGACCGAGCGCTACGCCTTTGCGGGGGAGGGGCTTGCCGCCAAGCCGGTGCCGGCTATCCAATCCGTGGTCAATGTGGGGTCGGCGAGCGGGCATACGGGATCGGAGTTTCCTGCCTATGCTGCCAGCAAGGGCGGCGTTATCGCGTACACCAAGAACCTTGCAAACCGCCTGGCGCCGCAGGCCATCGCCAACAGTGTGGACCCGGGCGGCGTTATCACGCCGCTCAACCGTTGCGTGATGGAAGACGAGCGCCTGTGGAATCAGATTATGGAGCTCACGCCGCTTAAACGCTGGGCCACCGCCCAAGAGATCGCCGAGTGGATCTACTTTGTGGGCGTGACCAACCGGTTTATGACCGGACAGAGTCTGTTGATCGATGGCGGCGAGGCCGGCCGCACGCAATTTATTTGGCCCGAATAGGAAACGCGCCCGATGGAAAGCCGTCGGGCGCGTTTTTGATGTATCGATTTTTAGCCGAGGCAGGTCCAGTTGACGGGGGTCGAGCCGTGCTGTTCGAGTAGCCGATTGGCTGCCGAGAAGGGACGCGACCCCATAAAGGCGGGGAGTTCTGCCGTGGCACGATTGGCCGAAAGCGGCGAGGGGTGCGTGGAGGCCAGACAGAACTTGTCGGTTGCCTTGCCCGCGTCAGTTGCGACGAGCTTGCCCTCGACCATCTGCTGGGCAAAGCGGCCCCATGCCAAAAAGACAACCGGTTGAGGCAGCTGGCAGCAGCGTTCGATAACGTAGTCGGTGAGCGTGCTCCAGCCCAGCTTGGCGTGCGAGTTCGCGGCATGCTCGCGCACGGTGAGCGTAGTGTTGAGAAGCAGGACGCCCTGTTGTGCCCATGGCGTTAAATCTCCTGTGGCGGGAATGGGACAACCCAGATCGGCATTGAGTTCCTTGTAGATGTTGCGCAGGCTCGGCGGCAACTTGGTTTGCGTCGCGGGGACCGAGAACGACAGCCCCATGGCCTGGTTGGGTCCGTGATAGGGGTCTTGACCCAAGATGACAACCTTGACCTGGTCGGCCGGCGTGTAGGCGAGGGCATTGAGGATGTCGTCTTGTGCCGGGTAGATAGTCTGCTCGGCACGCAAAAGGGCGATGCGCTCGAGCAGCTGGTTCGTAGTGTCACGTACCGGCTGCGGTGCATCGCCCAACCAAGTTGCTATGTTGCGGTCGCGGGTCGCGGCGTCCATGGGGCTCCTTTACGTCAGATGCTCTGTTGGCATCTATTGTAAAGGCGCACCGGTTGCCTTTATGCCGCGGCTGTATGAAGAGCGGGGTCTACGAGACGTGCTCGGGCGCTCCTGCCATGCGAGCCTGTCCATGTGCGCGGAGGTGCGGAAGCTCGACGGTTGCCACCATGACGCCGGTGAGGATGAGGGCGGCGCCAAAGAAGGCGATGGGGCTCAGGACCTCGCCGACCAGGAAGAACGAGAAGACGGCGGAGCAGACTGGCTCGAGCGAGAAGGCGAAGCCGGTGGTCTCGGCGGGCACGTGGGGCTGCACGAGCGTCTGGGTGATAAAACCGTAGGCAGAGCAGATGAGCGCGAGGGCAACGACGACCACGATCTCGCTGGGCGTACTGGGAAGTGTGAAACCGCCAAAGACGCATGCGGCAATGCCCGAGAACAGGCCGCCAAAGCCCAACTGCCAAACGCCCAGGGACAGCGGGTCGACATCTTCGACAAAGCGCTTGGCTACGATAATGTGGCCGGCATAGATAAAAGCGGAGAGCAGCATGATGAGCGCGCCCGGATTCAGGCTGGTGAAGTCGGTGCCCGAGAGCAGCAACATGCCGCAGGTGACGATGGCGGTGCCGATGAGCACTTTGCGCTCGGGGGCGCGGCGCAGCAGGGCGGCGTTGGCAAACGGCACGATCACGACCGTCAGGCTCTGCAAAAAGCCGGCAGTGGAGGCAGAGGTGAGGCTGGAGCCCAGGCACATGCAGGTGAGCTCGGTTGCCATGATGGCGCCGATGATGGCGGCGCGAACCATAAGGTCGCGGTTGATGCGGAACGCGCGCTTGTGGAAGAGCAGCAGGCAGACCACAAAGGCGATGATGCAGCGTAGCGCGACGATGCTCGTGGCGTTCATGCTGTCCATGCCGATCTTCATGAGAGGGTACGAAAAGCCCCATGCGACGGGAACGGAAAATGAGAGCGCGATTGCTTTTTTGCGATCCATGGGACTCCTTTTGTTACAGAACGGTTTCGTACAAAGGATTCTGCTCCCAGATGTGGATGTAGTAAAGCGAATGTATCTTCAGTATGATTAAGAAATGCTAAAGTAGGCGCGAAAAGCGCTGACAAAACGTTTTACGGCTGCATTGATGTGGAGGCACGATGACATCGCGGTATCAGATTGTTTGTATGGTGGTCGATCGCGGCAGTCTTAAGGGCGCGGCGGACGAGCTGGGCTATACGCAAAGTGCGGTGAGCCAGGCCGTCAAAGCGCTCGAGCGCGAGCTGGGTACCACGCTTATCGAGCGCGGAAAGCAGGGCGTTACGCTTACGCGCGACGGTAAACAATATCTGCCGTACCTGCGCCAGATCGTGACTGCCGAGGCCGAGCTCGAGGGCAAGCGCCAGGAGCTGCTGGGGCTTTCGTCGACCGATATTCGCATTGCGACGTTTACCAACGTGAGTCGAACCGTGTTGCCGCGCGTGATCCGCGACTTTGGGGCCCTGCATCCGGGCGTGCACTTTACCCTCAAGCAGGGCGATTACACGCGCAACGCCCAGTGGGTGCACGATGGCGTGGTTGACTTTTGCTTTACGGCACGCGGGTTTACCGCTGGTCTCGAGAAGCGCGTGGTCTATCACGACGAGTTGGTAGCATTATTGCCGGCCGCGCATCCACTGACGGCAAAGGAAAAGGTGACACTCGCCGACCTGGCGTCCGAGCCGTTTGTGCTGCTGGATGAGGGCGAACAGAGCCTGGTGCTCGATGCATTTGCTGCGCATGGCCTGTCGCCGTATGTGACGAGTGAGGTGACCGACGACTACACCATCATGGCGATGGTGGAGGAGGGCCTAGGCGTGAGCATGCTATATCGCCGTACCGTTGAGGGCATGCGAGCCGATATTCGCGTGCGGCCCATCGTGCACGCCCCCTCGCGCGACGTAGTGGCAGCCTGGCGCAGTTGGGACACCATGCCTATCGCCACGAGGCGCTTTATCGACTACATGAGCTCACATATTGTCAATTAATGACTGGCGTGGCGTTGAGTGCGGTGTTTAGCGGGCTGTCGCTTTGGCTTGGGTGGCGCGATAGGTGCGTGCCGGGTGGCAGAGCAATACCGCTACGACCATAAAGAACGCCGTGGTGCCCAGGCTGATGGGGTAGACCATCATGATGTTCGCAAAGGTGCGGAAGTGCGGGAACACGCAGAACACCCAGTAGAAGCGGATGCCGCAGACGCAGATCATGGTGATGAGGGCGGGCGTGAGCGAGATACCAAAGCCGCGCAGGTAGCCCGACATGTTTTCGTAGAACATGCTAAAGGCGTACGCCGGGAAGATCGAACATACGCGGATATAGCCGATCGAGACGATGTTGGGATCGCTGTTGAACAGCGACAAGATCTCACGCCCCAGGCCGACAATAACGATAATTGTGGTGAGCGCGACGATACCGCCTTCGACCAGGCAGACCTTGAGCGTTTTGGTGCAGCGGTCGATCTGGCGGGCACCGTGGTTTTGTCCCACAAAGGTGGTGCAAGCCTGGCTAAAGCTGTTGAGCAGGTTGTAGCACACGTACTCCAGGCTCATGGCGGCGCTCGAGGCCGCCATGACTTCGGTGCCAAGGCTGTTGATGGCGGATTGGATGATGATGTTGGCGACGGCAAAGACAGCGCTTTGGATGCCGGCGGGCAGGCCGATCTTGACGATGCGCTTGAGGGCGACGGGGTCGATAGCCAGGTCGCGTAGGGTGACGCGGACGACGGAGTCGGTCTTGGGCAGACGGATAAAGAGCGTGGCGGCGCTGACGGTGTAGGCGATGGCGGTGGCGATGGCGACGCCCGCGACACCCCAGTGGAGCACAGGGACAAAGATGAGATCCAGGCCAATGTTGAGGACGGTGGACACGGCAAGCGCCTGCAGCGGCATGCGGGTGATGCCGACGGAGCGGAAGATCGCGGCTTCAAAGTTGTAGAGCAAGATTGAGGGCATGCTGAGCAAAAAGACGCGTAGGTAGAGCGAAGCGAGCGGCATGGTTTCGGCGGGAACGTTGAGCGCGGCGAGCATGGGCTCGGCAAAGATCTCGCCCAAAGCGATGACGACAAAGCCCACGAGCGCCATTAAAATCGAGGTATGGACGGCGCGTTTGACCATGTTCTGATCGTTGCGGCCGATAGCGTTGGCGATGACCACGTTGGAGCCAAGCGACATGCCAATAAACAGGTTGAGCATAAGACTGGTAAGCGGAACATTAGAGCCGACCGCCGCCATGGCGAGGGTTCCCTGGTCGCCCGAGAAGTTACCGATGATGACCGTAGCGATGAGGTTCGACAGCTGCTCTAAGATGCTCGTGGCGGCCACGGGGAAGGCGAACAGGGGAATATTGCGCCACAGCGATCCGGTGGTCATGTCAATGTGCTTAGATGCGGTGTCAGCCATACGCTCTCAATCTCTAATATGCTCTTTCGTGCTTATTTGCGCAGATGATGATACTCCTAATCGACTAGTCATTGGGTGTTCCTATAGTTTTGTCAACCGTCGGGGCTACTCCCGGTAGGGCACCCGGTCGCGCATCACGGCGTATATCGCCCTGAGCCGCTTCCTCGCGACGGCCTTGAGCGCCCGCCCGTGCCCCATGCCCCGC
>DBFRXD010000094.1:0-1888 GCA_048502435.1 Collinsella aerofaciens
CGCCATCATCGCCTACCGTCGTACCGAGGACGAGATGCCCTGCCGTCGCGCCGAGCTGCACCATGCTAAGGCCGAGGGCGTCGAGGTTCTGCCGCTCGTCTCCCCGCTCGAGTTTGTCGCTGGCGAGGACGGCTCCGTGTGTGCCGTCAAGGTCCAGAAGATGGAGCTCGGCGAGCCCGACGAGTCCGGCCGTCGTCGCCCGGTGCCCATCGAGGGCGCCATCGAGGAGATTCCCTGCGATGTCGCGATCTCGGCTATCGGCACCAACGCCAACCCCTTCGCAAAGAAGATCGGTGGCAAGATGGAGCTCAACAAGTGGGGCTACATCGTCGCCGACGAGGAGACCGGCCAGACCACCGATCCCCGCATCTGGGCCGGCGGCGACATCGTCACCGGTGCCGCTACGGTCATTCTGGCGATGGGCGCCGGCAAGAAGGCCGCCGCTTCCATCACCAAGAGCCTGCTGGGCGAGTAATCACCCTCAGCGCTAGCCATCAAACGGCAAAGTCCCCGTCGAGCACACGCCCGACGGGGACTTTTTCTATGCCGACCGCCCCAGACCACCACGATGGGGACAGGCACCTTTGTGGTGGTTTTGGTCGGTTAGCCTTCGAGCTGCGCCACCTTGTAGCGGTAGGCAGCGGCGATAACGTCTTTACAACCCTCGCGGCCCAGCTTGGCGCGGTTGACGACGATGTCCTTGCCGCTCGTCATCTTCCACTTACCGGCACTGTAGCGCTTATAGAACGCCTCGCGCGCCTTCTGCTGCTGTTTAACCAACTTGGCGCCCTTCTTTTTGTTGAGGCCGCGCTTTTTGCGCACGATCTCGACGCGGTCCTCAAAGGGAGCGGTCACCAACACGGCAATGTGGTTGGGGTTGTTACGCAACAGGTAATCGGACAGACGACCTTCGATAATGCAGCTCTCGGTCTCGCCCAGATCCAAAATCACCTGGCTCATCTTTTGGAACAACTTATCCGAGTACGAACGCGCATCGTAGCGGTCGGGCAGAAACGCCATGTTCTCCACGGCCAGACGCTCATCATAGGCGGCCATCTTATCGAGCGACTCGCCCGCGCGCAGCGACGCACGTACCAGCAGCTCGTTATCGTACAGCGGAATCCCCAGCTCATCGGCGAGGATACGACCAATCTCGTGGCCCTCGGCGCCAAAGTCGCGCGCGATGGTAATGACCACAGGATTCTTCTTGTTCTCCAGATCGCTCATCGCGATTCCTTTCTCTATGTGACAAAGGGGCTGTCCCTTTGCCACATTCTACGCTGCCACCATTCGCCTCTGATATGCGCGAACCAGCAGCGAGATACCAAAGTTGAGCACAAAGTACATCGCAAACACCAGGCCGTAGAGCATAAGAACCTGCGGCAGGTCAATCGCGTGGGCCATCACGACATTTGCCGTGTACATGAGCTCGGCCACGTTAATGCCCGAAAGATACGAGCTGTCCTTGATGACAGTCGTGCATTGGCTAAACAGCGCCGGAATGATCGTCTTAAACGTCTGAGGCAGAATGATGTAGCGCATGGTGGCAAAGAAGCCAAAGCCCTGGCTCTGTGCTGCCTCAAACTGGCCGCGCGGAATCGAGTTGAGGCCGCCGCGTACAATCTCGGCCATAACAGCGCTGGTAAACAGCGTAAAGGCGATGGTCGAAATCACAATGTCCAAACCCTGCACCGTAAAGTAGATAAACAGGATCCACAGCAGGTTCGGCGTGCAACGGAACAGCTCAATATAGGCGCTCACCAAAATACGGAACGGGCGGGGCGCATAGCTCTTAACGAGCGCCAGCACCGTGCCAAAGATGAGCGAGAAAAAGATCGACAGCGCCGAGATCTCGATCGTCTTAACAAAGCCGCCCCAAATGTAGAGC
>DBFRXD010000095.1:0-2418 GCA_048502435.1 Collinsella aerofaciens
GAACTTCTCCGCCGCGGCGACGGCCTCAGGGTCGTCCTTCGGCGCGCCAACCACGATGCGGCTGGGGTGCAGGTTGTCGTAGAGCGCTTTGCTCTCGCGCAGGAACTCGGGGCTGAAGAAGATCTTGCTGTCGCCGAGCCTATCGCGCAGGCCCGCGGTGTAGCCGACGGGGATGGTCGACTTGATGACGATCCAGGCGTCCGGGTTCACTGAGCGAACGGCGGCGATGGCGGCCTCGACGGAGCTCGTGTCGAAGAAGTTCCTGTCCGAGTCATAATTGGTTGGCGTGGCGATGACGGCGTAGTCGGCGCCCGTGTAGGCCTCGGCCACGTCGACGGTGGCGTGTAGGTCGAGCTCGCGCTCCCCCGCCTTGGCCTCCGCCAGGAACCGCTCGATCTCGTCGTCCTGGATGGGCGACTGGTATGCGTTGATCTTCGCGACCTTCTCGGGCATGATGTCCAGGGCGTGCACCTCGTTGTGCTGCGAGAGCAGGACGGCTAGGGACAGGCCGACGTAGCCGGTACCGGCGACAGCGATCTTCATGGGGCTATTATTTGCCATTATTTCCTCTTTTTTCCGGATAGGTGCGTTTCCATACGGCGAGAAACGCGTAGCGAACGAAGCAGTAGATAGCTTTGTACATTGGCAGTTTTGCGATTTGACGATAGAAGTACCATGTACCGCGAACAGCCTTGACCTTGTTGCTGGAAAGAGACCCGCTCGTACGTCTGTATTGGCACAGAACTTCGTTGACGCCAATACAGTCATGCCCTGCTGCCAAAACCTGTAACCACGTTGCGGCGTCTTGTCGTCTTCTCATGTCCGGCATGACAAGAAGACTTTTATCGACTCTCTCCAAGTCCGCCATTATTCCGACGGTCTGCAGATAGTTATTCGTGAGGTAACCCCAGTAGCTTGTATTAGGCGGCATATGCACGGTGCGCCCTAGGGGGGAGCCCTCCTCATCAATCACCTCATATGAAGCGCAGCTAAATCCCGCGTTTTCGCGATCCATGCAGGCAATCTGCTTCTCAATCTTCTCGGGCAGCCACAAATCGTCTGCATCGAGATAGGCGATATATCGTCCGCGAGCGTTATCGAGAGCAGTGTTGCGAGCAACGGCCGCACCGCCATTCTCGCTCTGGCTAATAAGGCGTATGCGTGAATCTGACTCAGACAGCTTTTTAACGATCTCACTGGTTTTATCGGTGGAGCAGTCGTCAACGATGAGCAGCTCCCACGAGCCCATAGTTTGCGCCTGGACGGAAGCGACCGACTCCGCAATATGCCTCTCTGAATTGAACGCCGGCATGATCACGCTGACGATGGGTGATGCAGTATCAGAGACATTCATCGCCCGGTCCTCCTTTTACCAAACATGGCACCGAAGGTGCCCATGAAACATTTCCAGTCCATACGGAAGCAACGGTTCCGTACATAGTGGAGCTCGATCTTCTGCCGCATGCCGCTCTCGAAGGTCGCGGCGTTGCGGTCGGTGGCCTGCCACAAGCCGGTAATGCCCGGCGTGACGCTCAGCAGCTCCTCCTTCTCCTCTTCGGAGAAGTGCTGTTCCAACTCGTCACGCGTGATGGGGCGCGGACCGATCACGGACAGATCACCCTTGAGCACGTTGAGGAACTGCGGTACCTCGTCGATGGAGCACTTGCGGATGAACTTGCCCACCTTTGTGATGCGTGGGTCGTTATCGACCTTGCGCTCCACCTTCCACTGGTGCAGCTGCTCGGGGCTCAGGTACTTCTGCACATCACCTGCATCAGAGACCATGCTGCGAAGCTTAAGCACGCGAATCACCTGGCCTCCCCTGCCCACGCGCTCCTGCGTGTAGACCGGGCAGCCCGGGGACTCCACGCAGATCGCGGCGCAGACACAGGCCATGGGAATCGCCAGCACTGCGGCACACCCGGCGCTGAAGGCTATATCGAACGTTCTCTTGCATATGCGGTAGAAGAGGGTCCCGGTAGGTTTCCTAGGCATGGGCTAGCACCCCGCCAACGGAAAAGTCTCGGGAAATGCCTCTAGCAGGCACCCCCCCCCGTTATCATTTCGACGACCGTGAGCGCCACGATCTTCAAGTCGGTGGCCACGCCACGCTTCGCGATATACTCCAAGTCGCGGCGGACCATGCCGTCAAAGTCGGTGTCGTTGCGGTCCGTAACCTGCCACCAGCCGGTGATGCCTGGCTTAACAGCAAGGCGCTGCAGGTCGTACTCTGTATACTCAGCCACCTCGTTCGGTAGCGGCGGGCGCGGTCCCACGACGGACATCTGACCCAGAAAGACGTTCAGGAACTGCGGGAACTCGTCGATCGAGTGCTTGCGGATGAACTTGCCGATTTTCGTTACGCGGGGGTCCTCCCTCATCTTGAACATGGCACCGGCGATCTCGTTCTGCTCCTTG
>DBFRXD010000096.1:0-3767 GCA_048502435.1 Collinsella aerofaciens
GGTCGCCGAACTTGTTCATGAGGTACTCGAGCTGCATGAGCTCGTCCCAGGTGCCGCCGACGCCCATCAGGAACACGGCGTCGTAGCCCTCGTCGGCGACCTTGTCGGCGAGCGCGGTCATCTTCTTGCCGGTCTCGTAGAGCGCCTTGCCGTCCTCGAGATAGCCCTCCTGGTCGAAATGCATGATCTCGATCTTCTCGGTTTCCTTCATTTGTCTCTCCTTTCTGGGGTTGTTTCCACATCCCCCATGCCAACGGGCATCAAAACCCGCTTACATTCCGTAACACTCGGCCGCTTTGGCCTTAAGCGCATTGACTGACTCTTCGTAGCCCTCTGCCTTGACCTCCATTTGCTTGGAGACGGCATCGAGATACGGGTGCACGTCCCATGACTTCAGACGCTCGGCTATCATGGCCGCAATCGTCTGGAAGAACACAAGATTGGGAATTGCGCTGAGCAGCGGAGCCACCTGAGGCACCGCAACCTCGTGAGCCCTACCCTTGGGATGGGCCGTGAGCAGCACCGTTTTTGTCGTAACGTTCGATAGCGCATCAGCGATATTCGCAAGACGCTCCGACCCCTGCGGATCGTCGACGATAAACACCAGATAGCCCGGAACGATCTGCATCTCGGGACCGTGGACGAACTCCTCGCCTTCGTGATGCATGGCAGGAATCTTGATGGTCTCGCTCAGCTTGAGGGCCGCCTCTTCGGCAACGCCATAGTTGGGGCCGTTGCCGACGACCATGGCGGGCGTGTGCTCAGAAAGCTCGAGCATGTGGTCTTGGACATATGCCTCGGCGGTCTTGCACATCACGGCATTGGCCTGGATGGCCTCGCGCAGGTCGTCAAGACGCTGGGCAACGCCCTTGGCGTCAATCGTTCCGCGCGCCTGACCGCCGTAAATACCAAAGAGCACCAGGTACTCAACGAGCACCTCGACGCCCAGAGTCACAAAGTCCACCGACTCGACGCCCACACCGTAGTCAAGAACGATGTCAGCGTGTTCCTTGATGGGTGCCTCGACGTTTGCCGTGAGCGCAACTGCAGCCATATCGTGTGCGCGCATGTAATCGAGCGCCGCAATCGTATTGGTCGAATAGCCACTCTGCGAAACGGCAATGTTGAGCGCATGCTGCGGATAGGTGTGTTCAAAATCAACGAAGGCCTCGGGCGTCACAACGGACACCTGCATTTGCAGGGCATCTTGCAGGTAATCGCGGGCGCAATCGGCGGCATGGCGCGACGAACCCGAAGCAACGATGCGCAGCGCGTCAAAAGAACCGGACTGGAAAATATCAACGAGCTGCGCTACCAGCTCAGACGAACGCTCGAGGTTCTCCCCCATACGCACATGGGCAAGCTGAACGTAATCGAGCATCTTCATCGTCTCACCTCGTAACAAATCATTAGTATTTGATACCAATCACAGTTACAGGTTACGGCTTTTTGATACCTCTTTGTCGATTAATTTATCCCCATCGGCGAACGGTCGATTTTGAGCCCTGTAAGGTTGTATATACAGCTGACCCAACGATCAAAACTGGTTAGTTTCCCAGCCGTTATTCACAAAATACCAGCTAGTACGTATAGGTGTAGCCGCCCGTATCGCCACGATTGAAGGACTTTACATACTCGATAGCCTGACCGCTCGCGTCATAGCTCACGCATTCCAAAAGCAAAACAAGATCGCCCTGTTCCAGTCCAAGGAGGCCGGCATCTCGTGCGCCCAGCGCTTCGATATCGAGCTTTTCCTGTGCCATGACTGGCTTTCGGCCCAGCATCTCATAGGTCTCGTACAAACTGAAGACCGACACGTCAATATCTTCGATGGTTGGGAACAGCAGGCAGGGAATCAGCGCCGTCTCAATCGATACGGGGCTACCGTTTATGCAGTTCAGGCGTCGAACGGAATAGAGCAGGTCGTCCTCGGCGATGCCAAACAGGTCGGCGTAATATGGCCCCGCATAACGCTTGGAACGCGCGAGAATACGGACGGACGGCTCGCCGCCCGAAGCACGGACCGATTCACGGAAACCGACCGTGCGTTCAAAAAAAGCAGGTACTTTCTGCGCCACAAAGGCACCTTTTCCCCGAACACGGCGAATCTGCCCGCGCCGAACCAGCTCATCGACAGCGCTTCGGATGGTCAAGCGTGTCGTACCAAATTCCTCGGCAAGGTCTTTTTCGGACGGAATCATGGAACCCGTGGGATATATACTGCGCTCGATACGTTCCTCGATGCGGCGTCGAATGCGCATATAAACCGGGGTGGCATCTACTGTTTCAGCCATTGTTCACCTGCCACGCTCCTCATGCCGTTCTCTTCGCCGTTATCGGCAAAGCGGAACTTTGTGGGCAAAATCACCGATTTGCAATGCTCCACAAAACGCATGTCCTTATCAAATTCGATCGAGCTCTCATAGAACACCGGCGTTCCCTCTTCTTGCTGGAGCAGCTCGGCCTCTTCGGCGTTCAAACGCGAGATGGAGATATGCTCACGTCCATGCTCAACACGCACGCCACCTTCTTTGAGCAAGACATCGTAAAGGCTCTCGCACTCAAAATCGTGCTCGATAAGCGATGGGCACAGGGACAGGTTAACGTGAGCCGTCTCGATTGACGTCGGCTCGCCCTCAATAAGTCGAACGCGCTGCATGCGGAGCAAGGGAGCGCCTACAGCCACCCCAAGCTTGTCGGCAAGCGCCTCATCCGCCTCGATGGTCCCGGTGGAAACCAGACGAGAAGAGGGGTGCAGGCCGGCAGTCCGCACAGCATCGGAAAAGTTATACGTTTCCTGGAAGATATTCAGCGGCTTGGGAGGACACACATACGTGCCCGATCCGCGACGGCTCTCGAGCGTTCCACACGAGATAAGCCGCGTGATACCGGCACGCAACGCCGTACGCGAAACGCCAATCTCTTCGCACAGCACGCGCTCGGCCGGCAGGCGATCGCCGCCGGCAAGCTGATGGTGCTGGATATACCAAAGAATTCCCTCAACAGCACGATCTTTGGGGGGAATTGCATAAGATTCGCCTGCCATTGCACAGACTCCTCATTCAGACACGTATGCCGCCAAAATTAGGTCAGCCCTCCCATGGCATCAAATTCGGCCTTGATCTTCTCGGCGACATTCCGATACGACTTATATAGACTTGAATCGCGTTTGACCTCGTCGGTCATAACGGGAATCTCTAATTTGGAAACCTCGTCTTTTCCCGTCTGAACCGCCACAACAACGCCCATACCAAGACACATATTACGCTTGGCAGCATTTATTTTTGCTGCCTTGGCAGGATTTGCCAGGATACGCTGGGCAAATTCCTGTTTAGAGACCGCTTCTTCGGCCTCCGGATCGCCCGCCTCGGCCACTTCGCACTGCAACACGTCCGCATAGTCAAAAATCTTCGGCTCGCCGCCGCGCTGATGCACGGCCCACTTGCGGCGCGTGGCATCCTGGTAGATGGCCGGCAAAAATGTAAACCGCGGCGGGTCCAAAATCGTATCCGTGATGGTAAACACATCGGGATCAAAGGCATCCTGCGGGTTTTTCTTCTTGAACAGCCCCATATCAGCCTCCCGTACTAGCATTAAACAACTCAAGCTGAATATAGCACCAATTTCAAGCCGCTGCCTTACCCTATCGGTGCGCGGCGTCTAAGGCTCGCCCAGCGGAAGAGTTAACGGACGAGGGCCGGGGTGCCTGCCTTGTTTTGAGAAGTGGGCTCCGCGAACTTCTCAAAACAAGGCAGGCACCCCGGCCC
>DBFRXD010000097.1:0-21052 GCA_048502435.1 Collinsella aerofaciens
CCCAGGTGTCGTGGTAGGCCTGGCACTCGTCCTCGAGCGACAAATGCTCAAACTGGGCAAAATCGTCGACCGTCACGTCAACTCCGTGGCGGTGCAATAACTCGGGCTGGGCATAGGCCCAAACGGGGGTGCTATTAACCAGCGTGCCGTCGCAATCGAAAATAAAAGCAACACTTGGGGCAGCGATGTGGTCCATAAACGAGCCTTCCGATGTCAAAGGGTAAACAACCTGCTAAAAACGTTTTACCAAACGTCAACCTAACAATCTTGAAACCCTAATTGGTAAAACTGTCAAGAGTTTTACCACGGCAATTCTGCAAGTGGTATAAACATGGCGCTTACCGATTAAACGCCCCCGCAAATCCTCTTTCGTTCATAAAAGTAACGTACAGGTGTTATCGTAGTTTTTGCCGAAAGTTCCACCGAGCACGCGAGGTGGAACGAATCATAGAACTATCGCCGTCCCTTCGATTCGTGCAGCCTTGGACCTTTCGCATCTAGTCACCAAGGCAACACGCTGCCGCGTCATGATGGGATCAAACGTGAGCGATACAAAGCTAAAGCCAGCAACCAAAAAGCCTGCTACCCGTAAAGCCGCCCCGCATGCACCGGAGCTCACCAAGGACGATGTCTATCTGTTTGGCATCGGTACGTGGGAGCGCAGCTGGGAAAAGATGGGCGCGCACCCCGACACGCAGAACCGTACGCGCGGCTGGCGTTTTTGCGTTTGGGCTCCCGACGTAAAGAGCGTTCACGTCATTGGCGAATTTAACGACTGGGATGAGCAAGCCAACCCGCTGGTGCCCGTGCATACGAGCGCTATTTGGGAAGGTTTTATTCCTGGCGCCGAGCAGGGTCAGCTCTATAAGTACCTCATCGAGACCAACGAGGGCGAAAAACTCTACAAGGCCGATCCATACGCCTTTAAGTCAGAGTGCCCTCCGGGAACGGCGAGCGTGCTGTGGACCCTCGACGGCTACCAGTGGAACGACGCCGCATGGCTCAAGCGCCGTGCCGGCCATAACCACATGTCGCAACCCCTTAACATCTACGAGGTGCATATTGGCTCGTGGAAGCGCCATGGCGACGCGCCGCAGGGCGAGCCCGACGAGTACGGCAACTACCCCGGCCCCATGGACCCCTTCCCCGCGCAGCGCGGTGAGTTTTACACCTACGACGACCTATCGGTGGAGCTCGTGGACTACGTGCGCGACATGGGCTACACGCATATCGAGGTCATGCCGCTTATGGAGCATCCCTTCGATGGCTCCTGGGGCTACCAGACGACTGGCTATTACGCCGCCACGTCGCGCTACGGCAATCCGCAGCAGCTCATGCATTTTATCGATGCGTGCCACGAGGCAGGCATCGGCGTAATCATGGACTGGGTGCCCGGCGGTTTTTGCGCCGACTCCCACGGCCTTGCCACCTTTAACGGCCACATGCTGTTTGAGCACGAGATTCACCCCAACTGGGGCACGCACAAGTTTGACTTCGCCCGCGGCGAGGTTCGCTCCTTCCTGGTCTCCAACGTACTGTACTGGCTCGAGAACTTCCACGTGGACGGCATTCGCATGGACGGCGTGTCTAGCATGTTGTACCTCAACTTTGGCATCGACGATCCTGGCCAAAAGAAGTTCAACAAGTACGGTACCGAGGAGGACTTGGACGCCAGCGCATTTATCCGTCAGGTCAACTGCGCCGTTGAGGCACACTACCCCGACGTGATGATGATGGCCGAGGAGTCCACCGCGTGGCCGCTCGTCACCTATCCGCCGCAGGATGGCGGCCTGGGCTTCCACTACAAGTGGGACATGGGCTGGATGAACGACACCCTGCACTACATGCAGACCGATTTTCCGTGGCGCCCCGGCAACCACGGCTTGCTCACGTTCTCCATCATGTACGCCTTTACCGAGAACTTCATCTGCCCGCTCAGCCACGACGAGGTCGTACATGGCAAGTGCTCGCTCATCGGCCGCATGCCGGGCGACTGGTGGCGCCAGTTTGCCGGCCTGCGCACGCTGGCCTTCTACCAGATGACGCACCCCGGTGCCAAGCTCAACTTTATGGGCAACGAGATCGGCCAGTTTATTGAGTGGCGCTACTACGAGTCCATTCAGTGGTTCCTGACCGAGGAGTACGAGACCCACCGTCATCATCAGGCGTTTATCAAGGCGCTCAACCACCTGTACACCGCCGAGCCCGCCCTGTACGAGCGCGGCTACACCGACGACGGCTTTACCTGGATCGACGCGGATAACTCCAAGCAGTCCATCGTGAGCTTTGTGCGTCAGGGCGAGAACGTCGATGACGATTTGGTGATCCTGATCAACTTTGACCCGGCGAGCTACGAGAGCTTCCGCGTGGGCGTGCCGCGCGAGGGCGACTGGGAGGTCATCTTCGATTCCGACCGTCCTGAGTTTGGCGGCAGCGGATACGCCGGCAAGGAGCCCTACACCTGCTCGAGCGAGCCCTATCCCTGGAACGGGCAGATGGACTCCATCGAGATTAAGGTGCCCGGCCTGGCAGGTGTGGTGCTTAAGCGCCGCGGTCCGAGCAGCTACAAGCCGCCCGTGGTCGAGGAGCCCAAGAAGGCGACGCGCAAGCGCTCGTCCTCGGTAAAGCCCAAGACCGCGGCTGCCAAGAAGGCTTCGGTTAAGGCGAAGACTGTCAAGTCTGCCGCCAAAGCCACGGCTAAGCCCAAGACAAAGAAGACAACCGCTAAAAAGGCTGCTCCCAAGGCTAAGGCAGGCGCTGTTAAAGCATCTGACAAGGATGCGTAACAAAATCGTTACCACTGTAATTACCCGCCCCGCGGGGGCGTAGGATACATGTCACAACCGTTCCGGGGGAAACATCCCCGGGGGAAGGAACGTATGAATAAGATCTTCGACAACAAGCAGGAGTTTACCGAGCTCTATCGCGATGCCGTCATGAGCATCAGCGGCAAGAGCGTCGAGGCCGCCAGCGACCTCGATCGCTTTAACGCCCTGGCCAAGCTCGTGGCCGAGAAGGCCCGCACCGTTGCCACCAAGAGTGACGCCCGTGCCACCGCCGAGGGCAAGAAGCGCGTGTACTACTTCTCGATCGAGTTTTTGATCGGCCGCCTGCTCGACAACTACCTGCTCAACTTTGGCGTGCGCGACATGGTCGCCGAGGCGCTCGACGACATGGGCTTTGACCTGTCCGTCATCGAGAACCAGGAGCCCGATCCGGCTCTGGGCAACGGTGGCCTGGGCCGTCTGGCAGCGTGCTTCCTAGATTCCATGGCAGCCGATGGCATTGCCGGCTACGGCAACGGCATGCGCTACCGCTACGGCCTGTTTAAGCAGGAAATCGTCAACGGCAGCCAGGTCGAGGCCACCGACGAGTGGCTCACCCACGGCTATCCCTGGGAGGTCCGTCGTCAGGACAAGGCCGTGACCATTAAGTTTGGTGGCCATGTTGAGGGCTTTGAGGAGAACGGCCGCACGTTCTACCGCACGGTGGACACGCAGGACATCTTGGCCGTCCCCTATGACATCCCCGTGGTGGGCTACGCCGGCGAGACCGTCAACAAGCTGCGCGTCTGGGCAGCCGAGCCGGTCGAGGAGCACTTTGACCTGGAGGCCTTCAACCGCGGCGACTACGCCCTGGCCGATGCTGAGCGCGCCGAGGCCGAGGCCATCAGCGCCATCCTCTACCCCAACGACGCCGGCGAGCACGGCCGTCTGCTGCGCTTAAAGCAGGAGTACCTGTTTGTTTCGGCCGGCATCTACAGCCTGCTCGACACCTTTGAGAAGGAGCACGGCGAGAACTGGGACCTGCTGCCGCAGTTTGTGGCCATCCACACCAACGACACGCACCCCGCCATGTGCGGCCCCGAGCTGATGCGCATCCTCATCGACGAGAAGAAACTCGAGTGGGATGACGCCTGGAACATCGTGACGCAGGTCGTGAGCTACACCAACCACACCATCCTGCCCGAGGCCCTGGAGAAGTGGCCCATCGGCACGTTCTCCAAGCTCCTCCCCCGTGTGTACCAGATCATCGACGAGATCAGCCGTCGTTGGCACGAGTCGTTCGACACCACGCAGGAGGGCTGGCAGGAGCGTCTGCGCCAGACCGCCATTCTGTGGGACGGCGAGATTCGCATGGCCAACCTGTCCGTGATCTGCAGCTACAGCGTCAACGGCGTGGCAAAGATCCACTCCGACATCATCAAGAACATCGTGCTCAAGGACTTCTATGCCCTGACGCCCGAGAAGTTCAACAACAAGACCAATGGCATCTCGCACCGTCGCTTCTTTGCCGAGGCCAACCCCACCTACGCCAAGCTCGTGACCGAGGCCATTGGCGACGGCTGGCTGAAGGACGCCTTTGAGCTGGAGAAACTCAAGGAGTTCCAGAACGACACCGAGTTCCTGAAGGCCGTGGGTGCCTCCAAGCGCGCCAACAAGGAGCGTCTGGCCGCCTACGTTAAGGCCGAGACCGGTCTGGTCATTGACCCCAACACCGTCTTCGATGTCCAGGTGAAGCGCTTCCACGCCTACAAGCGCCAGCTCATGAACATCATGAAGGTGATGGACATCTACAACCGCCGCATCGCCGATCCCAACTTCCATGTGACGCCGACGACCTTTATCTTTAGCGGCAAGGCTGCCTCGAGCTACACCTTTGCCAAGGAGACCATCCGCCTCATTAACTCCGTGGCCGACGTCATCAACAACGACGCGCGCGTGAACGAGGTCATGAAGGTCTGCTTTATCCCCAACTTCCGTGTGAGCAACGCCCAGCTCATCTACCCTGCCGCCGAGATCTCGGAGCAGATCTCCACGGCCGGCAAGGAGGCATCGGGCACGTCCAACATGAAGCTCATGATGAACGGCGCCATTACGCTGGGCACCCTCGACGGCGCCAACATCGAGATTGCCGACCTGGCCGGACGCGAGAACGAGGCCATCTTTGGCCTGACCGCTCCCGAGGTCGAGCAGCTCTGGGCATCGAACAGCTACTTTGCGTGGGATACCCTCAACGGCGACCGTGAGCGCCTGGGCCGCGTGATGGACGAGCTCAAGGACAATACCTTTGCGGGTCTTTCGGGCAACTTCGAGAGCATCTACAACGAGCTCATGAACAACAACGACCCCGACCTGGTCATGGCCGACTTCCGCAGCTACGTGGATGCGTGGGAGAAGCTCACGGGCAGCTATGGCGACCAGGAGACCTGGAACCGCAAGGCGCTGCTCAACACCGCCTCCTCGGGCTGGTTCTCGAGCGACCGCACCATTCGCGAGTACCGCGACGAGATCTGGCACGCGTAAAGGCCGCGAGTTCCCTTATGCCAGCACGGCATTATTCGGTGGGCGCGACCAGGCGCCGTGCCCACCGCTAATGGGTTAGAATCATCGATGACAGAAGGAGAAATCGATGAGTAAGAAAGAATGCATCGCGATGCTCCTCGCAGGAGGACAGGGCAGCCGATTGGGGGCACTCACCCAAAAGATCGCTAAGCCGGCGGTTAGCTTTGGTGGTAAGTTCCGCATTATCGACTTCTCGCTCTCCAACTGCTCCAACTCGGGCATCGACACGGTGGGCGTTCTGACGCAGTACCGCCCCTACCTGCTGCATGCCTATGTGGGCTCCGGCGAGGCGTGGGATCTGGACAGCCGCGACGGCGGTGTGTCGATCCTGCCGCCGTACGAGACGCAGACCGGCGGCGCCTGGTATGCGGGCACGGCCGACGCCATTACGCAGAACCTGGACTACATCAAGGCCAACGACCCCAAGTACGTCCTGATTCTTTCGGGCGATCACCTGTATCGCATGGACTACCGCAAGATGCTCAAGACGCACATTGAGAACAACGCCGACCTCACGGTGAGCGTTATGCCCGTGCCGTGGGAGGAGGCCAGCCGCTTTGGCATCCTGACCACCGACCCCGAGGACGGTCGCATCACCAAGTTCACCGAGAAGCCCGATAAGCCCGATTCGAACCTCGCATCCATGGGCATCTACATCTTCTCGGCCGATGTGCTGATCGAGGCGCTCGAGGAGGACGCTCTGGACCAGCGCTCGAGCCACGACTTTGGCAAGGACATCATCCCCAAGCTGCTCGGCGAGGGCAAGCGCCTGTACAGCTACGAGTTCCACGGCTTTTGGAAGGATGTCGGCACCATTGCCAGCTTCCATGAGACCTCGATGGACCTGCTGGGCAACAACCCCGAGTTCGACCTGTTCGACAAGCACTTCCGCATCATGTCCAACATCACCACGCGTCCGCCGCACTACATTGGTCCGGATGGTCGCCTGGACGACTGCCTGGTCTCCAACGGCTGCAAGATCTACGGCACTGCTCGCCACTCGATTCTTTCGACCGATGTCATCATCGAGGAGCGCGCCGTGGTCGAGGACTCCGTGCTACTGCCGGGTGCGCACGTTAAGAGCGGTGCGCACATCTGCCGCGCTATTTTGGGCGAGAACTCCACGGTCGAAGAGGGCGTGAAGCTCGGCTCTGTCGATACCACCAAGGATACGGCCGTCGTTGGA
The DNA here is from genome assembly GCA_048502435.1 of Collinsella aerofaciens. Lineage (GTDB taxonomy): Bacteria > Actinomycetota > Coriobacteriia > Coriobacteriales > Coriobacteriaceae > Collinsella > Collinsella aerofaciens_CL. Next base: position 6,532 of record DBFRXD010000097.1, read on the forward strand.
AATGACGTCGTTATCGGGAAGGGGGAATGATCCGATGATCAATCGCAAGGCCATCGGTTATATCACCGCTAACTACTCTTCGACCTACGGCAGCGTGCTGCTCAAGGACCGTCCCATCGCGTCCGTTCCGTTTTTGGGTCGCTACCGCCTGATCGACTTCCCGCTGTCTAACATGATGAATGCCGGCATCAAGACCGTCGGTGTCGTCATGCCGGGCAACTACCGTTCCCTGATCGACCACGTGGGCTCGGGCAAGGACTGGGGCCTGGACCGCAAGAAGGGCGGCCTGTTCATGGTGCCCGGCAACGCGTATGGCACCACCAAGGGCGGCATGCGCTTCCTGCTGCGCGACATCATCTCCAACAAGACGCTGTTCCAGCGCTCGGACAAGCCCTATGTTGTGATGATGGGCACCAACATCATCTTTAATATGGACCTCAACACCATCATCGAGGCGCACGAGAACTCCGGTGCCCAGATGACCGTGGTGTACTGCAAGGCCACGCGCAACGTAGATGACGAGACCAAGCTGCAGATCAACGAGAACGGCCGTCTGACGGGCGTCAGCGCCGGCGTCGTGTATGGCGACAACGCGTCTATGGACTGCTGCATCGTCAACCGCGAGACGCTGCTCGAGATCATCGACCACTACCAGACCGCCGACTATCTGGACCTGCTCGAGGCACTACAGGGCGACTTTGGCAACATCGACGTGTGCAGCTACGAGTACAAGGGCGAGGTCGTGGGCGTGTTTAGCGAGAAGTCGCTGTATCGTCGCAGCATGGACCTGCTCGACCAGACCGTGGCCGACCAGCTCTTTGACCCCGAGCGCCCGATTCTGACCAAGGCTCACGACGTGCCGCCTTCGCGCTATGCGACCGGCAGCCACGCCTGCAACTCGATCATCTCGGCCGGCTGCATCATCAAGGGCACCGTGCGCAACTCGATCCTGTCGCGCGGCGTTGTGGTTGAGGAAGGCGCCTCGGTGACCAATTCGATCATCAACCAGAGCTGCGTCATCAAGAGCGGCGCCCGCGTTGAGAATGCAATCCTGGACAAGAACAACGTGGTTCCCACCAACACCGAGCTTCGCGGCACGCCCGAGAACATCCTGGTGCTGGGAAAGGCCCCGTTAACTTCTGATATCACCAACGCGAGCTAGCTTTGGCACCGCAACATCGCTCGTAACACGTAGAATAGCCGCCCGGTTTGCGCCAGGCGGCTATTCTCGAATTGCAACAGGGAGACAATATGGCTGATTCCAGCAAAAAGATGCAGATCGTGTTTGCCTCGGCCGAGTGCGCACCGTTTGTGAAGACCGGTGGCCTGGGCGACGTGGCGGGCTCGCTGCCTGCGGCGCTTGTGCGCGCCGGCGCCGAAGTAATCGTGATGGTGCCCAAGTACGCCACCATCAAGGACGAGTACAAGTCGCAGATGGAGCACTTCTCCGACTTTTACGTGAGCCTGGGCTGGCGCAATGAGTACTGCGGACTCGAGAAGCTCGAGCACGACGGTGTCACCTATATGTTCATCGACAACGAGCGCTACTTCGCGCGCGACTATCCGTACGGCTTCTTTGACGACGGCGAGCGCTTTGCGTTCTTCTCCAAGGCCATCACCGAGAGCCTGCAGCACCTGCCCGCCGGCTTTGAGTGCGACATCCTGCACTGCAACGACTGGCAGACGGCGCTGGCGCCCGTGTTTTTGCGCGAGTTCTACCAGGGCCTGCCGCTGTATGACCGCGTCAAGACCGTGTTCTCGATCCACAACGTGGCGTTCCAGGGCCAGTTTAGCGACACCGTGATGGAGGACATCCTTGGTGTGGCGCACATTCCGGCGGCCGCCTCGCAGCTGCGTTGCGACGCCTGCAGCATCAACTACATGCTGGGCGCCCTGCGCTATGCCGACGCCATCACCACGGTGAGCCCCACCTATGCCAACGAGATCCAGACGCCCGAGTTTGGCGAGGGCCTGGACGGCGTACTGCGCGAGCGTTCCTACGCGCTGCAGGGCATTTTGAACGGCATTGACGTTGCGGGCTTTGACCCGGCAACAGACAAGCGAATTGCCGCCAACTACACCGTGGAGGACCGTTCCGGCAAGGCCGTGTGCAAGGCCAAGCTGCAGGAGGAGCTGGGCCTCGAGGTTCGCGACGACCGTCCGCTCATGGTGATGGTCACGCGCCTGACGCGCCAGAAGGGCATGGATCTGGTCATGTACGCGCTCGACCGCATCCTGTCCGGCGGCGTGCAGGTGGCGGTGCTGGGCACCGGCGACCGCGACTACGAGGACGGTCTACGCTATTTCCAGGACAAGTACCCCGGCACCATGGCCGCACGCATCGAGTTCGATCCGGCGCTGTCGCAGCGCATGTATGCTGCCGCCGATATGTTCCTGATGCCTTCGAAGTTTGAGCCCTGCGGCCTGTCGCAGATCATCGCCATGCGCTACGGCACGCTGCCCATCGTGCGCGAGACCGGTGGCCTGAAGGACACCGTGATCCCGTACAACGAGTTTACCGGCGAGGGAACGGGCTTCTCGTTTAGTAACTTTAACGGCGACGAGATGGGCGACGCGGTGTTCCGCGCGGCGCGTCTGTTCTGGGATAACCGCGAGGCCTGGAACCAGCTGGTCACACAGGCCATGAGCCAGGACTTTAGCTGGACGCGCTCGGCCGATAAGTATCTGGACCTGTACTTCTTTATGCATCCGGAGATTGAGAGGCCGGCGGCTGTTGTCGACGAGCCTGAGGCTGCAGCTGAGCCGGTGGCCGCCGAGAAGCCCAAGACCGAGGAGATGCCGGTTGAGGCTGAGCCCGCAAAGGCCGAGCCTGAGGTGAAGGCTGAGGTTGTTCCTGAGGCAGAGGCCGAAGTCAAGCCCGCTGCAAAGCCCGCAGTTAAGAAGACCACGACCCGCAAGACGACCGCTAAGAAGGCTACGACGACCAAGGCTGCCACGACAAAAACAACGGCTGCCAAGGCAACGACCACGCGCAAGCGCACGACCGCCGCTGCCAAGAAGGCCGCCGATGTCGAGGCTGCTCCCGAGGTAAAGGCAGAGGCCGCCGAGGCCCAGCCGGCCGCTAAGGCTCCGGCCAAGTCCACTGCCAAGAAGTCGACCGCGTCCAAGACCACGACCGCCAAGAAGGCAACGGCAGCCAAGAAGACCACGGCAAAGAAGTCAACGACCACGAAGGCCGGCACGACCAAGGCAGCCGCAAAGCCGGCCGCCAAAGTCGAGGAGACGCCCGCCGAGACCAAGGCCGAGGCATCCGTCGAAGCCAAGCCGGCCGCCAAGACCACCACGCGCAAGCGCACCACGACGACGACCAAAAAGACCACGACCAAGCCCGCTGCTGCCAAAGTTGAGCCTAAGACCGAGGTAAAGGCCAAACCCGAGTCCGCCAAAGAGACCCCGGTCTCCCCCGCCGCTCCGGCCGAGGAAAAGGCTCCGACCAAGAAGACGTCCGTCCGCAAGGCAACGGCCACCCGCAAGCGCCGCTAGTCCACAGACGATCCAAAACCTCATCAAACCCTTAGCAAGGGGCGCTCCAACCGGGCGCCCCTTATCTGTAGATAGTTGGTAAAACGATTTTCTAGGACAACCGTTCGCCGATGGTAAACGGATGTTGTTTATACAGCCTGTGTGCAACAGATATACTTACATCCTGTGCGTAAAGCCCATGGCCAGCAGGTCATGATTCTATTGAACTGGACCGTACTATGAGATTGATACACAACAGCCGTCTGCCGCAGTTTCGCACTCCGTTTGGCGCTGTGACCACAGGAACTACCCTTTCGCTCTCCGTGATTCTGGAGGATGCCGACCCCGCGCAGGCAACGCTTACGCTGCGCACCTGGGTCGATGAGATCGGTGAGTCTCTGTATCCCATGACGCACGAGGGCGACGGCATCTTTACCGCCGAGCTGGAGTGCGCCGAGCCCAGTCTTATCTGGTACAGCTTTATCTGCAATATCGAAGGCCAGCCCGAGGTCCGCTTGGGCGCACCGCAAGGACGCACCGGCGGCGAAGGCGTAACCTACAACTACGCCGAGGTGCCGTCATTCCAGGTCACCGTCTACAAACACCGTGAGAACCGTCCCACCTGGTACGAGCGCGGTATGGTCTACCAGATCTTCCCCGATCGCTATGCCCGCGACGAGCACTGGCGCGAGCGCACACTGGCCGAGGTCGAAAAACCGCGTAAGGGCATTCAGCGCCGCATGGTCGAGGACTGGAACGAACCGCCTGTGTACGAGCGCGCCGAGGACGGCTCCATCAAGACCTGGGACTTCTACGGCGGATCGCTCAAGGGTATCCAGGAAGACCTGCCTCGCATCGCCGAGCTGGGCTTTACAGCCATCTACCTCAACCCCATTTTTGAAGCCGCGAGCAACCACCGCTACGACACCGCCGATTACACCAAGATCGATCCGATTCTGGGCACCGAGCAGGACTTTACCGAGCTGTGCGAGGCGGCCGAGAAGCTGGGCATTTCCATCATTCTGGACGGTGTGTTCAACCACACGGGCGACGATTCGATCTACTTCAACCGCTACGGCAACTACCCCGGCGTGGGCGCGTGGCAGAGCGAGGATTCGCCGTGGCGCGATGCGTTTTATTTCCACGAGGACGGCTCATACGACTGTTGGTGGGGCGTGGGCAATATGCCCGCCATCAATGAGAGCTCCGAACTGGTACGCGAGCGGCTCTTGGGCAAGGACGGCGTGATCCGCAAATGGCTGCGTGCCGGCGCTCACGGCTGGCGCTTGGATGTGGCTGACGAGCTTTCCGATGACTTCCTGGCCGAGATCAAAAAGGCCGTGCTCGCCGAAAAGCCTGACGCACTGTTACTCGGTGAGGTCTGGGAAGACGCCTCCAACAAGATCAGCTACGGCCATCTGCGCCGCTACCTACAGGGGTCCGAGCTGGACTCTGCTATGGATTATCCCTTCCGCGACATGGTCATCGGCTTTTTGATGGGCTACAAAAACGCCTACCAAGCTGCCGAGGATATCGAGACCCTGCGCGAGAACTATCCGCGTGAGGCCCTGTCATGCGCACTCAATCTGCTTTCGAGTCACGACCGTCCGCGCATTATCTCGGTGCTCGGCGGAGGTCCCGACGAGTCGCAGCTGCCCGAGTGCGAGCGCAGCAAATGGCGTCTGGACGAGAACGCGATGGGCCTGGCCAAGAGCCGTTTTTGGCTCGCGACGCTCATGCAGATGACGTTCCCGGGCGTTCCCTCGATCTATTATGGCGACGAGTACGGCTTGGAGGGTCTCACCGATCCGGGCAATCGTCGCACCATGCCGACCAAGGAAGACCTGCACGACTTCGATACGTTTGCGATCGTCAAGAACGCATCTGCTGTACGCCGCGCGCTGCCGTTTATGATCGACGGCGAAATCAAGGCCTTCGCGCTCAATGACGAAGTGCTGGCCTACAACCGCACCGGTAACGACGGCGAGTCCGCGACCGTCATCATCAACCGCAGCCTGCGCAATTCACACCGCGTGACGATTCCGGCGCTCGGCGAATGCGCGAGCGATGTGATTAGTGGTCACGAGTGCGAGATCCACAACGGTACGGTCACGCTCGATCTGTATCCGCTGGGCTCGTCGATCATCTATCACCATGCCGAGCAGCGCCTGCAGGAGCCGCTCGATCACGGTGCGGGTGTTGTGTGCCATATCACATCGGTGCCGACCGACGACGGCAAGCCCGGTACGATCGGCGCGCCCACGCGTCGTTTTATCGACCATCTGGCCGCCATGGGCATGCGCTACTGGCAGGTTCTCCCCGTCAACCCCACGGACTTCTTCCGCTCCCCTTACGCCGGTCCTTCGGCCTTTGCAGGCAATATCGACCTGCTGCCCGAAAGCCACGAGGAGCTGGCCGCCGACTTTGAGACCTGGAAGACCCGCGGCGGCGAGGATGCCGACCCGCTGTACACAGCGTTTAAGCATCGCAATGCCGATTGGCTCGAGAAATACTGCGTCTACATGGCCGTTAAGAAGTACTTTGAGGGACTGTCGCGCCACGATTGGCCGGCGGATGTCGCGCGCTACAACGAGCACCTGATCGATGACAAGCGCTTCCACGACGAGGCCGAGCTTCAGGCGTACATGCAGTACCGCTTTGACCTGGCCTGGTGCGAGCTTATGAACTATGCGCACAAGAAGGGCATCGAGGTCATCGGCGATATCCCCATGTATGTCTCGGACGATTCGGCCGATGCGTGGAGCGAGCCCGATAACTTCTGGCTATCCGACACTGGCAAGGCAATCGAGATCTCCGGTGCGCCGCCCGACAACTTTGCGCCCGAGGGCCAGGTGTGGGGAAACCCCACCTTCCGCTGGGATCACATGAAGGAGAACGGCTATCGCTGGTGGATGGATCGCCTGCGTCGTGCATTTTCGCTCTACGACCGCGTGCGCCTGGACCACTTCCTGGGCTTCCACAGCTACTTTAGCATCCCCGCCGGCAAGGCCTGTGCCGATGGCCGCTGGCTGGCTGGCCCGGGCAAGGACCTGTTCCAGACCGCCTACGACGAGCTGGGTCCGCTCAACTTTATTGCCGAGGACCTAGGCTATTTGACGCCCGGTGTTCGCGCCATGGCTTCGACCTGCGGTTTCCCCGGCATGGACGTGCTGGAGTTTAGCGATTACGACGTCCGTTGCGGCGTGCACCCCACGCCAGGAAAGATCCTGTACACCTCAACGCACGATACGTCGACGCTGGCCGGCTGGTGTACGCGTTCCTTTGCGGGCGGCGATGAACCGAGCGGTGTTGAGGTGGCGGCCAAGCTGATGAGCGACGCGTTGGCAAGCGACGCTCCCCTGGTGATGATGCCGCTGCAGGATGTCCTGGGGCTTGGCGACGACGCGCACATGAACGTTCCGGGCGTGGCCACTGGTAACTGGACCTGGCAGGCTGACGAGGCTGACATTGCAGCCGCCGAGAACAAAACCGCACAGCTCCTGCGCAACAACCATAGATTCTGGGGCGAAGCGTGATAAAACCCCCGATATAGGGTACAGTTACAGACGTTTGAATTTTTGCGGGCAGAGTAATCTGCCCGCTTTGTGCTGAAAAGGAAGTATTATGGCGCGCTACGATTACAAGTGCTCGAGCTGCGGCAACGTGTTTGAGGTTGAGCATCCCATGTCCGAGACTCCCGAGGTCGTGTGCCCCAGCTGCGGTGCCCCGGCGGCCAAAACGTTCTCGGCCAGCGGCATTAAATTTGAGGGCAGCGGTTTCTACAACACCGATCAACGAAGCGGCGGCTCCAGCACCAGCGCCACCAGCGGCTGCTGCGCCAACTGCCCGCATAGCCACTAGAAACAACGCGGCCCCGCGATCAACACCGATCGCGGGGCTAATTCTTTGCGCTAAGGGTAGCTAATTTGGGACGGGGCTTTTTTAACTACCCGGCCTGCAGGGTAGTTAAAAAAGCCCCGTCCCAAATTAACTACCCTTGGGCCCGTATTACTTGTGGACCAGTCTGGCGCAGAAGTGGCCGTCGTAGGAGTCGGCGTTTACCGGCACGCTTTGGAAGAGGCCTCGATCGTTCTGGCGTACGGATACGAGCTTCTTGGCCTGATCGAACTCGGGAAGTTGCAGAATCTGTGCCTCGGAGAGCGGCGACACGCTAAAGCCGGCACCCTCGGGAGAAGCAAGGAACGCGTCCACCACCTGCGTGTTCTCCTCGTCGAAGACGGAGCACGTCGCATAGATGAGCTCGCCGCCGGCAGCCACGCACGCGGCGGCTTCCTTGAGCATCGTCAGCTGCAGTTTGGGCAGATCAACCGTCACATCCTTTTCGGTCAGTCGCCAAGGAATCTCGGGATGACGGCGCATGGTGCCGGTGCCCGAGCACGGCGCATCGATAAAGACCGTGTCGAACTTAACCGGCTCGCCAAGCATGGCATCAAAAGACGTCAGGACTTCATCAAGCTCGCAAGCATCACCCGAAACCGTACGAACGCCCTGAATACCGGCCTTATGCAGGCGAGCGAGATTCAGATCGCACTTGCGATCATGCAGATCGAGCGCCGTATGCTGACGCTCATAGCCCGCACGCTTGGCCTGACACATCATCACATAAGTCTTGGTGCCACGACCGGCACCAATCTCAAGGCAGCTACCAGGGCGCGTGGCAGCTGTGGCGATAAGCTGCGCGTTGAGATCAGATGCCACCGCGGCAGCACGCTCAAACACACCCGAAGCAACGGTAACCTGGGCATCAACCGGGGCATGGCAGCCCGGGAAGACAGGCGCGACGAGCTGCGAGATATACGGATCGGGCTTGGTCGCAAAGGCGTTCTCATGCAGGGCCAGCGGCGCGGGGGCCAGATTGCCGGCAAAGTTAAGAGCACCCTCAGGCGTGTCAAACGAAGCCATAATATGAGCGCACAGCCAACGCGGCAGACCCATCAGGCGCGACAGACGGACCAAGCGTCGCTCAGACTCATCCACATCGGATGCCGTAGCAAAGTCCTCAACATTGTCCGCAACCTTATGCAGTACAGCATTGGCCAAGCCAGCGGCGGACTTAGCGCCGCAGCGAACCAGCTCAACACCCTGACTTACGGCGACGCGGCCAGGCGTATGCAGATAGAGCATCTCGAAGGCCGAGATACGAAGCGCCATGCGAACACGCGGCGCAACCTTTTTAGGCTTATCGAGAAACTGGTCGAGCAGCTCGTCCAAAATACCCTGCGTGGCGGCCACACCAAGCGCCAAGCGGGCGGCAAAAGCGGAATCGCGCTGATCAATAGCCTTGGCCGATGCGCGAGAGGACAGCACGTCGCGCGCATACATGCCGCGGCGATCGGCCTCCATCAGCACATCGAGCGCAAGCTTGCGCGCGGGAGACAACTTGCTCATGACAAAACACCCCACGAAAGATCGGCGCCCTGCAGGCCAGCAGCCCAGGCGGAAGCGGCCATAGCACGCTTGCCATCTGGCTTAACCTCGAGCAACTCAACCGAGCCATCGGAAAGGCCAAGGTAGACGCGCTTGGCTTGAACGGCAACAGCGCCCTCGCCAAGCGACACATCAGCCGACGCAGCATCGAGCACACGCACGGTCTTGCCGGCAATCACGCAACGAGCAGGCGCGGTATCGGACGAAGCGAGCACATGACGCACGCAATCGAGCGCAGCCATCTGCGGATCCAGACGCATCTCCAGCTTGGAAATCTTGGCAGCATGAGTGACGAGCGACTCATCCTGCTCGGTCCAAACCGCCGAACCATCGGCAAGCGAAGGAAGTGTATCGGCAAGCAGTTTGCCGCCAAGCTCACCAAGCTCCATCGTGAGCGCTTCGGCATGCTTACCGGCAACCGAGGTCGAGGCCTGCGCACAATAAGCGCCCGTATCCACGCCATGCCCAATGCGCATAATGGAAACGCCGGCAACCTCATCACCAGCAAGAATGGCACGCTGAATGGGAGCAGCGCCACGCCAACGAGGCAGCAGCGAAGCATGAACATTCACAATACCAAGCGGCGCCATATGCAGCACCTCATCGGGCAAAATGCAGCCATAGGCAGCCACACAGAAAATATCAGCCTGGGCAGCCTGAAGCGCCTCAACAACCTCAGGCGTCATACGATTAGCCTCAACAACCGGCAACCCCAGCTCAAGCGCCTTGGCCTTAACAGGAGACGGCTCAAGCTTCTTACCACGCCCACGAACAGCATCGGGACGAGTAATTACGAGTGCAATCTCATTGCCAGCCGCAACAAGCGAAGTCAGCGAAGGCACCGCAAAATCGGGCGTACCCATAAACACAATACGCATAAAGAACGTCTCCCCTCAACCAAAGCCGAGACGGCTAAAAACAACAGCGGAAAGCCAAGTACCCAGCCCATCCGCAATAACAATTCAACAAGAACAAATATACCCAAAACCAAAGAAAGAGCCGCAATAAAAGCAGCTCTTCCAACAAAGCAATTATCAGCGAAGACGCCCTTCCCTGGCCCGACGGCACCCGGGCGAAAAGGAGCACGAAAACGCAGTCCCCTTGCGCCGCAGGGCTTAGGTTATTGCTCCACGCGCAGTTCCGCACGAGCCGAAGAGCACTTAATGTGCTCTTCGTGCGAGCAGGACTGTTTGAGCATGGAGAAAAACCTAGGCCCTGCGGCGGAAGGGGACGGTGGGACTTACTCCGTTTCGCCCGGTCGAGCGCCGCGGGCCAGGGCGTCCTGATACTCCTTGACGGCCTTGAGCCTCTGCATCGGCTTAAGTCGCTCGAACATGGTGTTGCCGTGCAGGTGATCGATCTCATGCTGCAGACACACGCAGAACAGGTCGCCCGAGGCCTCGTAGCGAATCAGGTTGGCGTCCAGGTCATACGCCTCGACGACAACATGGTCGGGACGCTCGATCTCGCAGCTAATGCCGGGGATAGACAAGCAGCCCTCGCTAAACGGCACCAAATGGTCGCTCTGCTCAACAATGACAGGGTTGATGAGCACGTACGGGTCGTAGTCGTTCTTGTCGCTGTAGTCGCAGTCGATAGTGACGAGCTGAATGAGCTCGCCGATCTGCGGGGCAGCCAGGCCGCAGCCGCCGTTCTCAAACATCATCTTCTTCATCTTCTCGGCAAGCGCTTCGATTGCCGGGGTGATCTCCTCGATGACGGCGCACTCCTGGCGCAGACGAGGGTCGGGCGACAGTACGATTCCGTTGGCTTCCATGGCCATCCTTTCGGGTTGTTACATCAGATCATAGGCGTCGACGTCAACGCTCACGCTCACGCCGCGCACGGAGCCCACCTCTTTGAGGCAGGCGTCGATATCATCAGAGACATGGTACCCTACGGGCGACTTCACAAGCAGGTGGAAGCGATAACGGTCCTTGGCTCTCTCGATTACACACGAAGCCGGGCCCAGCACCTGCGGCACGGCACTCCCCGCCCGCAAAAAGTCGGGCGCGGCGGCATGCCAGCGGCGCTTGAGGAGTTTCGCGATGCGACCGATGTAGTCTTGCGCTTCGTCTCGGTTCGCCGACCACACCAAGATGTTGACCAGGCGAACGAACGGCGGGTACAGCGCGTTGCGGCGCTGGTCCAGGTCGTAGTCGGTAAAGATCGAACGGTCATGCTCAGCGACGGCGCGAATGACCGGGTCCTCGGGCAGGTAGGTCTGGATGATGACCTCGCCGGGGCGATCACCACGACCGGCACGGCCGGCGACTTGCTCCAGCAGATCGTAGGCGCGCTCCCCTGCGCGGAAGTCCGGCAGCTTGAGGGCGAAGTCGGCATTGACCACGCCCACGAGCGTGACCTCGGGAAAGTCGAGGCCCTTTGCGATCATTTGGGTGCCCAGCAGCACCGCGCAATCGGCGGCATCGAACTGCTCAAGCAGCTTTTTGTGTGCGTCCTTTCCGCGCGTGGAATCGGCATCCATGCGAATAATGGCGACGTCCTCGGGAAGCATCTGGTGCAGTGCGTCCTCGATCTGCTGCGTGCCCAGACCCATTTTTGCCAGGTAGCGACTTCCACATTTGGGGCAACGGCTTGTGGGCGCGGGATAGGGCTGCACGCGCCAAGACGAACCGCATGTGTGACACTGCAGCGTGTGCGTACGCTCGTGATACGTAAGCGCGGTGGAGCAGTGGTTGCAGGTGGGGACGCAGCCGCACTCGCGGCACATCAGGAACGGCGCAAAGCCGCGGCGGTTATGTAGTAGCACTGCCTTCTCGCGGCGCTCGACCACGCGTTCCAAGCCTTCCATCAGCGGTTTTGAGAACATGGAGCGGCTGCCGTGCGAGAACTCGCGGCGCAGGTCGGCAATGCGGACCGTGGGCAGCACGGCGTGCCCCGGGCGCTCGGGCATCTCGACGCGCGTCCAGGTGGCACCGTTATACGTGCCGCGGCGACAGCGGTCGAGGGCCTCGGCAGAAGGCGTGGCCGAGCCCAACACGAGTGGGCAACAAAAGCGACGCGCCATCTCGGCCGCCACCTCGCGCGCATGGTAGCGCGGGCTAGAACCCTGCTTGTAACTGGTCTCGTGTTCCTCGTCGATGATGATGAGACCCAGGTCGGTGAGCGGGCAGAAGAGCGCCGAACGCGCGCCAACGACCACGCGGGCCGCACCGCTGGCAACCATATCCCACTGGTCCAGGCGCTCGCCCGCAGAAAGACGCGAATGGAACACGGCGACCGTCTCGCCAAAGCGCGAGCGGAAGCGGCCGACAGTCTGGGCCGTCAGCGAGATCTCGGGCACCAGCACGCAGGCCGAACGGCCGGCCGCCAGCACGCGCTCAATCGCCGAGAGGTAAACCTCGGTTTTGCCGGAGCCGGTGACGCCGTCGACCAACACCACGTCGCCATGAGCGTCCAGACGAGCGCGCTCAATCTGCGCGAGCGCCTGCTGCTGGCCGTTCGTGAGCGCGACTGGTGCCTTACCGCTTGCCGAGGACAGCGTGGTCTGCTCGCTGCAGCCACGCCAGGCGCGACGCTCCTCCACCACGACGACACCACGTTTTTCGAGCGCCTTGATGGTCGCCGACATGCTGTTGTAGAGCAGGTTGAGGTCGCGCGTTGTGACCGGTCCGCACTGGAGTGCCTCGATGAGCTGACGCTGGCGGACCGCCGTTTTGGGAGGCGTATAGTCGAAGCCCTCGGGCGTGAGCATGACCCAGCGGTTTTGGATGGGTTTGACGGCGGGGCGCTCAACGGCCCACACGCCGTCGTCGCCCTTGACCACGCGCGGGCTTCCGCCCGGAGGCAAGAACAGGCGCAGGCACTCGGAAAGCGTCGCGACGTACTCGCGGCTCATCCAGCGCACGATACGGGCGGCCTCTGCGGTAAAGAGCGGTTTGCTGAGGATAGCTTCGATAGGCTTGATGCGCGCGGGATCGAGAGCGCTGTTGCCCTGCAGGTCGTCCAGCTCAGGCGCAATGTCGACGATATAGCCCGCGGCGGCACGGTTACCAAAGTGGACCAGGACCGTGGATCCGATCTGCGCCTCGTTGGCAAGGGACCGGGGAATGCCGTAAGCAAACGGCTCGGACAGCGCACGTGTGGGAATGTCGAGGACTACGCTCGCATAGGCGGCGACGGGTTCAGGTGCGAACTCAGGCTTGGCCGGAGTCTCCTCCGGATCCGGCGAACCAAACAGCGAAAGTTGCTCGGCCATGGCCCCAGCACCTCCCATCCCATTCGTCTACAGAAACAAGAACCCCGCTCAGGGTGAACGGGGCTCGGATACAAACGTTTGCGCAGCGATTAAAGCGCCATCGTGCGGGCGCGGTCGATGCGCGCCAGGCAGTCGTCGCGGCCGACGAGCGCCATGGTCTCGCCCAGCGGAGGGCTCACCATGTTGCCGCAGACGGCGACGCGCACGGCCTGGAACACCACGCGCTTCTTGAGGTCCATCTGCTCGGGCAGCGGCTCAAGCGCGGCGTCGATGTTGGCAGCCGTCCACTCGTTCACACCCTCGAGCGCGGCCTTGGCGGCATCAAGAATGGCACCCATGCCCTCCTTGGCCAGGCCCTTGTTGACGGATTTCTCGTCATACTCGAGCGTCTCGGCCGTAGCGAAAATGGGAGCGGCGACGGTCACGGCGTCGGCCGGCATCTTGGTGCGCGGCTTGACGATGTCGGCAAGCGCGTCGATCCAATCCTCGCCGTACTCGACGTTACCCTCGATGAGACCCGCCTCGTGCAGCTCGGGGACCATGATCTCGTCGGCAAACTGAGCATCGGACATGCCGTTGATGTACTCGGCATTGACCCAGTCGAGCTTCTTGGGGTCGAAGGTCGCCGGGTTCTTGGAGATGCGGTCGAGCGAGAACTTGCTGGCCAGGACATCGCGCGGGATGATCGTGGTCTCGCCGTCGAGCGACCAGCCGAGCAGTGCCAAGTAGTTGACGAAGGCGTCGGACAGGTAGCCGGCGTCGCGGTACTCCTCCACCGAGGTGGCGCCGTGGCGCTTGGAGAGCTTCTTGCCGTCGGCACCCAAGATCATGGAGATGTGGGCGAACGTAGGCACGGGCGCGCCGAGGGCCTCGTAGACCATGACTTGACGCGGGGTGTTGGACAGGTGGTCGTCGCCGCGGATGACGTGAGTGATCTTCATCATGGCGTCATCGACGACGGTCGCGAAGTTGTACGTGGGCGTGCCGTCGGAACGGAAGATGACAAAGTCGTCAAGCTCCTTAGCGTCGAAGGTTACCTCGCCGTGGACGGCGTCGTGGATGACGACGTCGCCGCGGTCCTCGGGCACCTTGATGCGAAGGACGTAGGACTCGCCGGCCTCGATGCGACGGCGGGCCTCCTCGGGATCAAGATCGCGGCAACGGCGCTGATAGCCCTGGAAGGGGTCCTTGCGCTCCTGCGCGGCCTTGCGGTCGGCTTCGAGCTGCTCCTTGGTGCAGAAGCAGGGATAGGCCTTGCCCTCGTCCCAAAGCTTCTGGGCGGCCTGCTTGTACAGGTCCAGGCGCTCGGTCTGGGCGTAGGGGCCAAAATCGCCGCCCACCTCGGGACCCTCGTCCCAGTCCAGGCCC
>DBFRXD010000098.1:0-4132 GCA_048502435.1 Collinsella aerofaciens
TGGGGTGCCCGGGGCCCGCGCAGCGTCAACAAAAAACGCGGTTCGTTAGAACCGCGTAAGATAGTTGGAGCGGACAACGGGGCTCGAACCCGCGACCCCAACCTTGGCAAGGTTGTGCTCTACCAACTGAGCCATGTCCGCTTGCGGGTTATTAATTTACGCGAGTTGTCCAAAAGACGCAAGTACTTTTTTCAAAAAACTTGTCTGCCGCATGTTCTTAATAGCCAAACGCGCTAAAGCGATTGGCTAGGCACACGATTCCAGCGCTCCGCTAAACAGCTTCACCATCTGCACGCGCGTGCCGGCGCCGTCCGTACGACGAGCAACCTCCACGTTATCGACGAGCATACGCATAAGCTTGATACCACGGCCGCGTTCCTCAGATGCAACCGGCTCGCTCGTTTCATCGATAGAATAGCCGGCACCTCGATCAAGCACCTCAACCACAACGCGATCGCCATAGGCCTGAACCGTCAGGACGCACCCGATACCGCCCGCATGGTCATAGGCATTACCCAGCGCCTCCCCCGACGCCAATGCGACATCGTAGCGCTCGTCACGGCGCAACGGAAGCGATTCAAGGAGTTCGGCGATGCGATGTCGGTAGTATGGAAGATTCTCGATACCCTGACGGACCTCGACGCTCTTACTCCAGCGAGGCAGCTCCCCCACCGGAATGGCGGGAATAGACTCCCGTGCCGGCCCCGCGACATGAAGGATATCGACAAGACGAGCAATCTCCAAAAAGCGAACAACTTCACCTGATGCATTGACGAGCGAAAGCAGGCCTTCTCGCCTCATGAGCTCACGAGCGCGCGTAAGCAGGAATGCCAAGCCCGTCGAATCGATAAAGCTAACAGCCTGACAGTTGATGACAACACGACGCACGCCGCGGCCAATCAAAGCATCCAACCGCCGACGCAGCGCAGGCACCGTGGCGATGTCGATATCGCCTGGTGGCGTCAAAACCGCTATGTCATTCCACTCATTCATACGACCATGGTTCCCCAAAAAAGCCCACTCGATGCATTCGTTTCCCCAACCGTGCGGATTCAGCCCGTTCAGCGCCGTCTATGAACGACCCCGTAAAAACTCAAGGGACACCAATGCAATGTCATCGTCCAGCGCCGATTCGGTAAATCGGTCAAGCTCGCCCAAGACCTTGCCGCAAATGCCCGACACGCCCTCCCCCGAAACAGAAAGCAGAAGATCGCGCAAGCGCTGCTCGCCAAAGAACGCTCCGGTGCGGTCGCGGGCCTCAATCGTTCCATCCGTATACATGAAGAGCATGTCGCCGGGGGCGAACGTAAACACGCCTGTCTCGTACACCATACTCTCAAAGGCACCGATTACACCCGATTGGCATCCAAGTAGCTCGACCTCTCCCCCACGAGCCTCGCCGCCACCCAGTGGCATCGACTCTGGCCTGATGACCATGGTCGGAGGATGGCCCGCCGAACAATACGTTGCGCGTCCGGCTTTAAGGTCAATCTTGGCGATAAAGGCTGTCACGAACGTCTCGACCCTCGAAAAGCCCATGAGCATACTGTTAAGGGAGCGTGCCATGCGGGCCGGTCCAGCGCCCTCCCACGCATATGCCGTCAGGGCCGTCTTGACGAGCGCGGACATCGATGCGGCCTCAATGCCTTTGCCAGACACATCACCCAGAATCATGACGGCGCAGTCGTCGGGAAGACGGATGAGCGTATAGAAATCGCCGCCGACCAACGCCGAGTTCGTGGCCGACAGGTACACCGAATCGGTTGCGATACCCGGAACATCCCCCAGGGAATTTCTCATGCCGATCTGAAGGGTCTGAGCGATATGACGCTCCTCGCGCTTTTGAGATTCACCTTCGTAGATCAGTTCAAAGTCATGCGCCAAGTGCACCAAGTAGTCATATTCAAGGTCATCAATCGGCTCTTGGCTGCCATCACGAAGCAGTAGCGCGCGCGTCGTCGGGCTCTTCGCAACAGAAGCAGGAACAATTGCGTCGTTACTGTGCTTGCCATCACCCTTAGAGCGTGGTCGCCCCGCCTCGATGCCGGAGTCGACGTAGAGACCTTGACAAGGCAGACCATGCGCCCTAAGCCAGCCTCCCATAGGCATCGATTCGTCAACGCGAGTTATACGGACGTGTTTAAGGTCCTCGGCACTCGTACCGCCCAAAACAGATGCCTCAAAGCCATCAGGGCCAGCCCCCAGACGTGCCGCTGGCGCCGTCGTGGAAAAGAAAAGCTTCTCGGGATCGTCCGGCAAAGCAACGCGACTGCCGCCTTCAAAATCTATGACGTAGGAATCCAGACTGACGTCATACTCAACAGGGCAAAAATGGCAGTTGAGCATATTGCAGATCTCGGACGATACCGCCTGGGTAGCCGCGACGGAATCGTCTAGAAAGGTAAACAACTCATCACGTAAGACATTGAGCGAGCGGCCAAGCTCGGCCGTGCGACGAGAGCGAAGACTCGATGCCATGCCGACCAGTTGGATAGACAGGTAATCGCAAATGACCTCGAGCACATTAACGTCATAGGCAAGCGGTGCCTGAGGGCGTTTCCAACCAACTTCCAGCACGCCAAGGATCTGCGTACCGTAAAAAACGGGAAGACAGATCTCGCTGCGGTACGGAGGCATATCCTGCATACGCAACAGGTGCTTAGAACGATTGTCCAGGTCCATAAACATACCGGAGGCGGCCTTATCACCCTTAAGGTCCTGTTGAATCGACAAGCGACAGGCACGCGACTCACGAAGAACATACGTCGGAATGCCAGCGCCATACGGCAAAAACTCAGGCAGGTAGCTGTCGTACAGCTCCTTGGAAACACCGCGAAGTTTAAAACCGCCGCTCTCAGAAAAATAGATAGCAGCACCCGAAGCATCGAGCGTTCCTACAAGCTGGTTCAAAACGGTATCAAGTAGGCTGGGCAGCTCATCGGAGCCCACGGTACTCATAATGACCGAGAGCGTGCCAGAGAGGCGCTTGTTAGCCACTCTAAGCTCCGAAAGAGCACGCTTGAGCTGACGGTCGTGCGAATACTGTTCTTCGATGCTATGGAGCGCCACCAGGACACGTGGCGCGCGGCGCCCAAAGATGCGTGGAGGCGTTACGGAGCCCGCACGAACCAAGACGGGGATAAAGGAGCCGTCGCTCAGCTTGAGCATCAGTTCGTTCTCGGAGCCATCAGTTTCAAATGGCAGACGATGTTCCGTCGCACGTTCAAAAGCGGACGAGTACAGGACGTCTTTAACATCTCCACCAATGACGTCGGCGCGTTCCTCGCACATCAAACCAAGTAAGCGATTATTCACATGCAGAATGGTTCCGTCGAGCTCGCAGATGATGACAGCATCGCTCGTGATCTCGACTAGTTGGGCAACGTCTGCCCACTCGTTGCGTTCAAGCGTTTCCATCGTGGACCCCACCGTCTATCGGTAACAAAAAAGCCTCCGAAGAGGCTTCTCAAATGCGATGGTGTCGGAGGCGGGACTTGAACCCGCATGACCAAAAAGCGGTCACTAGCACCTCAAGCTAGCGCGTCTGCCAATTCCGCCACTCCGACATGCTATGTTGTTGATTCGCAGTTCGTTTTGTTGGACCCGCGCGTTCAACGAGGAAGATAATAACCTATGATTCGAGAACTGTGCAAGCACTTTTTTCAAAAAAGTTTACGAATTTATAAATGCGCAGGTAGACTGACCTGTTCGGGCAGGAATGAGGTTGCTTTCCAACGCGTCCTCGGGCATGCGGCATTATTTTGATTTGCGCTTCGCGCTACAAAATAATGCCGCCCCCTGCGGAATGCGTTGGAAAGCAACCTCATTCCTGCCCTAGGGGCACATGCTTCAGGCACAGTTCTCAAACATGTTCTGGGGGCTGATGCAAATTTGGTGGCTCGGCAAAGCCGAGCCCTTATATAAGAAGGCCGGAGCTAAAGCTCCGGCCTCGCTATCTTTCCCATTAGATTAAGTGAGCGATCAAGGAATCGCGCTCCCCCTGCCGAGTTACCGCAGGGCCCGCCCTGTTGTTACTTTTCAGAACATCCCGCAGGACGGAGGAAGCCCCGCAGCGCGCAGCGCGCAGCGGGACTTCCGACATGTCCGAGGACGTTCTGAAAAGTAACAACAG
>DBFRXD010000099.1:0-3924 GCA_048502435.1 Collinsella aerofaciens
CGCGAGTTCCGCACGCAAAGGAAAGCACTTAATGTGCTTTCCGTCTTGCGCAGGACTGTAGAGCAGCAAACTTAACCCCCGCCCTCCGCCCCGGAAGCCCTCCCGGATGGCCCCAAAAAATTTTTCAAAAAAGTTGTTGCGCGCCGGACAGACTTCTGTGTATACTAATCCCCGCAGCGCACGCGAGCGGAAACAAACGCGAACGTCTGCCTGGGGAGTTAGCTCAGTTTGGTTAGAGCGCCGGCCTGTCACGTCGGAGGTCGCGGGTTCGAGCCCCGTACTTCCCGCCAACGCAATTAAAGCCACGTCTTCGGACGTGGTTTTTTGCGTTTGATGCACTTTGTTTTGATAGAACGATCGCCCTGGTGCATCTTCGCCCAGAACCCCCGCGCCTTCGGGAACGCAAGTAAAATCTAATGAGTATATCTGTCTGAACAACAGCTTTGTTGCGCAACACCTGTTCTACGAGACAGGGGGTTAGGTTATACTAAATTGCACTGTGCGCCGCATCTGATGCATTTCGCTCCAAGCGCGGCACTCAGTGGATATCCGATTTACCATTTGGATGTCCTGGCGGTCATTTAGCGTCTCGACACAAGCTCGGCCCCGGAGCTCGTTCGAGCTGTTCGTATTCCTTGAAAGGGGAAAAATGGACATATCGAGGAAGACTGATTACGCCCTTCGCATGCTGGCGATGCTTGCCGAGGATCCGGAGCGTTTGCTTTCTGTTCGCACCGCTGCCGAAGAGGTCAATGTCCCGTATTCGTTTGCCCGCTCGATTCAGCACGGTTTGGTCCAGGCCGGTATTGTGGAGAGCCTGCGTGGCGTCCACGGTGGCATGCGTCTCAAGGTCAGTCCGGACGACGTCACTATCCGCCAGGTCGTCGAGGCCGTTCAGGGTCCTATGGTTATGAACGATTGCACCGCGCCCGATGGTGACTGTGCGCGCATGGGCGCGTGCTGCTATCATCCCCTGTGGGCCGGAGCCCAGGCGTTGATGCGCGACTACCTCGATTCCGTTTCGCTCGGCGACATCGTCGCTCACCGCCAGTTCCCGGCCGTCGATCCCAAGTTCGCCGACCGCGAAGCGTTTCCCGAGTACGCCACCTGCGCGTGCGCTTACCGGGAGGAATAGCGCCGCATAAGGAGCATAGCCATGATTCAGGACCCCTTTCGTTCGATGATTCGTTCGGAAGGGGTCCTGCGTTATCGCGACCTTCCGTGGCGCCGCACACGCGATCCGTACATCATTTGGCTTTCTGAGGTCATGCTGCAGCAAACGCAGGTGCCGCGTGTGGAGGCGCGCATGCCGGTGTGGCTCGATCGTTTTCCGACTGTGCAGGCGCTTGCCCAGGCCGCGCCTTCCGATGTTTTGGACGCTTGGCAGGGCATGGGCTACAACCGACGCGCTCTGGCGCTTCATGGGGCCGCTCAGCGCGTTGTAGAGGACTGGGACGGGGAGTTTCCGCGTGAGACGCGTGACTTGGTCGCTCTGCCCGGCATTGGTCCGGCAACGGCGCAGGGCATCCGTTCGTTTGCGTTTGATCTTCCAGGCGTGTATCTAGAGACCAATGTGCGCACGGTCTTTTTGCATCATTTCTTTCCCGATGTGCCGGCCGTTCCCGATCGCGAGCTGGTGCCGCTGATTCAAGCCGCCTGTCCGGCGGCCCCTGGTGCGGCGGCGGATGAGATTGCGCCCTTTGCCGTGCCTCAAGACGATGCCGACACGCCGCGCGCATGGTATTACGCGTTGCTGGATTACGGCGCGTATCTTAAAAAGACGCTGCCCAATCCGTCCAGGCGGTCGGCGGGCTATAGTCGTCAGTCCAAGTTTGAGGGCTCGCGTCGCCAAAAGCGCGCCCACATTGTGCGCATGCTGCTGGCGGCGCGCGATGGGCAACCGGCAGGTATTACGCTCGATGAAGCCGTTGCAGGCGTTAACGAGATGGAGACGGCAGCCGGCCGAGAGCCGGTCGAGCGCGAGCTGGTCGCAAGCATTCTTGCCGATCTGGAGCGCGAGGGCTTTTGCGGCTCCGAGGGCGATCGTTGGCTGAGTGTGTAGCTCACTCGAATCTGAAGAACGGGATTGTAAGGTTTAAATTCTCGGCATGAGGGCATCCTTAAAGCAAGGCCGCTCAAAGTCTGTGGGCGGCATGCGTTGAAGGGAAGTACACCTATGGATTTTGAGAATTCCCAAACCAAGAAGAACCTCGAGACCGCTTTTGCCGGTGAGTCCCAGGCACACACCAAGTATCGCTACTATGCATCCAAGGCCAAAAAGGACGGCTACGTTCAGATCTCGAATATTTTTGCCGAGACGGCGGGCAACGAGTCCGAGCACGCCAAGCTGTGGTTTAAGTATCTGCACGACGGCGCCGTTCCGGGCACTCTGGACAACCTGCGCGACGCCGCTGCGGGCGAGAACTACGAGTGGACCACGATGTACGACGAGTTCGCCAAGACCGCCGAGGAGGAGGGCTTTGTCGAGATCGCCGAGAAGTTCCGTGGCGTCGCCGCCGTCGAGAAGGCCCACGAGGAGCGCTACAACAAACTCGTCGAGCGCATCGAGTCGGGCGAGGTGTTTGAGCGTGAGGGCGTGAAGGTATGGAAGTGCCTGAACTGCGGGCACCTGCACGTTGGTGCCGAGGCGCCTGAGGTGTGCCCGGTGTGTAACCACCCGAAGGCGTACTTTGAGGAGCAGGTGGTGAACTACTAGCGCGTGGCGCTGGCATGAGCTGGGCCGGGAGGGCGGGATTACCTTCCCTCCCCGCTCACGGCTCCGCAGGGTCGCGTTGAGGGAAGGTAATCCCGCCCTCCCGGCCCGCTTTGGGTCGTCGCGTGCTCGCTACAGAAAAGCTGATTAGAAGTTTGTGTGCCGCCCCTTTTGGGCGGCACGTTTTGTATAGGGATTGGGTTGCGGCCATTTGGTTGATGGTTCGGTTATTTGGTTGACGGGGCTTGCTCCGGGTTGGGGCGGCGCCGTTGTTTAGGGGGTACACTGGGTGGCGACTTTTAGTTTATCTACTACCTGAGGGGGTGTTTTTTATGGGCAAGAAGTCTCGGGCTCGGGTTGCTGCGGCGGGAACTCGCAAGGATCCTGGTCGTCGGGTTGCCGAGGGTAAAAAGGTCGATCGTGTCGAGAAGGACAAGAAGGTTGGCGCGCATGCTCATCCTGAGTGGGCGCCTCACCTCAATACGGCTAGCGAGGATCTGACTGCTAAGTTGTTTACTCTGGTCGAGGTTATCTTGGGCGTGGTGCCCGTGGTGGTCATTGGCTTGTTCTTGGCTTCGAAAGATGCCACGAGTGTCGATAAACTCACCGATGTCTTTTCTCAGGACCCCTCGATGGTGGTTACGTTTATCTCTGCGTGCCTGCAGCCGTTTGTGGCGTACATGTTGTACATGATTTATCGCAAATACTGCGAGGGCGACGCTGGTTTTGCCGCCGGCAACCTGATCGGTCTTTTGTGCTCCGAGATCCTACTGCTCAATATCCCAGGCGTCATCGGTATGGGCATCTTGCTGTGGCGTGTTTGGCGCAACGTCGCCCCGCACTTTGAGAGCTGGTTGTTTGAGCGTCGTGCAATGGGCGTGCTGGCAGACATTGCGGGCTCGCTCGTGATTTTAGCCTTGGCGTTTATGTGCGCCACCGCCGCCCGCGGTCTCGCGGGCATGTAGTCTGTCCTCACCGACCACGGAGCGCAGGGCAACTGCTGGTTTCACCGCTCCGGACGTCAGACCCGCGGCGCATCCCTTTCCCTCTCGCTCACGGCTTCGCAGAGTCACGCGAGGCAAAGGCATGCGCCGCGGGTCTGACGACGCGGGCTTGCCAACGAGTTTTGGCTAATAGATTGGTTTGTGTGCCGCCCCTTTGGGGCGGCACTTTTTGTGTGGGGTCCCGGTCTCCACAATTTTCGTCAAGCT